>CP091034.1:4150000-4450000 GCA_039725955.1 Sinorhizobium sp. B11
CTGGATGCGATCGCCACCGCTTTCGAAGACAATTCCTTCGCTCCGCCCGCCGGCCAGAATCTGCCGCGCGTCTACGACGGCATTTACCGCGCAGCCCTTTCCTACGGCATGACCAAGGATATGACAGCGCTGATCATCAAGCTGCTTGCCGCCAACGTAGATTTCCAGGCGCAGTTGAAGCCGACGGACTACCTCGAAGCCTTCTTCTCGGTGGCTGACAGCAACGGCCAGGCGACCGAGGATTCCGACCTTCTCTATGTCAACGCCCGTTTTGGCGATACGTTGACGCGCTTCTACCGCTTTCAGGACCCGGAAGACGGCACGATCGACTACTTCGATCAGGAGGGTAAGAGCATCCGGCAGTTCCTGCTGCGCAACCCTGTCCCGAACGGCATTTTCAAATCCGGCTTCGGCATGCGCCGCCATCCGATCCTCGGCTTCGCGCGCATGCATACGGGTGTAGACTGGGCAGCGCCGCGCGGAACGGCAATCATCGCAGCCGGTAATGGTACGGTCGAAAAGGCCGGCTGGGATTCCGGCGGCTATGGCAACCAGACGATCGTCCGCCATGCCAATGGCTATGAATCCTCCTATAACCACCAGAGCGCCATCGCCAAGGGCATCGTGCCGGGAGCAAAGGTGCGACAGGGTCAGGTCATCGGCTGGGTGGGCACGACGGGTGAGTCCACTGGCCCGCATCTGCATTACGAACTGATCGTCAATGGCACCAAGGTCGACCCACTGCGCATCCGCCTGCCGGGCGGCAAGTCGCTCCAGGGCGATGCACTCGCCAAGTTCGAGGACGAGCGCAAACGCATCGACACGCTGCTGAACAACCAGCCCGCCTCGGACCAGGTCGCCAGCAAGTAATCCTCCGTCTGCAGAAACAAAAACGGCGGCCCGAAGGCCGCCATTTTCAATTCTCGCCAACGCGGCCTTACGCCGCTTCGCCCACCGACTGTTTCGACCGGAACAACAAGCGATCCGATCCACTGGTGATCTTCACCGTCGATCCGTCCGGCACCTGGCCCGAGAGGATCTGCTCGGCAAGCGGATCCTGGACGAATTTCTGGATCACCCGCTTCAGCGGACGCGCGCCGTAGACAGGATCGTATCCCTTGTTCGCCAGCCAGTTGCGGGCGTCCCCATCGAGGTCGAGCACGATCTTGCGCTCGGACAACAGCGAAATCAGCCGCTTCAGCTGAATATCGACGATCGCGCCCATTTCCTCACGCTTCAGGCGATGGAAGAGGATGATCTCGTCGATACGGTTCAGGAATTCCGGCCGGAAGTGACCGCGAACTACGTCCATCACCTGCTCGCGAACAGTCTCGCTGTCCTCACCCTCACGCAACTGCGTCAGGTATTCGGCACCGAGATTCGAGGTCATGATGATCATCGTGTTGCGGAAGTCGACCGTCCGGCCCTGACCGTCGGTCAAGCGACCATCATCCAGGACCTGCAGCAGGATGTTGAAGACATCGGGATGCGCCTTCTCGATCTCGTCGAACAGCACGACCTGATAGGGCCGGCGGCGGACGGCTTCCGTCAGCGCACCGCCTTCGTCATAGCCGACATAACCGGGAGGCGCACCGATCAGCCGGGCAACGGAGTGCTTCTCCATATACTCGGACATATCCATGCGTACCATTGCCGTCTCGTCGTCGAAAAGGAAGCGGGCAAGCGCCTTGGTGAGTTCCGTCTTGCCGACACCGGTCGGGCCGAGGAAGATGAACGAGCCGATCGGCCGGTTCGGATCCTGAAGGCCTGCGCGGGCACGGCGCACGGCACGGGATACAGCCTGAACCGCATCGCCTTGACCGATCACCGATTTCGCCAGATCGTCTTCCATCCTGAGCAGCTTGTCGCGTTCGCCTTCCAGCATCTTGTCGACCGGAATGCCGGTCCACCGGGAGACGACGTGGGCGATATTGTCGGGGGTCACGACCTCCTGGACCATCGCGTTGCGGCTGTTGTCTTCCTTGCTTTCGGCATCGGCAAGCTGCTTTTCGAGACCCGGGATCACACCATAGGCAAGCTCGCCAGCGCGCTGGAATTCACCCTTGCGCTGGGCGATCGCCAATTCGTTGCGGGCATCGTCGAGCTGCTTCTTCAGGTCAGCGGCAAGACCGAGCTTCTGCTTTTCCGCCTGCCAGCGGGCTGTCAGCGCATCCGCTTCTTCCTCGAGCGAGGTCAGTTCACCTTCCAGCCGCTTCAGCCGGTCGGCGGAAGCCACATCGGTTTCCTTCTTCAGCGCCTCGCGTTCGATCTTCAGCTGGATGATGCGGCGGTCGAGCTCATCGAGCTCTTCCGGCTTGGAATCCACCTGCATGCGCAGACGCGCAGCCGCCTCATCCATCAGGTCGATCGCCTTGTCCGGCAGGAAACGGTCGGTGATATAGCGGTTGGAAAGGGTCGCCGCAGCAACCAGCGCCGCATCGGCGATGCGCACCTTGTGATGCTGCTCGTACTTTTCCTTCAGGCCGCGCAGGATCGAAATCGTATCCTCGACCGTCGGCTCTTCGACCATGACCGGCTGGAAGCGGCGGGCGAGAGCCGGGTCCTTCTCGACATGCTTGCGATATTCGTCGAGCGTCGTCGCACCGACGCAATGCAGTTCGCCGCGGGCAAGAGCCGGCTTCAGCAGGTTCGAGGCATCCATCGCGCCGTCAGCCTTGCCGGCGCCAACAAGCGTGTGCATTTCATCGATGAAGAGGATGATCTCGCCATTTTCAGACTGGACCTCGTTCAGCACCGCCTTAAGGCGTTCCTCGAACTCGCCGCGGAACTTCGCGCCGGCAATCAGGGCGCCCATGTCGAGCGCCATCAGCTTCTTGTCCTTCAGGCTCTCAGGCACGTCGCCATTGACGATACGCAGCGCAAGCCCTTCGACGATCGCGGTCTTGCCGACGCCCGGCTCGCCGATCAGAACGGGATTGTTCTTGGTACGGCGCGAGAGAACCTGGATCGTGCGGCGAATTTCATCGTCGCGGCCGATAACCGGGTCGAGCTTGCCTTCGCGGGCATCACTTGTCAGGTCGCGTGCATATTTCTTCAGGCTGTCGAAACCCTGCTCGGCGCTCGCTGTATCGGCGGTGCGGCCCTTGCGGATTTCATTGATGACCTGATTGAGCGCCTGCGCGGTCACACCGGCGTTCTTCAGCGACTGATAGGTCGAGGCAGAGGTTTCGATCGCCAGTGCCTGCAGCAGACGTTCGACCGTCACGAAGCTATCGCCGGCCTTTTTTGCAGCTTCTTCGGCAGTGGAGAAGACCTTGGCAAGCGGCTGGGCAAGATAGATGTTACCATTGCCGCCGGAAATCTTCGGCAGCTTGGCAAGCGCGGCATCATTGGCGAGCCGCGCGGCTTTTACATCACCGCCGGCGCGCTCGATCAGCGAAGCGGCCATGCCCTGATCGTCATCGAGCAGGACTTTGAGCACATGTTCCGCAGTGAATTGCTGGTGCCCCTGCGCAAGCGCATAGGTCTGGGCGGACTGAACGAAACCGCGCACCCGCTCGGAGTATTTCTCGATATTCATATGTTACCTCCATGAATCGCCCTGCCCTTCATAAGGCACAGACCGATGATTGAGATTGAGCTCCCTCAAAAGGCAAGCCCTTGTTTGTCGCCATTGAGATTTGCGGCAAACTAAACTGAGGTGGATATGGTGGGGAATCCGGAGAGTTTAAAGGGGCGGGACACGGGAAAAACCACGCGTCATAGGCCGCTTCGCAAACCTCTCCAATTTTGCCGCCTGGTCAGATTCGCTTGATCTAAAAGTCGGATTCCAACCGCGATGGGCAAAGACAGGCGCGAGAATGATCCGGCGTGACACGCGGCCCGTGCCCCTAAAGAAGAAGCCGCCTAGGGGGGCGGCTTCTCGGGTCCATGGATATTTGAAACGAGCTTACTCCGAAGCTGCCTCGGCCAGAGCAGGTGCCTCGCTGGAAGCGCCCTCTTCGCCTGCTGCTTCGCCTTCAGCGGCGCGGCGCGGACGGCGGGGGCGGGCGCCTGCGGCACGGCGACGGGGCTGGCGTTCAACAGGCTGCGCTGCGCCACCCTCTTCTTCCATGGCAACTTCCGCCGGAATACCCTCGATCTCCGGCTGCGGTCCGGTTCCGTCGATGGCCTCCGCCTGCTGCACCGGTGCGGCCGGCTGCTGTTCACGTGGCTGGCGCTGTTCACGCGGCTGACGCTCTTCACGCTGTTGCTGACGCTCTTCGCGTTGCGGCTGTCGCTCTTCTCGCTGCTGCTGGTGCGGCGGCTGAACGATGACGACATCGTCATTGTCACCCGTATCAAGATCGTCACCATCGCGGTCCGCATTGTCACGATCATTATAGTCGTTGCGGTCGTCGCGCTGGAAGCGCTCCTGCATCTGCGCCTGCGCGGCGGCAATGATGCGGTTGTAATGTTCGGCGTGCTGCAGGTAATTTTCGGCAATGACGCGGTCGCCGGAGCTCTGGGCGTCACGGGCGAGCTGCGCATATTTCTCAGCGATGTGCTGGGCAGTGCCGCGGATCTTCACATCGGGACCGGAACTGTCATAAGTCCTGGTCAGCGGATTGCCGCCCTTGCGGTTGAAATTGTTGTTATTGTTATTTCCGCCGCCGCCATTGTTATTATTGTTATTGCCACGCCCTCGACCGCGCTTGTTCTGCTGTCCTGGCCTCATCGATCGTTCACCTGAATTCTCTGTTTGTGATTGGATACATGGCACCAACCGCCAAGACCGGTCTATCCGGATCAGGGCCTTCGTGCCGCAAGCATAGTGCGCCTTCGCGCCGACCTGCCGCTTGTCTTCAAGTCAGTTTGACTGATTCACGCATTGGGTCGTGTTCAACCTTTGAAACTCTCGTTTAAAAGAGCAGACCCCCGAAGCTGAGCAAGTACCGAACGAATCTCGTTCATTCCTATGCGCCCAACGCGTGAGGGCAACCTATATTGCTTCCTCGGGAAATCCAAGCCTTTTTCTTCGCAATAGCAACAATGTCCAGTTCGATGCTGCAATTTGTCGCCAGTCATGCCGGCGAGAACACGAGCACTCTGTCATTCTGACCATAGTCTTTCACGGATTTGAGGCACTTGAAGCCTTCCGCTTCAAAGATCGCCGTCACATCGTTTCGCTGATCATAGCCTATTTCAAGTCCGACGATCCCATTTGGCCGTACGAACCTTCCGGCATCTTTTGCTATGGCTTTGTAGGCGTCAAGCCCATCCGAGCCGCCGTCCAGAGCTGCAGCTGGATCAAATTTCGTCACTTCGGGAGCGAGATCGTGAATAACATTGGAAGCAATATAGGGCGGATTTGAGACAAGCGCATGAAACGTCCCGTGGATGTTCTCGAACCAGTTCGACCGAATGGTCGTGAATCGATCCTGCAAACCGTTTCTTTCTGCGTTTGATCTTGCCGTCTCAAGTGCATCGGTCGAAATGTCGCTGCCGATGCCTGATGCTTCCGGGCATTCACTCAGGAGCGCAAGACAAATCGCTCCGGTCCCGGTTCCTAGATCAAGGATGTGGAGATTGCCCTCCGTCTTTGCAAGGTCGCGCAGATAAGGAATGATCGTATCGACGAGGATTTCCGTATCCGGTCGCGGTTCCAGCGTGCCGGCGGACAGCGAAAGCGGCAGGCCGTAGAACTCCCGCTCTCCGAGAATGCGATGCACCGGCTCGTGTTTCAACCGCCTTTCGATCGCCCGACCGATGGTTCCCGCCTGCTCTTCCGAAACCACGTCACGGCCTGCGGTCAGCATCTCGGTCGGCGAGAGCTTCAACAATCCCGAAATCAGCAGCCGCGCATCGGTCTGCGGATCAGCGATGCCGGCTTCCGTGAAACGGCGCCGGGCCTCCGCAAGCATTTCGGAAACCGTCGGCCCGGATGCGGTCATTGCTGTTCGCCAAGCTGCGCGAGCTGGCTCGCCTGATAATCAGCAAGCAGCGCATCCACCACTTCGTCGATCTCGCCGATCATCATCCGGTCGAGTTTATAAAGCGTCAGGTTGATTCGATGGTCAGTCACACGGCCCTGCGGGAAATTGTAGGTGCGGATGCGCTCGGAACGGTCCCCGGACCCGACCTGGCTTTTGCGGTCGGCAGACCGTTCGCTATCGGCCCTCTGCCGCTCGGCATCGTAAAGACGCGACCGAAGCACCTGCATGGCCTTGGCGCGGTTCTGGTGCTGCGATTTTTCCGAGCTGGTCACAACGATACCTGTCGGCAAGTGCGTGATACGCACCGCCGAGTCCGTCGTGTTGACGTGCTGGCCGCCCGCACCCGACGAGCGCATCGTATCGATGCGGATATCCTCCGGCCGGATTTCGATATCGATCTCCTCGGCCTCGGGCAGGACCGCAACCGTCGCCGCCGATGTGTGGATGCGCCCACCGGCTTCCGTCTCCGGCACACGCTGCACACGGTGCACGCCGGATTCGAACTTCAGCTTGGCAAAGACACCTTTGCCGGTGATTGTAGCGATGATTTCCTTAAAGCCGCCGGCTTCGCCCTCGCTTGACGACAGCACTTCCACCTTCCAGCCATGTGTCGACGCGTAGCGCTCGTACATGCGGAAAAGGTCACCGGCAAAAAGCGCAGCCTCGTTGCCGCCGGTGCCGGCGCGGATTTCCAGGATCGCGCTCTTTTCATCGGCCGCATCCTTCGGCAGCAGCAGGATCTGGATTTCGTTCTCCAGCGTCTCGATCCGCTCTTTCACGTCAGGCAGCTCGAGTTCGGCGAGCTCGCGCATGTCGCGATCGACGGACTTGTCCTCGAGCAGCAGCTCCAGATCGGCAAGTTCGCTGGCTGCTTTCTGATAGGCACGGATCTTTGTGACGACCGGCTGCAGCTCTGAATATTCGGACGCGAGCTTTACATAAACATCGGCCGAAGGGCCGGCCGACATGCGCGCTTCGATCTCGCCGAACCGGCGCTCAAGCTCGCGCATCTTTTCAATGGGAAGCTTCGCCACCCCTTGCTCCAATTCTTCTTATATATGTCTAAAGGGGAATATTGTGGCTCTCGGCGAAGCGGGCAAGCACTTCGCGCATCGGCACGGTCGCATTTCGGTCGTCGAGCGCCTCATTAACGGCCTTAGTAAGAGCCTCGGCATCGAGGCCCAGCAGCATCGCCTTGACCGGCCCGATCGAAGCCGGCGACATGGAGATGGAGCGGAAACCGACGCCCAGCAACGCCATAGCCGAAAGCGGCTTTCCTGCCAGCTCACCGCAGAGGGTCACCGGTGTCTTGTTGCGATCGGCACCGCGCACGATATCGCGCAGAATCCGCAGGAACGGCCGTTCCAGTGGATCGAAGCGCTCCGACACCCGCGCGTTGCCGCGATCGACCGCCATGGCGAACTGGAAGAGATCGTTGGAACCGACCGAGACGAAATCGACCGCATCCATCAGCTCGTCGAGCTGCCAGAGCAGCGCCGGCACTTCCAGCATCGCGCCGAACTGCAGCTTGCGCGGCAGGCCATGGCCGAAACGCGAAAGATGCTGCACTTCCTTCTGCAGAAGTTCGCGCACCTGCCTAAGCTCAGAAACCTCGGTCACCATCGGCACCATCAGCTTCAGCTCGGCGCCTGCCGCAGCCTTCAGCATGGCGCGCAGCTGGGTGCGCAACAGCCCCGGACGGTCAAGCGACAGGCGGATTGCCCGCCAGCCGAGCGCTGGATTCTCTTCCTCGTGGCCGCGGAAGTAAGGAACGACCTTATCGCCACCGATATCGAGCGTACGGAAAGTCACGACACGGCCCGCCGCCTGCTTCAGCACATTGCGGTAGAACATCTCCTGCTCTTCCGCTTTCGGCATGGTTGACGCGATCATGAATTGCAGTTCTGTCCGGAAGAGACCGATGCCTTCCGCACCCGATTCCGCCAACTGCGGCAGGTCGACCAGCAGGCCGGCATTCATCAGAAGCTGAATGCGCTGACCATCCCGGGTGACCGGCTCGACGGAACGCAATGCTCGGAACTGTTCCTGCCGGCGGGCGCGGAAGCGAACCTTTTCTTCATAAGAGCGCTGATGCTCCGGCATCGGTCGGATATGCACATGCCCTTCGTCACCATCGATAATGACGGCATCACCATTTTCGGCGAGAGCGACGACACCCGCCGCCTGGCCGATGACCGGAATGCCCATGGCGCGTGCAACGATCACCACATGGCTGGTCACCGCGCCTTCTTCCAGCACCAGACCGCGCACATTGGCCCGCGGGTAGTCGAGAAGCTCCGCCGCCCCCATGGCACGCGCCAGGATGATCGCGTCGGTCGGAAAGCCTTCCGCCGTCGTGCGACCTGTATAACCGGTCAATACGCGCAGCAGCCGGTTCGCCAGATCTTCGAAATCGTGCATCCGCTCGCGAAGATACGGATCGGTCAGGCGCATCATGCGCGCCTTGGTGTCGCTCTGGACCTTCTCGACCGCCGCTTCCGCCGTCAGGCCGTTGCGGATCGCTTCTTCCAGCTTGCGCACCCAGCCCTGGTCATGGGCGAACATGCGATAGGTTTCGAGCACCTCGCGGTGCTCACCTTCCATGGAGACATCGCGGCGCGACAGCATGTCGTCGATCGAGATCCTGAGCGAGCCCATGGCTTCCGCCAGCCGCCGGATTTCCTTCTCCGCATCTTCATTGAGGAGATTGGTAACAACGATGCGCGGCTCGTGCAGCACGACGTAACCGAGACCGATGCCGTCATTATAGGTATCGCCGTCGACTGTGACCGAACGGGTGAGATCGAGTTCGAGACCCGGCTTGGTGATCTTCTTGAGTTCGCCGGTCGCGATCATCTCGGCGAGAACCATCGCCGTTGTTTCGAGGGCCTCCAGTTCCTCGTCGCGATAATTGCGGCTCGCCTTGTTCTGCACGACGAGAACGCCGAGCGAGCGGCCGGTCCGCAGGATCGGCACACCGAGGAAGGAATGGTAGATCTCTTCACCCGTTTCCGGCAGGTAGCGGAAGGCCGGATGCGACTGTGCGTCGGAAAGATTGAGCGGCTGGGCCGATGCGGCGATCGTGCCGACGAGACCCTGCCCCATCTTCAGTTGCGAAAGGTGGACGGCTTCTTTTTTGAGACCCTCGGTCGCATAGAGCTCGAGAACGCCGTCGGCCCGCAGCACGTAGACGGAGCACACCTCTGCCACCATGTTGCTGGCGATCTGGCGCACGATCCGGTCGAGTCGCTCCTGCGGCTCCAGCGGCTCCGCCATCAATTCGCGCAGCCGCTTGAGCAATACGCGCGGACCGCCGGAAAGGTCTCTCATTGCGTCTCAAGCTCCCCGAAACAAACGCTTGGTGCGGACAGAAGAACCGGCCGCATCTTCAACCTGAAGGGGCAGGCCGCCCGCTGGGAATCAATTCTTATCCAGACCGTAGCAGGAATGCAAAGTTCTGACAGCGAGTTCTGCGTAAGGACCGTCGATCAGGATCGAAATCTTGATCTCCGAAGTTGTAATTGCCTTGATGTTGATGCCTTTTTCGGCAAGTGCCCGGAAGGCGGTCGCCGCAACACCCGCATGGCTGCGCATGCCGATGCCGATGACCGAGACCTTCACCAGCCCCGATTCGCTCTGTGCAACGTCGTAGCCGATCTTCGCCTTGTTGTCGGAGAGGACCTTGATGGCCTTCTCGACATCTCCCGAGGGAACGGTGAAGGTCATGTCCGTCTTCGAACCATCTTCAGAGATGTTCTGAACGATCATATCGACGTTGATGTGGCTTTCGGCAAGCGGACCGAAGATCGCGGCGGAAACGCCTGGCCGGTCGGCAAGACGGCGAAGCGAGATCTGAGCCTCATCCTTGGCATAGGCGATGCCGGTGACTACTTCCTGTTCCACGATTTCATCCTCGTCACAAATCAGCGTTCCGGGCGGGTTCAAGAGGTCACCCATGCCCGGAGCATCGGGATCCTCGAAAGACGAACGCACAAAGGTGCGTACCTTGTGCACCATGGCAAGCTCCACCGAGCGCACCTGGAGAACCTTGGCACCGAGAGACGCCATTTCCAGCATTTCTTCGAAGGCGATCTTCTTCAGGCGCCGGGCCTTGGGCTCGATGCGCGGATCGGTCGTGTAGACGCCGTCGACGTCGGTATAGATGTCGCAGCGGTCGGCCTTCACTGCGGCCGCGATCGCCACTGCCGACGTGTCCGATCCGCCGCGCCCGAGCGTCGAAATGCGGTTATCGGGGCCAAGCCCCTGGAAGCCGGCAACGACCGCGACCTGACCCTCGCCCATGCGCTTGATGATATCGGTGCCGTCGATCTCCATGATGCGCGCGGCGCCGTGCGCGTTGTCTGTGCGGATCGGAATCTGCCAGCCCTGCCAGGAACGGGCATTGATGCCCATGCTCTGCAGAGCGATCGCCAGAAGGCCTGACGTGACCTGTTCGCCTGAGGCGACCACGGCGTCATATTCGCGTGCGTCGTAGAAAGGCGAGTTGGCGCCGATCACCTTCGGCGTGCCTTGCACCCAGCCAACCAACTCATTGGTCTTGCCGGACATGGCGGAAACGACGACTGCCACTTCATGGCCGGCGTCGACTTCACGTTTCACATGGCGGGCAACGTTCTTGATGCGGTCCAGATCAGCGACGGAGGTTCCGCCGAATTTCATAACGATGCGTGCCATAAGCCTCTACCACGACCCGCGCGCGAGTGCCGGAAACGGGATTTGCTTCTCCGGTACGCCACGCGTTCACAAACCGCCGGGAGACGCATTGCCCTCCCGGGCATCAGAAACCCCCGGCTGCCAAATGGCCGAAGAGCCCGGAAATACTGGTTTCTGGAACGCTTCTAGCCTCGCCAACCAAGGACGAAAGTTGGCGCGTCTCTTAGCGAGTTTGGCAAGGGGTGGCAAGGGCGGGGAAAGGGTGAAGTGGAGACGGCAGGAGTTCGCCGGAAACGGTCCGCGCCGCCCCTGAAAAACATCCCTCTCACCATACCCGTCGAACCGGAACACGAAGGCGATTGAACTTAGTGGTCGGAAATGCGTTTAAACAGCAATAGATACGTCAAGAAAGCTGGTGAGCAGAATGAGAAGATTAGCGATAATTGCACTGTCGATAGCAACCGCATTCTCCGGAATGCCCGCTTGGGCGGGGCCGGCCTATACGGCAAACCCTGTCCAGTCGGCAGTGCAACCCCAAGCCGCCGGCGACCAGGCCGAGCTTCTTCAGGTGGGCTGCAACAACTTCACGAAATGCCCTCGTTATAATCAAGGTTGGGGCCGCAATTACCGCTATTCGGACCGTTATCGCTATGATCGCGGATGGGACAGGGACCGCCGCTATTATGGCGACCGCTACTACCGCGACCGGTATTATCGGCACCATGACAACACCGGCGCCATAATCGGGGGCTTGGCCGCCGGCGCAATCATCGGTGGCATTATAGCCTCGCAGCCGCGCGTGCAGACGGGCAATTCGCATGCCGATTACTGCTACAGCCGCTATCGCTCATACCGCGCGTATGACAATACGTACCAGCCCACATACGGCCCGCGCCGTCAGTGCCGCTGAATCTGCATGACCTTTGATACGAACCCCGCGAAGACGCGGGGTTTTTTAATGTCTTGAAGCTCGCTCGTTTTGTTAAGGTGTATACCAAGCTTCCGGTGCGGCTTGAGCGCCCTTGACTTATCGTACCGATCATCCGACTTCACTGACAGGACATGAAGGAGCGGCAGATGAACGAAGCGGCCAAAACAACAATCGACCAGAGCGAAGTCGATCGCTTTTCCGCCATGGCAGCCGAGTGGTGGAGCCCGACCGGCAAGTTCAAGCCGCTGCACAAGTTCAATCCTGTTCGCCTGGCCTATATCCGCGACAGGGCAGCGGAGAATTTCTCTCGCAATCCGAAGAGCGCCAAACCGCTTGAAGGCCTGCGCGTGCTCGATATCGGCTGTGGTGGCGGCCTTCTGTCGGAGCCGGTTGCCCGCATGGGGGCCGAAGTAGTCGGCGCGGACCCCTCCGAAAAAAACATCGGCATCGCTTCAACCCATGCCAAGGCATCGGGTGTTACGGTCGATTATCGCGCCGTCACCGCCGAGCAGCTCGCCGAGGCCGGTGAGGCCTTCGATATCGTGCTCAACATGGAAGTGGTGGAGCATGTGGCTGATGTCGAGCTTTTCATGAATACCTGCGCCGGCATGGTCCGGCCGGGCGGCCTGATGTTCGTCGCCACCATCAACCGCACCATGAAGGCGGCCGCGCTTGCCATTTTTGCCGCCGAAAATGTCCTGCGCTGGCTGCCGCGCGGCACGCATCAATATGAAAAGCTGGTGCGCCCCGAAGAGCTGGAAAAACCGCTCGTCGCAAACGGCCTCGAAATCATCGACCGCACAGGCGTCTTCTTCAATCCGCTGGCAAACCAGTGGAAACTGTCGAAGGACATGGATGTGAACTACATGCTGCTGGCAAAGCGGCCGGCTTGATCGCGACGGTCTAGACCTTCAAATTTTGGACGAAAGCGAGCAGATCCTTCTGCGTCTCGGCATTGCGCGCGGCAATCTCTTTGACGTGGTCGCGATCGATCACAATTTCCGCCCCGTCAGGCCCATAGGGCTGTTTGAAGTTGAAGGCCTTCGGGCTTGCGCCGTGGTCGGCAAGATATTCGAGACGCTCCACACCTTCCTGCCAGTCCGGCCGATGATAGGATGAAACCCACCAGAGGACGAGCGGCGGCCAAGTCTGCTTCACATTCCAGTTGCGGGCATGTTTCAGGGCGTCCGCATGAACACCATTATAGGTGAAAGCCATCAGAGACTCGATATCAGACCATAATGACAGGGAAGATGGCGCGGAAGTGAAGCCACTTCCCTCGATGTAACGCGGAAAAACCTGCGGCCCCCAGCTTCTGGGGCCGGGATATCCGGGATAGCCTGAGCGGCCAATGAAGCCGCACGCCCGGGCGGCAGCTTCGAAATTCGGAGGTTCACGAAGAACGAAGCCTTCGACGGCCCTGCTGTCAGAAGGTGCGACATGCAGGCCGAAATTATAGAAGGCCAGCCGCGCAGTCTCCATATCAGTTCACGTCTTCAGGCAGGATCGGCAGGGCAGCAATCTCGATACCCTCTTCCACCAGCGACTGCGCTTCATCGGGTGTCGCCTGGCCGATAATGCCGCGAGCATCCGCCTCGCCGTAATGGATCTTGCGGGCCTCTTCGGGAAAACGCGTCCCGACATCCTCCGAATTCGCCTTGACCGCTGCAACCGCTTCCTTGAGCTTCAGAAAGGCTTCGCGGCGAGCCACGTCCATGGCAACGGACTGTATCTCGTCCTTCTTGCGTGCAGTCGAGACCGACGGAGCCATCAGCGATTTCGAGATGGAGGCGGAATTGCAGACGGGACAGGTCAGAAACCCGCTTGCGACCTGCCGGTCGAAATCGGCGCTTTCTGAAAACCAGCCTTCGAACTCATGGGCATTCTCACAAATGAGGGAATAGCGGATCAAGCTGCGACGCCTCCCGAAATTCCCCCCGCAATCCTCTCGATGGAAAACTCCCGTCCGTTCTTAAGGTTTGGAATCTTGTCATGCGCGGCCTTCACAGCCGCCGGATCGATCTCTGCCAAAATGACGGCCTCGCCAGTCGGGCCTGCCGTCGCGAGCACCTTGCCCCAGGGGTCGATGATCATGGAATGACCGAATGTCTCCCGACCGTCCTCGTGCAGGCCAGCCTGCGCTGCCGCGATGACGAAGACGCCGTTTTCGATGGCACGCGCCCGCAGCAGGATCTCCCAATGCGCCTCTCCGGTCTGCTTCGTAAAAGCGGCCGGAACGGTCATCACTTCGGCACCGGCAACCGCCTGCGCACGGAAAAGCTGCGGGAAACGCACGTCGTAGCAGATAGTGAAACCCATCTCGGCGAAAGGCAAAGACACAACGCGCGCTTCGGACCCCGGCCGGTAGGCTGCGCTTTCGCGCCAGCTCTCGCCGTTGTCGAGATCGACGTCGAACATATGGATCTTGTCGTACCGGTTAAGGATCTTGCCGTCAGGTCCGAAGAGGAAACCGCGATTGGCCATCTTGCCGTCATCGAGCGCAATCGCCGTCGAGCCGACATGCATATAGATGCCGAGCTCAGCCGCAAGCGCCGAGCCGGTCTTGACGATGATGTCGTTGCTCTCGTCGCGCAGCACTTCTTTTGCCGCAGCCCGGTTACGCTGCAGCATGCCGGTCATTTCCGGCGTCTGCACATAGGTCGCGCCCTGCCCGGCAGCTGCTCGGACGAGGCGCGCCATCGAAACGGCATTCCGTTCCGGATCGACACCGGAACACATCTGAATGGCGGCAGCCGTGAAACTCATCGCTCTTCCTCAGGCTGCCAGCAGCGGATCGAGCTTGCCTGCCCGATCGAGCGCGTAGAGATCATCGCAACCGCCGACATGCATGCTGCCGACGAAAATCTGCGGAAAGGTCGTGCGGCCGTTCGACTTGCCAAGCATTTCCTGGCGAAGCTCGGGCGAGAAGGTCGCGTCATGTTCGACATAGTCGACGCCCTTCTCTTCAAGAAGAGATTTGGCGCGTGCACAATAGCCACAGAATTGGCGCGTATAGATGGTAACGGGTACCATGAAGCTCTCCAGACAGTGCTGTTTTCTTTCTGTCATATAGTTTCTGCGATAGCCCTTGCAAAGGTCAAAACCGTTATATCGGAGGCCCCCGCCTTGCGCAGCGCGCGCGTTGCCGCACCAACTGTCGCTCCTGTCGTAAAGACGTCGTCGACAAGCACGATGCGTTTTCCGAAGACATCGCTTTCCCTGCCCGCGGCAACTGCAAAAGCGCCACGGACATTGTCTTCGCGCGCCCGCAAGCCAAGACCGACCTGCTGGCTGGTCCGCTTCACACGCAGGAGGGTTGCCGGCAATAGCGGCTTTCCGGCAAGCCCCGCCAAATGTCGGGCAAGCTCTGCGGCCTGGTTGAATTTGCGCGAGACCATGCGGCTGCGATGAAGGGGAACCGGAATGACGGCGTCGCAGCGTTCGACCATGCCGTCCGAGGCGCGCAGCATCCAGGCGGCCATCATCGGTGCGAGATCCGTACGATCGCGGTATTTCAGACCATGGACCAAGGTTCGAACGGCGTGATCGAGGGTGGCTGCTGAACGCAGTCGATCGAAGGGAGGTGGATTGGCGATCGCTTCGGCACTCAGGATGCCGGCGCCGAGATCATGAGAAAAGGGAAGGCCGAGAACCTCGCAATAAGGGCGCTCGATGAAGCGGACCTCGGACCAGCATTTGGCACAGAGCCCGCGGTGACCGCCTGTCGAAACACCACAAGCCGCGCAGGCCGGCGGATAGACAAGATCGGCAAGCGTCGAAAACGGCCGCAGAAACTGCGCCCATATCCGCACCGCCTCACTTTTCATCTCGATCGTCCCCATATGAGGCAGACTAGAGCATGTCGCACAAAAGTGTGTAGCGGTTTTGCGAGAGTGACATGCATAAAACGAAGACCCAAAGCGTGGCAGGCTGAGCTCAAGGGCCGCGAGACGCACTGGCGCGTCGCGCCAAAGGAAAATCGCCTTGCCGCCTGCCGGACGGGGGAATATGGACATCGCCATGGATATCATCTTCGACAAGGCGCAGATCGCCGCAAACCGTCGGCGCGCGCTCGCAAACAACGACCCGAAAGCAGGCTTCCTGCTCGATATCGCCGCCGAGGAACTGGCAGACCGCCTCGCCGTCGTGGAGCGCAGCTTCGAACATGCAGTAGAACTGCACGGCACGACGGGTGCGGCCGCCCATGCGGCGATCGCGACCGGCAAGGTCGGCAGCCTCACCCGCGTGGAAAGCGACATTCGCTATGTCGCGCCCGGTGAATCTTTTCTCGAAGCACCGCTCGAAGACGTGCCGCTCGCGCCCCAATCAGCCAATCTGGTGATTGCACCACTCAACCTGCACCTGACCAACGATACACCCGGTGTCTTCATCCAGATTCGCCGCGCGTTGAAACCGGACGGCTTGTTCCTGGCCGCCATTCCTGGCGCCGGCACGCTGCAGGAACTGCGCGAGGTGCTGCTCGCAACCGAAATCGAGATGACCGGTGGGGCAAGCCCGCGCGTCATCCCCTTCGCCGATGTGCGCGATGTCGGCGGTTTGCTGCAGCGAGCAGGCTTTGCGCTGCCCGTCATCGATGCGGAGAATTACACTGTCCGCTATGATTCACTGTTTCCGCTGATGCGTGACCTGAAAGCGATGGGCATGACGAATCCGCTGTCTGCTCGCAGCCGCAAGCCGTTGACGCGTGCCTTCTTCCTTCGCGCAGCGGAAATCTATACCGAGCGCTATTCAGACTCGGACGGCCGTATCCGCGCAACATTTTCAGTAATCTATGTGTCTGGATGGGCACCGCATGAAAGCCAGCAGCAGCCCCTGAAACCGGGATCGGCCAAGGCAAGGCTGGCTGACGCATTGAAGGTGGAAGAGCAGAAACTGAAGCAGTGAGGCCTGACGGATAGCTCAGTTGATCGTCAAGTTATTCTCGACGGTATTGAACACGCCGCGCAGGCCATCGGTGAAAACACCCAGGCCTCCAATAAGGGCAACCGCCATCAGCGCTGCGATCAATCCATATTCGATCGCCGTCGCACCGCTTCTGTCCGTCAGAAATTTCTTCAGCAAATCCATCAACCCAACCCTTTTGCGCGCAAGACAGCAACGACATTCGCAAGCCCCGGCGACGGAAGCCTGATTTCCTCAGCAGCCGGCGCCCACGCCGTAGCCCTGGACGACACAGACAGAGCCAGGCGTATCCTGGAGCACGCTGCGGCGGATTGTATAGCGCTTGCCGTTCTCGCTCTTGGCGCCATTGTCCACCTTCGGAATGGAACCGGTGGTGATCGCGTCGAAGTCAGCCGGCGCGCTGGCAAGCACGCTCTTCTTGGAAGAATCCGCCAGCATAGGCGTCAGGATAAGGGTCAGCGCCACGACGGCCGTACCGAACAGAAGGGCAATATTGAGCGCCCCCGTCCTGCGTGAAGCAGACGAAGAAGCGCGTTCCTTTTCGCGCACAGCTTTCCAGAAATCGTCGTCCATGACGTCAAGCCCTTAAATACACACACGCCAGTTGCTTGAGTGAGGCCGATCATTGCCAGAAGGTGCTAAATGATCGATTAATATCCACAGGCGAAATCGACGTTTCGTCCCAATAATCAACAAAAGCTAAAGTAAATCCTGCAACACCGGAATGAGCGGTTCATCGGCCGGCGGCATCGGATAATCGCGCAGTGCCTGCGGGCGCACCCATTTGATTGCCTGGCCCTCACGGCCATGCGGAATGCCCTCGTAGCGGCGGCAGACGTAGAGCGGCATGAGCAGATGGAACGTATCGTAGCTGTGGCTTGCGAAGGTCAGCGGCGCAAGACATGGTACCTTCGTCGAGATACCGAGCTCTTCGTTCAGTTCGCGCACCAGCGTTTCCTCGGGTGTCTCGCCGGGTTCGACCTTGCCGCCTGGAAATTCCCACAGGCCGGCAAGCGACTTGCCCTCCGGCCGCTGCGCCAGAAGGATCCGCCCATCTGCATCGATCAGCGCACAGGCTGCGACCAGGAGCAATTTCCTTCCGGCTTCGCTCATTCGCAACGCTCCCGCCAATAGCAATAGTGATAGGCATCATGGAAGCCGAGACGCTCATAGAGCGCGATTGCCGGCGCATTGGAGAGTTTCACCTGCAGCCAGGCTGTACGAGCGCTGCGCATCCGCGCCCAGCGCAAAGCCGACGTCAGGATCTCGATACCAAGCCCCTTGCGGCGATGGCTATCGGCGACCGACAGCGACATAATGCCGGCAAGATCATTGTCCTGCACGCAGAGGACCGTTGCCAGCGAGCCTTGGATTGTATCCTCGATCATGAAGAGACCGGACGGCGGCTTGATTGCAGAAATGATCTCGGCAAGCGCCGGCTTCATCGAAGGTGATGCTTGGTCGACGGCGAGATTGGCATCGACGAACCGGCCAACATCATGTGTTGGAAGGTGATCGAGCGTATCGGGCAGATCAGCCTGCGAGAGATCGCAGACCATGACAGCCGTCTCATCGAAACGTTTCCAACCCTGTTCCTTGATCATGTCGATCAGAACAGGCGATGCAAGCGGTGTCTCGCGCAGCACGGCGGAGCGGCCATAGGCCTCGAATTTACGGCTAGCCTTCTCCAGCCTGATCTCGACGTCCCGATGGTCGGACGGATCGAGCGGCACGATGGAGTTCAGGCGGTTGGAGGGATGGCCGGCGGTTAGGCGAACCTGCCAGCTTCCGTCATATTGCACGGAAGCGGCCGGCCAGGCGCGAAAGCCCACGGCCTCCAGCCGCCGGACCAGCGGCAGGTTCTGCTTCTGAAGGGATGCCTGCATCAACGAACGATCAGCTCCGGTAGTCGCCATTGATCGCAACATATTCCTTGGTGAGGTCGCAGGTCCAGACCGTGGCCTTGCCGGAGCCGAGGCCAATGTCGACCTTCACAGGAATATCCTGCTTCTTCATGACAGCCGAGGCAGCATCCTCGGAATAGCTGGGGTCACGTTCACCATTGACGGCAACACGCACATCACCGAACCAGATGGCGAGCCGGTCACGATCGGCCATTTCGCCGGCCTTGCCGACAGCCATGACGATCCGGCCCCAATTGGCATCTTCGCCGGCAGCAGCAGTCTTGACCAGCGGCGAATTGGCGATGGAAAGGGCGATCGTCTTGGCGGCGGCATCGCTCTCGGCGCCGGTGACGGTGATCTCGAGCATCTTCGTCGCCCCCTCGCCGTCGCGGGCAACCTGGATTGCCAGGTCCTTGAGAAGGTCGTTGAGCGCCGAACGGAATGCGCCGAGCTGCGGATCGTCCGCGCTTGTGATCCGAGCCTGTCCGTCAGCCGCTGCTGCACCTGTCGCAAACAGCATCAGCGTGTCCGAGGTCGAGGTGTCGCTATCAACCGTCATGGAATTGAAGCTCGGTTCGACGCCGGCAGACAAGAGCGACTGCAGGATGGGGGAATCGATCGCAGCATCTGTGACAACGAAGGAGAGCATGGTCGCCATGTCGGGCGCGATCATGCCGGCTCCCTTGGCGATACCGTTGATCGTCACCTTCACACCGCCAATTTCAGCCGTGCGGGTCGCGACCTTCGGATAGGTGTCGGTGGTCATGATCGCCTTGGCGGCATCGAACCAGAAATCGCCGGTCGCATCGGCGTGCATCTTGTCGAGCACACCGGCAAATTTGCTGGCGTCGAGCGGTTCGCCGATGACGCCGGTCGACGCGAGAAAGATTTCATTTTCGCGGCAGCCGACGGCGGCAGCGGCGGACTTTGCCGTCAGCTCGGTCGCGGCGCGGCCCTTCAGGCCGGTAAAGGCGTTGGCATTGCCGGAATTGACGACGACGGCGCGTGCCGTCCCGTGCGGCAGGTTGGTCCGGCAGAAATCAACCGGAGCGGAAGGGCACTTCGACTTGGTGAAAACGCCGGCAACGGCAGCCGGCGCATCAAAGACCATCATCAGCACATCCGTCCGGTTCTTGTACTTGATGCCGGCGGAAGCGGTCGCCATGCGCACGCCGCGAAGCGCGGGCAGCGAGGCAAAGGTTTTCGGGGCAAGTGGAGAAACGGTAGCGGACATAGAATGAGACCTGCCAATATGCATTTCCAGGCGAAGTGGAAACCGGTCCGCCATCCGGAAATGCGACGATGATAGTGAAGGGCCCGGAAGAACCGGGCCCAAATGCTGATGATTACTGCTGCGGCGCCGGTGCCGGCACGGGCTCGGCGCCCGGCTCTGGCTGCTTGTTCGCGTTTTCGTAACCCTTGCGAAGCGTTTCGTCCATGATCTCAACCTTGGCCTTGGCTTTCGCATCGTTCAGAAGCGCAAGATACTTGTCGCGCATGACGAGTTGACGAACCTGGTCCTGTACCTGTTCGAACGGCGGCGGCGGAGAGTCGCGCTTATCCTCGACCTTGATCACATGATAACCGAAGTCGGTCTTCACAGGTGTCTTGGAATAGGTGCCCTTTTCGAGAGAGAAAGCAGCATCCTCGAATTGCTTGACCATGCGGCCGCGGGTGAAGTAGCCGAGGTCGCCGCCGTCATCCTTGTTCGGATCGGTGGACTTTTCCTTGGCGAGCTCGGCAAAATCCTTGCCGGCGTCGAGCTGCTTGATGACGTCCTTGGCCTCGTCCTCGGTCTTGACGAGGATGTGGCGGGCGTGAACCTCTTCCTGCTTCGGCAGGGCGGCAACTTCCTTGTCGTAGCGCGCCTTGACGTCGGCATCGGTCACGGTATCGACGACATGTTTCTTGAAGTAGGCGTTGTGAAGCTCGCGGTCGGTCAGGTACTGCATGCGCTTCTTGAAGTCGTCGGTCTGGTCGAGCTTCTCGGCGGTCGCGTCGGAAGCCAGAAGCTTCACGTCGATGGCGGCCGAAAGTGCGGCGACCTTCTTCTGGTCATCGGGAAGCTGCGCGAGCTGTGGGTCGAGATTGGCGACAGCCAGATCGAGTTCCGACTGATGGATTTCCAGATTGCCGACCTTGGCGACGACAGCGTCATCGGCAAAGGCGGGAGCCTGAAACGCCACGAGGGCGGTAAACGCCAGCGCGGCAAGTTTTTTACTGCTCAACATCAAATAACCCTTCACAATTATAGCCGCCGGCTTCAGCTTTCGTGAATCCAGCCCGAAAACAGCCTTCAACACCGGAATGTGGCCTTTCTATATCAGCCAAATCCGTTGACATCATTTGCCCCCCCTCTTATCTGTCACGCAACCTCGCGTCCAGAACAGTTTCCGGGCGTTTTCAAGCGTGCGCCTGTTTTTCGGCTGGGTGGCGAATAAGAAACGTCGGGGAAGAATATTCAGAAAGGACCAGTCATATGGTCAGCTTTGGCGGTATTGCCCGCAAGTTATTTGGCTCAGCCAACGATCGCCGCGTGCGGTCCTTCCAGCCGAACGTCGCCGCAATCAACTCTATTGAAGAGAAGACCAAGGCGCTGACGGACGAGCAGCTTGCCGCAAAGACGGTGGAGTTCCGCGCGCTCCTCGCAGAAGGCAAGACACTGGACGATATCCTGATCCCGGCCTTCGCGGTCGTTCGCGAGGCCTCGCGCCGCGTTCTCGGCATGCGACCTTTTGACGTACAGCTCGTCGGCGGCATGATCCTGCATTCCAATGCCATCGCCGAAATGAAGACCGGCGAAGGTAAAACGCTGGTCGCGACCTTGCCGGTCTATCTGAACGCACTCGCCGGCAAGGGCGTGCATGTCGTCACCGTCAACGACTACCTCGCTCAGCGCGACGCCGCGACCATGGGCCGTCTCTACGGCTTCCTCGGCCTGACAACGGGGGTCATCGTCCACGGCCTTTCCGACGAGGAGCGCCGTGACGCCTACAATTGCGACATCACCTACGCGACCAACAATGAACTCGGCTTCGATTATCTGCGCGATAACATGAAGTACGAGACGAACCAGATGGTCCAGCGCGGCCATAACTTCGCGATCGTCGACGAAGTGGACTCGATCCTGGTCGATGAAGCGCGCACGCCGCTCATCATTTCCGGCCCGCTCGACGACCGCTCCGACCTTTACAACACCATCGACACTTACATTCCGCTACTGACGCCGGAAGACTATGAGATCGATGAAAAGCAACGTTCGGCAAACTTCTCCGAAGTCGGCACCGAGAAGCTGGAAAACCTGCTGAAGCAGGCCGGCCTCCTGAAGGGCGCCTCGCTCTACGACATCGAAAACGTCGCGATCGTTCACCACATCAACAATGCGCTGAAGGCTCACAAGCTCTTCCAGCGCGACAAGGACTACATCGTCCGCAACGGCGAGATCGTCATCATCGACGAATTCACCGGCCGCATGATGCCGGGCCGCCGCTATTCGGAAGGCCAGCATCAGGCGCTGGAAGCCAAGGAAAAGGTGCAGATCCAGCCGGAAAACCAGACACTGGCTTCGATCACCTTCCAAAACTACTTCCGCATGTATGCCAAGCTTGCCGGCATGACCGGCACGGCCCAGACGGAAGCGGAAGAATTCGGCAACATCTACAATCTCGACGTTCTCGAGGTGCCGACCAACCTGCCGATCAAGCGTATCGACGAAGACGACGAGGTCTACCGGACCGTCGAGGAGAAGTACAAGGCGATCATCACCGAGATCCTGGACGCCCACAAGCGCGGCCAGCCGGTGCTTGTCGGTACGACCTCGATCGAAAAGTCGGAATTCCTGGCCGAGCTGATGCGCAAGCAGGGCTTCACGAACTTCCAGGTCCTGAACGCCCGCTATCATGAACAGGAAGCCTATATCGTCGCCCAGGCCGGCGTGCCGGGTGCGGTGACGATCGCCACCAACATGGCCGGCCGCGGTACCGACATCCAGCTCGGCGGCAACCTCGACATGCGTCTCGAGCATGAGCTCGCCGAAATCGAACAGGGCGCCGAACGCGACGCGAAAGTCGAGGCGATCCGCGAAGAAATCAAGGCGCTCAAGGAAAAGGCGCTTGCCGCCGGCGGTCTCTACGTTATCGCCACCGAGCGCCATGAAAGCCGCCGCATCGACAATCAGCTGCGAGGCCGTTCCGGCCGTCAGGGCGACCCCGGCCGTTCCAAGTTCTATCTTTCGCTTCAGGACGACCTGATGCGCATCTTCGGCTCCGACCGCATGGACAGCATGCTGCAGAAGCTGGGCCTCAAGGATGGCGAGGCGATCGTCCATCCCTGGATCAACAAGGCGCTGGAACGCGCCCAAAAGAAGGTCGAAGCCCGTAACTTCGACATCCGCAAGAACCTTCTGAAGTACGATGACGTTCTGAACGACCAGCGCAAGGTCATCTTCGAACAGCGCGTCGAGATGATGGAAGCGCCGAACATTTCCGAGACTGTGTCCGATATGCGCCGCGAAGTCGTCGACGATCTCGTGACTACCCATATCCCCGAGCGCGCCTATGCCGAACAGTGGGATGCCGCAGGCCTGAAGACACAGGTCACCAACATCCTCAATCTCGATCTGCCGGTCGAGGACTGGGTGAAGGAGGAAGGGATCGGCGAGGACGATATCCGCGAACGCCTGACGGAAGCCACCAACGCCGCCTTCAACGAGAAGGTCGAGCGTTTTGGCCCCGACATCATGCATTATGTCGAGCGTCAGGTCGTCATGCAGACGCTTGATCATCTGTGGCGCGAGCACATCGTCAATCTCGATCACCTGCGTTCGGTCATCGGCTTCCGTGGCTACGCCCAGCGCGACCCGCTGCAGGAATACAAGTCTGAAGCCTTCGAGCTCTTCCAGTCGCTGCTCAACAATCTGCGCCAGGCTGTGACCGCGCAGTTGATGCGCGTCGAGCTGGTGCAGCAGGCTCCGCCGCAGCCGGAACCGCCGCTCATGCAGGCGCATCACCTCGACCCGACGACGGGCGAGGACGAGTTCGCCAGCACGACTTACCAGGCAGAGGAAGTCATCGTGGCGCCGGAAAATCGCAATCCTGACGATCCCCAGACCTGGGGTAAGGTGGGCCGTAACGAAGCCTGCCCCTGCGGCTCGGGCAAGAAATACAAGCACTGCCACGGTGCTTTCGAACAGGTTTGAGAATGGCGCCCTCGGGCGCCATTTTTCTTGGATAATTCCGCCCAATTATGGATCACCGCGACAGGCAAGACCTCCTCGCCGGGCATACCGTTTCTTAACCCTGGTCTGGCAAGACTTGGCCGTGCGAATTCCCTGCCCTTAGAGTTTTGCGTGTTCAGAATGGCGGTCATAGAAACAGCGGAAAAGATGCTGCCCGCGGGGCTGCGGCCGATCGCCGGCCGGGCGCGGCGCATGCTTGCCGCGGTTCTGACCGAACGGGGCGACAAGGCCACCGCCCAGCGTATGGCGCTGATCGCCTTTTCGATCCGCATCCTGAGTGCGGCCCTCGCCTTCCTGTCGCAGATCATACTTGCCCGGCTGATGGGCGAATATGAATACGGCATCTTCGTTTTCGTCTGGGTGCTGGTCGTTCTTTGCGGCGATCTTTCCTGCCTCGGTTTCCACACCGCGATTGTCCGCTTCCTGCCGCAATATCGCGCTGCCGGCGCCTTCGCCGAAATCCGCGGCCTGACGGGTATTGCGCGCATCTTTGCAATGGTCTCGGGCACGACGGTTCTCATCGCCGGCATGCTTGGCCTGCATTTCTTCGGCGACAGGATCGAGAGCTACTATCTGGTTCCGATCTTCCTCGGCCTCATGGCCATGCCGATGATCGCGCTCGGCGATATCCTCGAGGGCACGTCGCGGGCCAATCATTGGCCCGTCATGGCGCTGAGCCCGGTCTATATTGTCAGGCCGATCCTCATCATCCTCTTCATGCTGGCTGCGATTTTCTTCGACGCGCCGCATACGGCAGTCACGGCCATGCAGGCAGCGCTCGCGGCGACCTTCGTCACGGCACTCGGCCAATATGCCGCAACGCTCTATCGGATGCGCAAGCACTACGATGCCGGCCCGCGCAAGGTCGATTTCGTGGAATGGCTCGGTGTCGCATTTCCGATCTTCCTCATCGAAGGCGTGAGCTTCCTGCTGACCAATTCGGATGTCGTCGTCGTCGGCATCTTTCTGGAGCCGCACGACGTTGCGATCTATTTCGCAGCGGCCAAGACCATGGCGCTGGTACATTTCATCAATTTCTCGGTAAAGGCTGCCGCCGGCCCGCGCTTCTCCTCGATCATCGCCGAGGGCAACCACGCCGATCTTGCGGTAGCGGCTATCGATGCCGCGCGCTGGACTTTCTGGCCGGCGCTTGGCGCCGGTCTCGTGGTGCTGGCCGCCGGCCATATGCTCTTGTCACTCTTCGGCGGCGCCTTTACAGCCGGTTATGTGCTGATGGCGATCCTGCTGGCCGGTATCCTTGCCAAGGCGCTGGTCGGCCCCGCCGAGACGCTGCTGATGATGGCGGGCAAGCAGAACCTCTGTGTCGCCCTTTACGCCGGAGCACTCGCCGCCAATGTCGGCCTCAATCTCCTGCTGATCCCGCATTACGGCATTGTCGGCACGGCAATCGCCACGGCCTCCGCCATGGCCGTGGAAGCGGTCCTGCTGCATGTCTTTGTCCGTAGTGCGCTCGGCTTCGCACTTTTTGCCTTCGCAACCCCTTCCATCGCAACGCCAGAAATGAGAGCCCGATAGATGGTACGTGTACCACCCATCACCGAGAGCACCGACAGCAACGCGAACCGCATGGTTCACGATCTCGCCGCGCTCAAGTTCGAGGCGCCGCAGGCTGAAGCACGGATCGAAATCGGCCGGCTGGGGCGTGAGCTCTGCCTTTACCCGGGCAGGCTGGGTTACGATCTGCAGGAAGAATTGGATTTCCTCTCCAACCGCGCGATGGAACCGAACGTCTTCTTCAGCGGCCGCTTTCTGGCGCCTGCCATGCCACGTCTTGAAGACCGGCAGGTGAATTTCGCCATCATCCGCGACGAGAACGAACATCGCAGCCGCATGCGCCTGCTCATGCCCTTCTCGGTCGACAAGCCCGGCTTTGCCGTTGGCCCGTCGATCATCCGCGGCTGGGCAAACAGTTTCGGTCCGCTCGGCACGCCCTTGGTCGATGCGGAGGAAGCCGCGGAGACGCTCGACAACCTCTTCGAAGGCCTTGTCACGCCGGACCTCGGCCTGCCGGGCACACTGGTGCTGCCGGATGTACGGCTGAACGGCATCTTCGTGCGCATGGCAAAGGCGGTGGCCCTCAGCCGCAACCTGCCGCTGACAGTTGCCAATCCCTATGAGCGGCCGATGCTGCAAAGCGATGACGACGCCATGGTCTATCTCGGCCGCACCATATCCTCCTCTCACCAGCGCGAGATGCGCCGCCAGTGGCGGCTTCTCGAAGAACTCGGTAATGTCGTCCACACCGTTGCCCGCCAGCCACGCGAAATCCACCTTCGCTTCGAGGAATTCCTCGCGTTGGAGGCCGGCGGCTGGAAGGGCAAGCGCCGCAGTGCGCTGGTGACCGACCGCTATCACACCGCGTTCGCCCGCGAGGCCGTCTCCAATCTGGCGGAAGTCGATGCCGTCCGCATCCACACGATCGACATTAACGGCAAGGCGATTGCTGCCGTGGTCGTACTGATGATGGGTGGCGAGGCCTATACCTGGAAGACTGCCTACGACGAGAGCTACTCCCGCTATTCGCCAGGCAAGCTGCTAATGAGCGAACTGACCGAATGGCATCTCGACGACGCCAATGTCGTACGCTCGGATTCCTGCGCGGTCTCGGATCATCCGATCATGAGCCGCTTCTGGCAGGAACGCGAGGAGATGGGCACACTGGTGATCGGCCTCACCCAGAACGGTGACCGCGACATGCGACAGGTCGCGGCTCAGCTTCACATGTACCGCAGCACCCGCAACATGGCGAAGATGCTACGCGAGAAGATCATGTCGCTCGCCGGCCGCGGTTAGCTTTTAGCTTCCGCCGCAGCCTTTTCCCGCAGCAGGCGCCGGATGACCTTGCCCGTCGTCGTCAGCGGCAGAGCATCGACGAATTCGACCTCGCGCGGATATTCGTGCATCGAAAGCCGGGTTTTCACCCAGTCCCGGATCTCCACTGCCAGTTCCGCGCTCGAGCTGTAGCCCGGCGAAAGCACGATATAGGCCTTGACGATCTCCGTGCGCAGCGCATCGGGCTTTCCAACGGCCGCAGCAAGCTGTACGGCCGGATGGCCGATGAGACAGTCCTCGATCTCTGCAGGCCCGATACGGTAGCCAGATGAGGTGATGACGTCGTCGTCGCGGCCCGCAAAGGTGACATAGCCCTCTGCGTCCTGCCGGCCGATATCGCCGGTCAGCAGCCAACCCTTGGCATATTTCCTGTCTGTCGCATCGGGATCGTTCCAGTAACCGAGAAACATTACTGGATCAGGGCTGGCGATTGCGATCTGCCCCTGCTCTCCGACCGGCAGTTCGTCACCTTCGTCGCTGACAACAGCAACCCTGTGACCAGGTGAGGCGCGCCCGATCGCGCCAGCTTTGGTCACCCCGAAGGCAGAGCTCGAAGACAGCACAAAATTGCACTCCGTCTGTCCGTAAAATTCATTGACGGTGATGCCAAGCGTACGGCGCGCCCACTCGTAGGTTTCGCGCCCCAGCGATTCACCCGCCGAACCGATGGTGCGCAGCACGAGATCGTATTTCGAGCGCGGCTCCTCGACGGATTTCAGGAGCCGGAGCGCCGTCGGCGGAATGAAAGCATTACGCACCCTCATCTCGGCCATGATGCGATAGGCCATGTCGGCATCGAATTTCTGGGCCGGCGAGGAGACGACAGGCACGCCGAGCAACAGGCTCGGCAGCAGCGCATTGAGCAGCCCGCCCGCCCAGGCCCAGTCTGACGGCGTCCAGACCTTGTCTCCGGCCTGCGGAAAGCCTTCATGGGCAAACTGCATGCCGGGAATATGGCCGGCGAGAACCCGGTGACCATGCAATGCGCCCTTCGGCGGCCCCGTCGTGCCCGACGTGAAGATCATCAGTGCTGGCTCGTCCGGGCCTGACGACACAATTTCGAAAGCGGAAGAATAGGCAGAGACCAGCTCGGCAAAACCGAGCGTACCCGCCGATTCCCCCTCGATCGAGACGACGTGTCTGACGTCAGGCAGCCGGTCACGGATCTGGTTGATGCGTGCGAGCCCGAAGCCGTTGGTGACGACGGCTGTCGCGCCCGCAGCCTTCAGCCGGTATTCCAGGGCCTCGACCCCGAAGAGCAGCGCCAGCGGCAGCGCGATTGCGCCCATCTTGTAGATCGCGACATGCGAAACGACCGTCTCGAAACATTGCGGCAGGAGCAGCGCAACCCGATCCCCCCTGCCGATGCCAAGCGCTGACAGCGCATTGGCGAAGGATGAGGAGCGGGCGGCAAGCTCGCCATATGTCAAAGACAGATGGTGGCCGTCGGGACTGAAATGTTCGAGACAGACGCGATCGGGATCACGCGCGGCCCAATCGTCGCTGACGGCACGGCCGATATTGAAATCCTTTGATATCTGCCAGGAAAAATCGCGGTAGAGCGTGTCATATCGATCGCCGGGCGGCAGTTTCATAGGCATGATCCAGTAAAATGCTGCACCAGCTAACACCTCACCGGTCGAATGTGCAAGCATTGTAATCCGCAGGGATAAGACGACATCCCGCCCGCCCATCACGTATTATTGCGCTAACTGCAGAACATATTCTCCGCGTGCTCACTGAGACTTCGGTGATTTCTGCACTACATCATGCGCATGCGCCTGGGGAGCCGCTGAAATTCATCACGGAGCACTTTTATGGAATATGTAAAACTCGGGAAAACCGGTCTCGAAGTCTCGAAGATCTGCCTCGGCTGCATGACCTATGGCGATCCGGACCGTGGAAACCACGCCTGGAGCCTGCCTGAAGAAGGAAGCCGCGCATTGCTCCGGCAAGCGATTGAACTCGGGATCAATTTCCTCGACACGGCCAATACCTATTCCAACGGGTCCTCCGAGGAGATCGTCGGCCGCGCCATCAAGGATTTCGCCAAGCGTGAGGATATTGTTCTCGCCACCAAGGTCTTCAATCGCATGCGCCCCGGCCCGAACGGCGCCGGCCTGTCGCGTAAGGCGATCTTCGACGAGATCGACAACAGCCTGCGCCGCCTCGGCACCGATTATGTCGACCTCTACCAGATTCACCGGTGGGACTACACAACACCGATCGAGGAAACGCTCGAAGCTCTCCATGATGTCGTGAAAGCCGGCAAGGCGCGTTATATCGGCGCCTCCTCCATGTATTCCTGGCAGTTCGCCAAGGCGCTTTATACCTCCCGCCTCAACGGATGGACGGAATTCGTCAGCATGCAGGACCATCTGAACCTGCTCTACCGCGAGGAAGAACGGGAGATGCTGCCCTTCTGCGAAGACCAGAAGATCGGTGTCATTCCCTGGAGCCCGCTTGCCCGCGGCCGGTTGACCCGTGACTGGGACGATAAGACCAACCGCAGCGAGACCGATGAATTCGGCAAGACGCTCTACAAGCAGGCTGAAGATGCCGATCGCAAGATCGTCGAGAGGGTTGCCGAAATTGCCAAGGGCCATGGCATTTCCCGCGCGCAGGTCGCCACCGCCTGGATCCTGCAGAAAAGTGCCGTCACCGCGCCGATCATTGGCGCATCCAAGGCGCAACACCTCACGGATGCCGTCGGCTCGCTGACCGTGAAACTCAGCGCGGAAGACATTGCCGCACTCGAAGCCCCCTATATCCCGCACAATGTTGCGGGCTTTAAATAACACACCCGGCAATCTCCCTCTGCTGGTGCGGAGGGAGACCCTTTCAATTTCCAAAGTCGGGACTTTCAGGCGAGCGCCGCGCACGGAATATCAGTGCTCAGCTGGGTCACGACCATTGAGGCAGATCATCACGAGCCGGTCACACTTAGGCCTTAGCCGTTTCGGGCAAACAGAGGGCCCGCCGCATGACCATCGTTCCCTACGAAGCTCGCCGCTTCCGCACCACTGCTACTTACTATAGTCGCTTCCGCGTCCCCTATCCGGACAGGTTGATCGAACGCGTTACCGAACGAACCGGCCTGAAACCCGGTGATCGTCTGCTTGATCTCGGCTGCGGTCCGGCACCGCTCGGCATCGCCTTCGCACGCCTCGCCGGCGCCGATGTAATCGGGATTGATCCCGAGCCGGAAATGCTGGACGCAGCACGCGAGAATGCGTCCGAAGCCGCGGTGACTATAAGGCTTATACAGGGCTCGTCCTACGATCTCGGCCAGGACCTGGCACCGTTGAAGCTTGCAGTCATGGGCCGCGCCTTCCATTGGATGGACCGCCCGGCAACGCTTGCAGCACTCGATAAGCTGATCGCTCGCGATGGCGCTGTCGTTCTCTTCTCCGACAGGCATATCGCGGCCGCACCGGATTGGCGTGATATCCTGCATCAGCTGTCAGAGACCTATTCGCCGGAAAAAAACGCCGAGCGCAAATTGCGCCGCGCGCCGGAATTCGGACCGCACGAGACGGTCCTGCTGCACTCCCCCTTCCGCAACCTCGAACGCATTGGCATCGTCAACGAACGGATAATCGGGACGGAGGACATAATCGGCCGCGCCTTCTCCATGTCCGTCACCTCTCCACAGGCGCTGGGCGACAAGACAGAAGAATTCGAGACGGCCTTCCGCAGCGAACTCGCAGCGCTCTCGCCGAACGGCACCTTTACTGAAATCGTCGAAGGCCTTGCGATGATCGCCTTCCGAGACTGAAGCAACTCCAGCAAAAGCGCGGAGCCGTTTTGCAACGGGAATGCGCGAATGCCCTAGGATGATTGCGCCGGATCGAGCCTGCGGCGCATCGTGACCAGAAATTGCTCGGCGAGCGCCCGGTCCTCGACCGCGCGGGCAAGAATGACGGCCCCCATCATCGATGAAAGCGTTGTCGTCGCGTTGGCACGGCGCTCTTCCTCAGTCGCGCCGGGCACCACTTCCTTCAGCACATCGACCAGCGTGGACAAGCCCTCGCTGAAGGTCGCACGAACCGCCCCTTCGCTGCGGCTGACCTCCTGGATCAGCGACGCAAAGACGCAGCTTCCACCGGGATCGTCGACCGTGCGCCAATGGATGTAATGATCGAGCAGCGCCTGAAGCGGACGGTCTGGATGGCCGACAATCAACTCACGCCAGCGTTCCTCCACCCGCTCGATCAGCTTGCGGCTGACCTCCAAGGCAAGATCGTCCTTCGATTCGAAATGACCGTAGAACCCGCCATGCGTCAGACCAGCGGCTTTCATGATGTCCGCAACGCCGACGCCGTCGAACCCGTTCTCGCGGAAGAGCACGCTGGCTGCCGTCAGGATCTTCTCGCGGTTTTCTGCAAATTTCTCGCGGGTAACCCGCATTTTTCGTCTCCGGAAATGGTCGCTTGACAATTTATATGATGTCCATCATCAATATGCAACAAATATGATGGTCGTCATGTAAAACGGCCTTGTATGGTCCCGACGTCACAAACGGAATTTGCCCATGGTCTCTGCTGTACTTGCTTCAACCCTTGCTCGGCGAAACATCCACTATGGATGGGTTGTCGTCGCAGCCACCTTCCTGACCATGCTGGTAACCGCCGGCGCAATGGGCGCGCCGGGCGTGCTCATCAAGCCGCTGCAGAACGAGTTCGGCTGGGAAACTTCGCAGATTTCCTCCGCACTTGCCATCCGCCTGATCCTTTTCGGCCTGATGGGACCGTTTGCGGCCGCCTTCATGAATTATTTCGGTGTCCGCAAAGTCATTGTCTTCGCCCTTGCCTTGATCGGCGCGGGCTTCGTCGGCTCGCTGTTCATGACTAAGCTCTGGCATCTGCTGGCGCTCTGGGGCATCGTCGTCGGCTTCGGAACCGGGCTGACTGCCATGGTGCTGGCAGCCACGGTTTCCACCCGATGGTTCGTCAAGCATCGCGGCCTTGTCGTCGGCATGCTCTCGGCAAGCTCGGCGACCGGCCAGCTTGTCTTCCTGCCGCTGATGGCGGAATTGACCGAACGCTACGGCTGGCGCGCCACGGTCTTCTTCGTCTGCGCCATGATCATGGTTGCTGCTCTTCTCGTGCTGCTTTTCATGCGAGACCGCCCCTCGGATGTCAACCTGCCCTCGGTCGGCGAAACTCAGGTGACGCTGCCCCCGGCCCGCGGCACACTCGCCGCCGCGCTTGCAACGCCGATCACCGTTATCAGGGAAATTTCCAAGACTTCGACCTTCTGGATCCTGTTTGCCACCTTCTTCATCTGCGGTCTCAGCACCAACGGCCTGATCCAGACGCATTTCGTGACCCTTTGCGGGGACTACGGCATCATGCCGGTCGCAGCCGCCAGCGTGCTTGCCGTCATGGGCATCTTCGATTTCTTCGGCACGATCGGCTCCGGCTGGCTTTCCGACCGCTTCGACAATCGCTGGCTGCTTTTCTGGTATTACGGCTTGCGCGGCCTCTCGCTGCTCTTCCTGCCCTTCAGCGATTTCTCGTTCTACGGCCTGTCGATCTTCGCCGTCTTCTATGGCCTGGACTGGATCGCCACGGTGCCGCCGACCGTCAAGATTGCCGCTGACCGCTTCGGCCGTGAAAAAGCCGGTCTCGTCTTCGGCTGGGTCTTCGCCGGCCACCAGCTTGGCGCTGCAACCGCTGCTTACGGCGCCGGCCTGTCGCGTACGGCGCTGGAAAGCTACCTGCCGGCATTCTTCATTGCCGGTGCCTTCTGTCTGCTCGCCTCGGTTCTGGCGATCACGCTGAAGAAATCAGGCCTAACCGGCGCAAGCGCAACTGTGGCCCACTAAACACAAAATTCGAAGCGGCTAAACTTCGCCCGCCGTCTTGCACGCGCGGGCGAACGCATGTTAGACAGCCGCCTCGTATTTCGCTGCCCCATTGGCGGAATTGGTAGACGCGCTCGACTCAAAATCGAGTTTCGAAAGAAGTGCTGGTTCGACCCCGGCATGGGGCACCAAATATCTCTAAATATCAGATCTAGTATGTTTGCCCCGCCCTGAAGGGCGAGGCACCATCCGTGGCCGACGATGCTGAAGTTCCACAAAGTGCAGGACCTCAGCGGGCCGACTGCTTAGTCACACCGCCTTACGGTTTTTGTGACGGTGCCTTCGTCGGTCTCGCGGGTAACGCTACGCGTATAGCAGCGGTCACGGTCCCGATCGCGATAACGATCACGTTCGCGCACCGCCCCGAACGTAATACCGCGATCACTGATGGTAACGCCGGGGCGGACCCGGTCTCGGTCTCGGTCACGGTCGCGATCATAACCGTCATAGGCGCGCTCGCGTGTAACTGTAACGCTGTCTGCCATTGCAGGCGCCGCAGCCGAGCCCAGGGCAAGGGCAGCGATTGCACAGTTGATGATGATCTTTCGCATATCTCTTCTCCTCGTCTTCATGCATAGGCAACGACCCAGGAGCTTCGTGGTTCCGCCCAAAAAGGCAGCGCTTTAAGCCAATTCTATTCAAATCAACTCTTTAACTTTGCCGACGCTTCGTCCTAAAGTGCCGGCCTTGCGGCATTTTGAGAGGGCTGATGCACCAGGAAACGGGACTCATTGCGACGGTAGCCATAAGCTTCGTCTTTGCAGTAATTCTTGGCTACGGCGCGGACAGGTTGAGGCTGCCGCCACTTGTCGGCTATCTTGCCGCCGGGGTCGTCATGGGGCCGTTTACGCCGGGCTTCGTTGCCGATACCGAGCTTGCGAGCCAGCTTGCCGAAATGGGCGTGATCCTGCTGATGTTCGGCGTCGGCCTTCATTTCTCGGCATCCGATCTTCTTGCCGTGCGCGGCATCGCAATACCCGGCGCCATTGGCCAGATTCTCCTTGCCACCCTGCTCGGCATCGGCCTCGGAGAACTCTGGGGCTGGAGCCTCGGCGCCGGCATCGTCTTCGGCCTCAGCCTTTCGGTTGCCAGTACCGTCGTACTTCTGAAAGCGCTGGAAGAACGCAACCTCGTCAACACCGCCGGTGGGCGTGTTGCCGTCGGCTGGCTGATCGTCGAGGATCTTGCAATGGTGCTGGCGCTGGTGCTTCTGCCGGCACTGGCCGAGCTTTTGGGTGGCCATGCGGGTGAAGCCTGGCACGGCCTCGACCTGCCTCTCTGGGCCACGATCGCGCTGACATTGCTGAAGGTCGCAGCTTTTGCCGCCATGGCGATCTTCCTCGGCCCGCGTATCGTGCCCTGGCTTCTGACGCTGATTGCCCGCACCGGCTCGCGTGAGCTTTTTACTCTTGCGGTGCTTGCCATCGCACTTGGCATCGCCTTTGGCTCGGCGGCGATCTTTGGCGTTTCCTTCGCGCTCGGCGCCTTCTTTGCCGGCGTGGTCATGAGCGAATCCCATCTCAGCCATCGAGCAGCAGCCGATTCCCTGCCGTTGCAGAACGCTTTCTCGGTGTTGTTCTTCGTCTCGGTCGGCATGCTCTTCGATCCATCGATCATCGTGAAGCAGCCGCTTGCCGTCGTCAGTGCCTTGGCGCTGATTATCATCGGCAAGGCGATTATCGCCTTCGGCATCGTAACTTTCTTGCGCTATCCAATCGGCATGGGCCTGACGGCCGCCGGTGGCCTTGCTCAGATCGGCGAATTCTCATTCATCCTCGCTGGACTCGGTGTCTCCCTCGGTCTGTTGCCGCATGAGGGGCAGGATCTGATCCTCGCTGCAGCGATCCTCTCCATCACCCTTAATCCGCTGGTCATCTTCGTAGCGGAAAACCTGAACCGCCATATCAAGACGAAATGGCCGCGTGTCTACGACACGTACGGCCGCAAGAATCAGGACACTCTCAGCCGCGAACTCGAGAAGATCCGTGCAATCGGCGAGGAGCGTGAACGCCAACACCATCTGCGCATCCAGCAACTGATCGATACTTTCCCGCTCTTTTCAGAGGTCAACGAGGATGCACTGGAGGAACTGCTGCTGCTCTTCCAGGCTAGACTTGCTCCACCCGGTGAACGTGTCATCCGACGCGGCGACCGCGGCGACAGCATGTATTTCATTTCTTCCGGCGCGGTCGAAGTGAGGCTGGCAAGCGGCTCGGTTCGCCTGGAGCCCGGCGCCTTCTTCGGTGAAATGGCGCTACTCAGCGGCGGTCGCCGTACGGCTGACGTCATCGCCGTCGATTTCTGCCAATTCGAAGTGCTGGAGCGCCGCGATTTCAACATGTTCATGTCGCGTCATCCAAACCTCCGGGCCATCGTCAGCGAAATGGCCCAGAAGCGCACCGAAATGAACGTCATGCGCCAGCAGTGGGAAAAATCCATGGACCTGTCGTAAGCGCTCCGGCGGCTAGTCGTTACCAAACCCCTGTCACGCTGTCGTAGTGCTGTCCAGCGCCGGCCAGTACAGGTCTGAATCGAAATCAGCCGGAATATGATCGAGACGGCACATTGCCTCGGCAGCATATTCGATCTGCATGGCGAGGTATCTGAGTGATGACGGCATCGGCACACCAATGGCAAATTCCATGACCCGTGACCGGTGATATCCGCTGGCACCGAGACGCCGCTCGGCCTCGCGGCGAACATCCTCATGTTCCGGCCGGCGGTGCTCCGCTTCCTTGTTCCATTCTTTGGCGGCGCTGAGCCCGCCGTCTATGACCTTCAATTTCATGAGATGCCGTCAGTATTTCGATCTGCCGGTAGCTTGCCGCAGATTCGCCCCCTTGCCATCCTGCTAAATCTTGGGAGGGGGACCAGGTCGATCACGAAAATTTTCAGCGCGAACGTCGTCAAGCCGAAGACCAAGCATTTACAGCGTCACGATCGCCCCCTAATGCTTTGTGCGTCGCAACAAGGAAAGGAAACGGATGCTCCGCAGACTTTACGACTGGACCATGTCTCTGGCCTCGAAGAAATCGGCCGAAGTCTGGCTCGCCGTCATCGCCTTCGTCGAAAGCTCCGTCTTTCTGGTTCCCGCGGACGTGCTCTTCCTGCCGATGGCACTTGCCAAGCCCGAACGCTCCTATCGCTACGCGATCGTCGCTACCATCGCATCGGTGCTGGGCGGAATCGCCGGCTGGGCGCTCGGCTATTATGCCTACGAGGCTGTCGCGCGCCCGGTGTTGGAATTCTATGGAAAGCTCGATCAATTCGAGCAGATGAAGTCCTACGTCACCTACGAGACGATCCTCCTGCTTCTCGTCACATCGGGTCTGGCGCACCTGCCGCCAATCAAGATCGTCACGATTCTATCCGGCGTCATCCACGTCAGCCTGCCGCTCTTCATCGTTTCGGCAATCATCGCCCGCGGCGCCCGCTTCCTCTTCCTTGCCTGGCTGCTGCGCCGTTATGGCGAGCCGATCCGCCACTTCATCGAGAAGCGTCTCGGCCAGATCGTCGGCGTCGGCGCGGCGGTCGTGATCGTGCTATATCTAGCCTATCGATATTTTGCCCACTGAGCCAACTTCGCGGAGTTCCGCCATGAATGCCCCCACCTCGCCGCTTGCCCGCCCGGGCTTCACCCTCTCGCTGCTGCTCGCCATTGCCATGGCAGTGGTCGTCGGCACGGCGCTTGGCTTCCAGTATATCGGCGGTTATATTCCGTGTGCGCTCTGCCTGCTGCAGCGCCAACCCTATTATTATGGCATTCCAATCGCTGTAGTCGGCGCTGTTGCGGCTCTCGTCGGCCTGCCGAACTGGATGACGCGCGCCATCATCCTCGCCGTCGGCATCCTCATGCTGGTGGGCGCCGGCATGGGCGTCTATCACGCCGGCGTCGAGTGGCATTTCTGGCCCGGTCCAGCCACCTGCTCGACCACGGCCAGCAGCATGACCACCAATGCCGGCGATCTCCTGGGCGAACTGAATACGATCAAGGGCCCGTCCTGCACGGATGCAGCGCTGCGGGTCCTGGGCTTGTCCTTCGCCGGCTGGAATGTGATCGCAAGCCTGGTCCTCGCAGCCTTCGCCTTCTGGAGCGTGAAGAAGACTGCGTAGTCGGTTCGATCAGGGCTGCAGCTCGGTATCCCAGTAGAGGTAGTCGAGCCAGCTGTCATGCAGGTAGTTCGGCGGGAAGAGCCGACCGTTATTGTGCAGGTCCTGCACGGTCGGCTGATAAGGCTTTTGCGCCGGGAGCATGCCAGCCTGCTTCGGAAGCTTGCTGCCCTTGCGCAAATTGCAGGGAGAACAGGCCGCCACGACATTCTCCCAGGTTGTCTCGCCGCCGTGAGCGCGCGGGATGACATGGTCGAAAGTCAGATCGTCGTGAGCGCCGCAATACTGGCACTCGAACCTGTCGCGCAGGAAGACGTTGAAGCGGGTGAAGGCGGGATTGCGGGACGGCTGAACGTAAGTCTTCAGGCACACGACACTCGGCAACCGCATCGAGAAGCTCGGTGAGGAAACCTCATGCTCATATTCTGCGATAATGTTCACACGGTCGAGAAATACCGCCTTGATCGCGTCCTGCCAAGACCAGAGCGACAAGGGGTAATAACTCAGCGGCCGGTAGTCAGCGTTCAGGACGAGCGCTGGCAGGGCCTGTGGTGAGACTGCAATCGTCAAGGAGCCCTCCTGGATCGATTCGGCATCTGCACTTGTATATTAGGCCGGTTGTTACAGGATTGTGAAGTCCAATAAATTCAGGGGATAAAGGCAAATTGAGGGAGGGGGTCCGTCAGGCGACCGGCAGCACGTCCCGACGCATTTTTGCAGCGTAATAAGCCCAGAAAAGCCGGGCTGCGACCGAACGCCATGGCGACCAGATTTCCGCAAGCCCTGCAAGGACTTTGGCTTGCGGGCGTTCAGCGAGACCGAATGCCGCAGCGACCGCCGCCTGAAGCGCCACGTCGCCGGATGGAAATACATCCACATGGCCGCCGCAGAACATCAGATAGACCTCCGCCGTCCATGGCCCGATTCCCTTCTGAGCCGTCAGTTCTGCGAGCGCTTCGCCGGGCGGTTTTTGGATCATGGCCTCCAGATTGATTCGTCCTGAAGCAACCGCTTGCGCAATCCGCGTCAGTGTATCGGCCTTGGCGCGAGAGAGACCGAACTCGCGCCAGGCATCGGGATGAAGCAATATGTAAGATTGCGCGCTCAGCATTCCGCTCTCTGGCTGCATCCGCCGCCAGATCGCCTCGGCGCTCGCCCGCGATACCATCTGCGAAACGATGATATGGGCAAGGCCGGCAAATCCTGGCTCGCGCAGCCGGAGCGGAACGGGGCCTGCCTCCCTGGCAATTGCCACGAGCCGCGGATCGAGAACAAGGAGAGAGGCAAGCCCCTCCTCAATATCCTTTTCATTGCTGATGACCCGCACCTTGCCTCGCGATCGTTTCAAATCCATGCCAGAAGAAAGCATGATCACGACTCCGCGTCAAAAACCCGTCTTCCGTTTCGCTCCGAGCCCCAACGGGCAGCTGCATCTCGGTCACGCGCTGTCGGCTTTCCTGAACAACGACATGGCCAGGGCCGCAGATGGTCGGCTGCTGCTGCGTATCGAAGACATAGACCTGACCCGCTGCACACCGGAATTCGAGGCCGGCATATTCGCCGACCTCAGGTGGCTGGGCATTGAATGGGAACAGCCGGTCCGTCGCCAGCAGGAACATTTTTCCGATTACCAGGCAGCCCTTCATTCGCTGATCGAACGCGGGCTGGTCTATCCCTCTTTTCTGACGCGCGGTGAGGTCAAGGCACGCGTTGCCGCCTATGAGCGGATGGGTGAGCCCTGGCCGCGCGATCCGGATGGCACGCCGCATTATCCAGCCGACGATCGTGACCGCAGCGAGGAAGAACGCGACGCGATGCTGGGCTCAGGTCTCAGACATGCATGGCGGCTGAACATGAGCAGGGCGTTGGACCTGATCGGCGAACCGCTGTTCTGGACGGAGACAGGCGATGAGCGTAAGGGCGAAATCCCGGCCGAGCCCGTCGCCTGGGGCGACGTCGTTCTCTCACGCTCGGACGCGCCCTCGAGCTATCATCTCTCCGTCGTCATTGACGATGCGCTGCAGGGCGTGACCGATGTCGTGCGCGGCCTCGACCTCTTCCACTCCACCTCGGTGCACCGGCTGCTGCAGGAGCTGCTCGACCTGCCGCAGCCCATCTATCACCATCACCGTCTCATCATGGATGCAGAGGGCCGCAAACTTTCCAAGAGTGAGGGCGACACCGGCCTTGCGGAACTGCGTGCCAGTGGGCTGTCAGCCGCCGATATTCGCCGTCTTGTCGGGCTTTGAATCGGCGGCGTGGTCACGTCCGACCACCGAGAAAGTTCGCGAGAAATTGCGCAACACCCGGAACTTCATGAGCGCCGCATTGATCTCTGCGCCGACGATGAAGATGACACCCACCATATAGAGAAAGATCAGCACGATCATGACGGACGCCAGACCGGCATAGGTGGCTGTGTAGTTGGCGAAGGTCGCAAGATAATAGGCAAAGATCAGCGCACCGATGAGCCAGAATATCAAGGTCAGGAACACGCCCGGGACGACGTCGAATACGCGACGCTTGCCGGAGGGCAGCCAGAGATGGACTACGAGCAGGGCAATCGTCAGCATGACGAGCGTGCCGTAGATGCGCCAGCTGAAGACAATTTCGAGTGTGTCGACGATGGCGGGCAGCCATTGGTGGATGGTGACGGGAAGCCATTCGAGCGAGTCGTTGTGCAGCAGCCAGTCGCGGGCATAATCAAGACCGACAGGGACTGCCACGAGCAGAATGCTGATGACCGCAAAGATGATCACGGCGATGAGGACATAACCGAGGCTCGCAAGGCGGGTGAAGTACCAAGGGCGCGTCTCCTGCACGCGATAGGCACGATTGAGCGAGATCCTGAGTGCCTCGACACCGTTCGAGGCGAAATAGGCAGCCGCAAGCACGGAGATGGTCAGCAGCCCGCCGCGCGGGATCGTCAAGACCTCCACCACCTGGTCAGCCAGCGGCTTGGCGATCGCTTCAGGCCACGTATCGAAGATCAGATGGATGGCCGTGGTGGAAAACTGGTCGGCACCAAGAAAATTGGCAAGCGCCGTGCCGAAGATCAGGAAGGGAAAGACTGCAAGCAGGGTGGAAAGCGCCACATGGCTTGCCATTGCAAAGCCATCGTCCTCGATGAGGTGGCAGATGGCGTCGTACACCACATCGTAGAACGTGCGCAGGAATTTCGGCATTCTGCTTCCCAATTGTATCCTTTCCGCGAATATGGGAAACGAGTCCCATTTTGTACAGGAATCATTAAATGGCTGACCCGCGCATCATCGTCGTGACCGGATGCTCTTCCGGCATCGGCGCTTATTGCGCGCGCGCCCTGAAAGCCGACGGCTGGCGTGTCTTCGCCACAGTACGCAAGGCGGAGGATTTGTCGTCGCTCGAAGCAGACGGCATCGAAGCCGTGCTGATGGACTACACGCAGCCTGAAACGATCTCGGCGCTGGTGGACGCAGTGGCCGAGCGCACTGGCGGCAGGATCGATGCCTTGTTCAACAATGGCGCCTATGGGCAGCCCGGCGCAGTCGAGGATCTCTCCACGCAGGCCCTGCGCGACCAGTTCGAGACCAATGTCTTCGGCTGGCACGAACTGACCAGGCTGGTCATTCCCTTCATGCGCCGGCGCGGCCAGGGTCGCATCGTCCAATGCTCCTCGATCCTCGGCCTCGTGCCTTACCGCTATCGCGGTGCTTACACGGCCTCGAAATTCGCGATCGAAGGCCTGAGCATCACCCTGCGCATGGAGCTGCAGGGAAGCGGCATTCATGTGAGCCTGATTGAGCCGGGCCCCATCACCAGCCGCTTCACCACAAACGCGCTGGCGAAGATTAAAGAACATATCGACCTGGAAAACTCGCCCCATGCGGTCGAATACCGCCGGCAGCTCGCCCGCCTTGAAGGCTCAGGCCCGGTCAACCGCCACAAGCTTGGCCCCGAGGCGGTCTACGCAGCATTGAAACGTGCATTGAACTCGAAAAATCCGAAGCCACATTATCCTGTAACGACTCCGGCTAAACAGGGCATATTGTTGAAGAGGCTGCTTCCGTCCGACCTCTTCTACCGCCTGATGCGCTGGACGGACTGAAAAGAAAAGAGACTGCCATGTCCACAGTCACCTACGTCATTGCGATCATCGTCATGGGTCTCGTCGCCCTCGTGCTGATCCGCGGCCTGTTCAACATGATGAAGGGTGGCGATCCGAACCTTTCCAACAAGCTGATGCAGCTGCGCGTGCTGCTGCAGGCAATCGCCGTCATCCTGATCATGCTGACGCTCTGGTTGACCGGTGGCGGACGCCCGAGCTGATCCGAAAGCCGTCAATGGTAAAGCTCAACAAGATCTACACCAGAACCGGCGATGACGGCACGACCGCGCTCGTCTCCGGCCCGCGACGTGCCAAGCATGACCTGCGTGTCGAAGCCTACGGCACCATCGACGAAACCAATTCGGTAATCGGCGTCGCAAGGCTGCATACGGCGGACCTGCCCGAACTCGATGCCATGCTGATGCTGATCCAGAACGACCTCTTCGACCTCGGTGCCGATCTGGCTACGCCTGAAACCGACGAGCCGCCGGCTTATGAGCCTCTACGCATCGTGGAAAGCCAGGTCACCCGGCTGGAACGCGATATCGACAGGCTGAATGCCGATCTCGACCCGCTGAAATCCTTCGTGCTGCCCGGCGGCAGCCCTGCCGCCGCTCATCTGCACCTTGCCCGGACGATGGCGCGCCGTGCCGAACGGCTGATGGTTGCGCTTGCCCGCGGCGAGGGAGAGATCGTGGGCGTTGCGGCCCTCAAATATGTCAACCGTCTCTCCGACTTCCTGTTCGTTGCGGCCCGCCATGCAAATGATGGCGGCAAGGCGGATGTGCTTTGGGTTCCCGGAAAAAACAGGTAGGTTCGCAGCCATCACGATCGCCGGGGGCAGGCTTTCATGTTCATACCTCTGCACGATGCCAATACGCTGAAACACATTAAGGTTCAGTGGGTCACACTCGGTCTGATGGCGGTCAATATCGCCGCCTGGATCTTCACGACGGTCGAAACCGAGCAGGTCGCCCAGGCCGCGACTATCGGCCTCGGCTATATCCCGGCCATCGTCTTCGGCCATGCGGTGCTGGCGCCGGGACTGGAAATCGTGCCGGAGACAGCCACCTACGTTACCTATTCCCTGATCCATACGAGTTTCTGGCATCTTGCCGGCAATATGATCTTCCTCTGGGTCTTCGGCGATAATGTCGAGGATGCAATGGGGCATCTGCGCTTCCTCATCTTCTACCTCGGCTGCGCCGCCGCCGGTGCCCTCTGCCACGGCCTGCTGTCGACGACATCGGAAGCCCCGCTCGTCGGCGCATCCGGGGCGATCTCCGGTGTGGTGGCGGCCTATCTGATGCTGCATCCGCGCGTGCGGGTCTGGGTGCTGGTTTTTTTCCGCGTGCCATTGCCGCTACCCGCCTTCATCCCGCTCCTGCTCTGGGTCGGCCAGCAGTTCTTCATGCTGTTGATCGATTCCGACGGCAATGTCTCGTGGGGCGCCCATGTCGGCGGCATCATCGCGGGTGCCCTGCTCATTTTCGTCATGCGCCGCCCGGGCGTGCCGCTGTTCGACCGGCAGATCGTGACGCCGCGCGCCGTCAAGGATCGGCCGATCCCCATTCGCGTCACTGCCTCGGGCATGCCCGTGCCACCGCGCCTGCCCTGGGGCCGGGACAAGCTTTAATATTGACGTGAACGTAAACGTTAATATATTGCGATCCAAATCGACCGGCTGCGTCACGGAAGCGTTGTATTTGGAGGAAAAACGCGTATCCATGTCGCCATTCGACAATCGGAGCGGCGCCCAAGCGCGCATTTTCCCAGAAGTCTCTGTTGAAGGCCCATCTCTGTTCGAAGGAAGGACCCCATGAAAATTCTCGTCCCAGTCAAGCGCGTTGTCGATTACAACGTGAAGATCCGCGTCAAGCCGGATGGATCGGGCGTCGACCTTGCCAACGTCAAGATGTCGATGAACCCGTTCGACGAGATTTCGGTCGAGGAGGCCCTTCGCCTGAAGGAAGCCGGCAAGGCCGAGGAAGTGGTCGTCGTCTCGATCGGCCCGGCCAAGGCCGAGGAAACGCTCCGCACGGCGCTCGCAATGGGCGCCGACCGCGCCATCCTCGTCGAGACTGATGACGCCGTCGAGCCGCTCACCGTTGCGAAGATCCTCAAGGGTGTTGCCGACGCCGAAAAGCCGGGCTTGATCATCGTCGGCAAGCAGGCGATCGACGACGATTCCAACCAGACCGGCCAGATGCTGGCAGCCCTCCTCGGCTCCGCCCAGGCGACCTTCGCCTCCAAGATCGCGATCGAGGGCGACAATGCCACCGTTACCCGTGAGATCGACGGCGGCCTGCAGACGATCAAGGTCAAGCTTCCGGCAGTCGTCACGACCGACCTGCGCTTGAACGAGCCGCGTTACGCCACCCTGCCGAACATCATGAAGGCGAAGAAGAAGCCCCTCGACAAGAAGAGCCCGGCCGATTTCGGTATTTCCACCGCTCCACGCCTCAAGGTGCTGAAGACGGAAGAGCCGTCCGGCCGCAAGGCGGGCGTCAAGGTGAAGTCGGTCGCCGAGCTTGTCGACAAGCTCAAGAACGAAGCCGGCGTCCTCTAAGGTTCGAGAAAGGAATTACGACCATGGCCATTCTTCTTCTGGCTGACCACGACAACGCAACCCTTTCCGACCAGACCGCCAAGGCCCTGACGGCTGCCGCACAGATTGGCGGAGACATCCACGTTCTCGTCGCCGGCAAGGGCGCAAAGGCCGCCGCCGACGCGGCTGCCACGCTATCTGGCGTCTCTAAGGTGCTGCTCGCCGAAAGCGATGAACTCGCCAACAATCTTGCTGAGCCGCTTGGCGACCTGATCGTCTCTCTGGCCGGGAGCTATGACACGATCGTCGCCGCGGCTACCTCCACCGGCAAGAATGTCATGCCGCGCGTCGCCGCTCTCCTCGATGTCGCCCAGGTCTCCGAAATCATCGAAGTGGTTTCGCCGGATACCTTCAAGCGCCCGATCTATGCCGGCAACGCGATCCAGACGGTGCAGGCAACCGATGCCAAGAAGGTCATCACCGTGCGCACCGCTTCCTTCACCTCCGCCTCCGAGGGCGGCGCGGCCGCCGTCGAAGCAATCCCCGCCGTCTCCGATCCGGGCCTTTCGAACTTCGTGTCCGACGCGCTCTCGGCCTCCGAACGTCCGGAACTGACCTCCGCCAAGATCATCATCTCCGGTGGCCGCGCGCTCGGCTCCGCCGAGAAGTTCAAGGAAGTCATCCTGCCGGTCGCCGACAAGCTCGGTGCAGCCGTCGGCGCCTCGCGTGCCGCCGTCGACGCCGGTTACGCCCCGAACGACTGGCAGGTCGGCCAGACCGGCAAGGTCGTCGCCCCGCAGCTCTACATTGCTTGCGGCATATCGGGCGCCATCCAGCATCTCGCCGGCATGAAGGATTCGAAGGTCATTGTCGCGATCAACAAGGACGAAGAGGCCCCGATCTTCCAGATCGCCGACTATGGACTTGTCGCCGATCTCTTCGACGTCCTGCCGGAGCTCGAAAAAGCCCTCTGATCGGTCAGATTGCCTTCTTTTCGCACTTGCGAATGACTGGAAAATTGTCTTCTATCGGTCTACTACTTTTGCCGGGCGATCTTTCGTCCGGCAATTTCATATAAAAATACCGGCGGCGCGGGGGTGTATGCCGGGCGGGGGTTGGAGATGAGCGCGGTGTTGAAGAATATTGGTATAATTGGTGCGGGCCAGATGGGCTGCGGCATCGCGCATGTTTCGGCCGCCGCAGGATACAAGGTTCATATCTACGATCTGTCGCAGGACCGTATCGAGTCCGGCCTTGCCACCATCAACGGCAATTTTGCGCGTCAGGTGACGAACGGCAAGATGACCGATGAAGAGCGCAGCACAGCGCTTTCTCGCATTACCGGCTCGGCCAATGTCAACGATCTCGCCCCCTCTGATCTCGTGATCGAGGCGGCAACCGAAGATGAAAGCGTCAAGCGCAAGATTTATACTCAGGTCTGTCCGGTACTGAAGCCGGAAGCGATCCTTGCCACCAACACCTCCTCGCTGTCGATCACGCGTCTTGCAGCCGCGACCGACCGTCCCGAGCGTTTCATGGGCATCCACTTCATGAACCCGGTTCCGGTCATGAAGCTCGTGGAACTGGTGCGCGGCATCGCGACTGAGGAAACAACCTTTTCCGCCGCCAGGGAATTCGTCGCATCGCTGGAAAAGACCGTTACGGTCGCCGAGGATTTCCCGGCCTTCATCGTCAACCGCATTCTGCTGCCGATGATCAACGAAGCGATCTATACGCTCTACGAAGGCGTCGGCACGGTCGATGCCATCGATACCGCCATGAAGCTCGGCGCCAACCATCCGATGGGACCGTTGCAGCTTGCCGATTTCATCGGCCTCGATACCTGCCTTTCAATCATGCAGGTACTGCACGACGGGCTCGCCGACAGCAAATACCGCCCGTGCCCGCTTCTGGTGAAATATGTCGAGGCCGGCTGGCTCGGCCGCAAATCCGGCCGCGGCTTCTATGACTATCGCGGCGAAACCCCGGTTCCGACCCGATAAGTCCCTGATCACTAAAATAGGCGAATGGAACAAAGGCTCGCGACATGCTTTCCTGCCGTGAATGGGAGGAAAAATGATGTCGAGCGAATTGCCGATGTTTCTGCTGCAGTGCTGCGTCCTGATCGGACTGGCAGGTGTGTTCCTTATCCGCGGCGCCGGTGACCCCTGAGCCGCGTCCTTACGACCCGATCGCCCCCTTGATCAGCGCCTTGGCATCGTCGCTATCCCATGCGGCCGGACCGTTCATGGCCGAGATCAGGCAACCCTTTTCGTCGAGCAGCAGCGTGACCGGAAGACCGAAGGCAAGTCCTTCCTTTTTCAGGCTATTGAAGACGCCGATCGTATTGTCCCGGTAAAGCTGCAGCGCATCGACACCGATTTCGCTCAGGAACGCCTTCGGCTTCTCATCGTCACCACTATCGATATTGACAGGCACGACCTGGAACTTGTCGCTGCCCATATCCTTCTCCAGCGCGTTCAGTGCCGGCATTTCCTCGCGGCAGGGCACGCACCATGTGGCCCAGAGATTGAGAAGCACGGTCTTGCCGGCGAAATGATCAAGCGTCATCGGCTTGCCGTCAGGGCCGTTGAACGCGACTGTCTGAAGTTTCTTCGGCTGGTTGGCGGCGACCATGGCGGCAACCTGGCCTTTCATGAGGGAGCTCAGGTTGGCAGTACGCTCCTTCGTCAGCGGGCATTCGGCCGAAGCCGTATCGCCGATACCATTGCCAATGCCCGTCTCCTTCACGTATACCGCTGCCGCACCGGCAACGATGCCAGCAACGGCAGCGATTGCGATCAGTTTCACGGACGGCAGGCCGAAGGGTTTTTTCGTCGTCATTTCATTCTCCAGGACGGGCATCTTCCATGGCCGAGGACAACACGGACACCAAATCCTCCAACCAGATGTGGGGCGGACGTTTCGCCTCCGGCCCCGATGCGATCATGGAGGAGATAAATGCCTCGATCGGTTTCGACAAGAAGCTGTTTGCCCAGGATATCCGCGGATCGATCGCCCACGCCACGATGCTCGCCCATCAGGGCATTATTTCCGGCGACGATAAGGACAAGATCGTTCACGGGCTAAACACGATCCTGTCAGAGATCGAAAGCGGTAATTTCGAATTTTCCCGCCAGCTTGAAGACATTCACATGAACGTCGAGGCACGGCTTGCGACCCTGATCGGCCCGGCCGCCGGCCGCCTTCACACGGCCCGTTCGCGCAATGACCAGGTGGCGCTCGACTTTCGCCTCTGGGTGAAGGAAGAATTGCAAAAAACCGAGGCCATGCTGACCGATTTGATCGCAGCCTTCCTCGATCGCGCCGAGGAACATGCAGACAGCGTCATGCCTGGCTTCACGCATTTGCAGACAGCCCAGCCGGTGACCTTCGGCCACCATTGCATGGCCTATGTGGAAATGTTCGGCCGCGACCGCTCGCGTGTTCGCCACGCCATCGAACATCTCGATGAAAGCCCGATCGGTGCGGCAGCGCTCGCCGGCACCGGCTATGCGATCGACCGCCACATGACGGCAAAGGCTCTCGGTTTCCGTGAGCCGACCCGCAACTCGATTGACACCGTTTCCGACCGTGATTTTGCCATCGAGTTCCTGGCGATTGCCGCAATCTGCGCCGTTCATCTGTCGCGTCTTGCAGAAGAGATCGTCATCTGGTCGACGCCGCAATTCGGCTTCGTGCGTCTCTCCGACGCCTTCTCCACCGGCTCCTCGATCATGCCGCAGAAGAAGAACCCGGACGCAGCCGAGCTGGTGCGTGCCAAGACCGGCCGCATCAATGGCTCGCTGATCGCCCTGCTGACGATCATGAAGGGCCTGCCGCTCGCCTATTCCAAGGACATGCAGGAAGACAAGGAACAGGTCTTCGACGCAGCCGAGAGCCTGGAACTTGCGATTGCCGCCATGACTGGCATGGTACGCGACATGACGATCAACACTATCAGAATGAAAGCGGCCGCTGGCTCGGGCTATTCGACTGCGACAGATCTCGCCGACTGGCTGGTGCGCGAGGCAGGTCTTCCCTTCCGCGACGCCCACCATGTCACCGGCCGCGCCGTGGCCCTTGCCGAAAGCAAGGGCTGCGATCTGTCGGAGCTTCCGCTCGCCGATCTGCAGGGGATCAATTCTGCCATTACCGACAAGGTCTATGACGTGCTGACGGTCGAAGCTTCGGTCGCCAGTCGCAAGAGTTTTGGCGGCACCGCACCTTCGGAAGTCAGGAAGCAGATCGCCTATTGGCGCGCGCGCAATTAAGGCATTTCCGGGCGAAATGGAGAACGGTCTCCCACCCGGAAACACGCACTGGACAAAGCGTCAACAATCGGGGTGCACAAGGCTGTCAAACTTCGCTATGAAGATGCCAGTCAGTGCCCGCCCAGTGTCCGATACGAGGATATCCATGCAGACCAGGTTGCCGCATTTCATCCGCCTTACGGTGGTTTTTGCCGTCATCGGCCTCGCCGTTGCCGGGTGCGGTCGCAAAGGTGACCTCGATCCGCCGAGCGCAAACGCGACAAAGGGCGGCGATGTTTCCAAACCGACGCAACGGCCAGGCTCCGTCGACAAGCCCTTTATTCTCGATCCCCTTCTCTAAGGCCGGACTCCAGTGAACCATTTCCAGTATCGTGACGGCATTCTCTACGCCGAGAACGTTCCCGTTCCCGAGATCGCCCAAGCGGTCGGTACGCCCTTCTACGTCTATTCGACTGCAACGCTCGAGCGCCATTACCGCGTCTTCGCCGACGCCTTCGGCGATGTCGATTCCATGGTCTGCTACGCAATGAAGGCCAATTCGAACCAGGCCGTGCTGAAAACGCTCGGCCGGCTCGGTGCCGGCATCGACGTGGTTTCCGAAGGCGAACTGCGCCGCGCGCTTGCCGCGGGAATTCCCGCCAACCGCATCATGTTCTCCGGCGTCGGCAAGACACCGAATGAGATGGACTACGCACTCGAAGCTGGTATCTACTGCTTCAACGTCGAATCCGAACCGGAACTCGAAGTTCTCAACCAGCGTGCCGTGCGCGCCGGCAAGAAGGCGCCTGTTTCCTTCCGCATCAATCCGGATGTCGACGCCCGTACCCATGCGAAGATTTCGACCGGCAAGAAGGAAAACAAGTTCGGCATCTCCTGGGAGCGCGCCCGCACGATCTATGCTCGCGCCGCCAGCCTGCCCGGGATCGAGGTTACCGGCATCGACATGCATATCGGCAGCCAGATCACTGAGCTGCAGCCCTTCGACGATGCCTTCAAGCTGTTGCACGATCTGGTCGACACGTTGCGCGCCGATGGTCACGATATCCATCACGTCGATATCGGCGGCGGTCTCGGCATCCCCTATAAGGACGACAACAACCCGCCGCCCTCGCCGGAAGCCTATGCCGCCGTCGTCAAGAACCAGCTTCGCTCTCTGAACTGCAAGATAGTCACTGAGCCGGGCCGCCTGCTCGTCGGCAATGCCGGTATCCTCGTCACCGAGGTCATCTATTTGAAGGACGGCGGCGAAAAGACTTTCGTGGTCGTTGACGGCGCGATGAACGACCTCATCCGTCCGACACTCTACGAGGCCTATCATGAGGTCCGCCCCGTGGTGATTTCGGCTGCCAACGCGCCGCGCATCCGGGCCGATGTTGTCGGCCCCGTCTGCGAGACCGGCGATTACCTCGCGCTCGACCGCGAAATGGCGACCCCGAAGCCGGGCGACCTCCTGGCCATCGGCACGGCCGGCGCTTACGGCGCAGTCCAGGCGGGCACCTATAATAGCCGCCTTCTCGTGCCTGAAGTCTTGGTCAAGGGCGACGAATTCCATGTGATTCGCCCCCGCCGCACCTATTCGGAGCTGATCAGTCTCGATTCCATCCCGGCCTGGCTGGACTAAAGGTCGCAATCACTTTTTGGCGACCACACGTGAAAAACCGGTATTGAAGGGCCCTCGCCCTCGCCTTCGCCACAAAGAGTGTTATCCTTTTCTTTCGTGAGCGTATTGCCCAGCAATCGCCGGAAGCGCCCTCTGTTCCCTGAACGCCAGATCGCGGAGACCGGATTGATGACAAGCCCCGCAAGGCAGAAGAAAGGCGCATTCGCGCTTCAACCCTCTCTTGCGCGGCTTGTGGCAGCAAAACGTCTCCTCGCCAGGATCGTGCTTCTTGCCGAGCAGGTTCTTCCGCTGCTGGTACCCGCCCTTTCGGTTGTAGCGATTTATCTCTCGGTCTCCTGGTTCGGCTTCTTCCGCATCGTACCGGATTGGCTGCGCATCCTCCTCCTGACCGTCTTTGCTGCAGGCTTCCTCGTTTCCCTCCTGCCGTTCCGCAATCTTCGCTGGCCCCGCGTTGTCGACGCCGACCGCATGCTGGAAGAGCGCAATGGCCTGCCGCATCAGCCGGTCATGGTGCAGGAGGATGAGCCCGCCTTTGACACACCCTTCTCCCGCGCCCTGTGGCGTGAACACCAGACGCGCATGGCGCGGAAGATCGCGACATTGGACGCCGGTCTGCCGCGACCCGATATCGCGCGGCACGACCGCTTCGCACTGCGCGCCATTCCGGCACTGCTTGTCGTTACCGCTTTCGGTTATTCGCTGTCCATCAACGGCGGTTCCGTCGTCGATGCATTTGAGCCTGCGCCCGCACAGGTTACGAGCAATCCGGCCGTGCGTATCGACGCCTGGGTGACCCCACCTTCGTATACCGGCCGCGCGCCGATCTATCTGACGGCCGATGGCAGTGAACAGACACCGATCGGCGTTCCGCAGTTTTCCAGCCTGACGGTGCGTGTCAGCGGCGGTCAATCGGACGAGAAGGTGCTGTTCAGGAAGGCCAATGGCGAAAGCCACGAGATTGCTGTTCAGGAAGACACCCGGCCGCAACCGGCCGCAAATGCCAATACCGAACAGCCCTCGGGCGGCGCGCCGGTCGCACCTCAACTGATGGCGCAGACGCACATCATGAAGCTCGAGGAAAACGGCGCACTGCAGGCGAACGGCCGCACCTGGAATTTCGACGTGCTGCCCGACAAGGCCCCGGAAATCGCCTTCGACGGCATGCCGCGCCGCGCCGTCAATGGTGCTCTGGAAATCGGCTTTACGGTGAAGGACGATTACGGCGTGCAAGAGGCTCATGCCGAGATCGTGCCGGTCGAATCCGACCCGGCCGCAACGCCGCTCTATCCGCTGCCGGAATTCCGGCTGGACATTCCTCGCCGCAATGCGCGTGACGGCAAGGGCCTGACGAGCAAGAACCTGACCGAGCATCCGCTGGCCGGCAAACGTGTACGCATCACGCTCGTCGCCAAGGATGCCGCGGGACAGACGGGTCGCAGCCCGCCCTACGAGATGATCATGCCGTCGCGACCCTTCAGCGAGCCGCTGGCTGGAGCCGTCGCCGAAGAGCGCCAGACGTTTGCTCTCGATACTCGCAAGATGAAGGAAGCAATCGCGCTCAACGAAGCCCTGACGATCCGGCCCGAGGAGACGATCCCGAACACCACCCATTTCCTGCTGATCGAGTCCGCGCTGACCCGCATGAAAATCGCCAAAGGTGATGAGCAGCTTAAGGATACCGCCCAATATCTCTGGGACATCGCCCTCGGTATCGAGGAAGGGGATCTTTCGCTGGCCGAACGGCGGTTGCGCGACGCCCAGCAAAACCTTGCCGATGCGCTGAACCGCAATGCTCCTGATGCCGAAATCAAGAAGCTGATGGATGAACTGCGCAAGGCGATGCAGGACTATATGAACGAGCTCGCCCAGCGCCTGCAGAACATGCCGATGCAGCCCAACCAGAATGCCCAGAATTTCCTGCGCCAGCAGGATCTGCAGCGCATGATGGACCAGATCGAAAACCTGGCGCGCTCCGGCAATCGTGATGCCGCCCAGCAGATGCTGTCAGAACTGCAGCGGCTGATGAACAATCTGCAGACAGCCCGCCCACAACGCGGCCAGCAGCAGGAAAACAGCCAGCTGACACAGCAGATGGACAAGCTCGGCAAGATCCTGCGCGACCAGCAGAAGCTGATGGACGAGACCTTCCGCCTCGACCAGCAGCTTCGCGACCGCATGCAGCGCGGTGACCCCAACATGGACGACATGATGCCGGGCGAGGAAGGCCAGCAGCAACAGCAGCAGGGCCAGCAGGAGCAGCAGCAAGGTCAGCAGCCCGGTGACCAGATGACGGCCGAGCAACTGCGTGAAGCATTGAAGCAGTTGCGCTCCCAGCAAGATGCGCTCGGCAAGCAGTTGCAGGAACTGCAGAAGAGCCTCAGCGATATGGGTATGAAGCCTGGCGAAGGCTTCGGTCAGGCACAGCGGGAAATGGAAGGCGCCGGCCGCGACCTCGGCCAGGGCAACGGCAGCAGCGCTGTGGAAGGCCAGGGACGGGCTCTAGAAGCCCTGCGGCAGGGCGCGCGCGACATGATGAGCCAGATGATGCAGGCACAACAGGGTCAGCAAGGACAACAGGGTCCTAACGGCCAGCTCGGCCAGGGCAACCAGAACGGCCGCGATCCGCTCGGCCGCCCGCGCCAGACCGATCTCGGCCCCGATATGAACAACGATGTGAAGATACCCGACGAGATCGACGTCCAGCGCGCCCGGGAGATTCTCGACGCCATCCGCGAAAAGCTCGGCAACAATCCGACCCAGGCGATCGAGCGTCAATATCTCGAGCGGCTGCTGGATATTCAGTGATGCTGAGAGGAGTGAGGGTAGTTGGCGTGCCTTTTGGGCACGCCGCGCCGCAATATGTTATGCGACCAGGGCGCGCGCCACGGCCTTGCGGATGTCAGGCAAGGCGAACGGTTTCGGCACGACATCGATAATTTTTTCAGCCAGATCGTCAGCGCGTTCGCGCTGTTCGGCATAACCCGTCATCAGCAGGATTTTCAGCGCCGGAAAGGCATCCTTCGCCTGATGAGCCAGTTCGATGCCGTCCATGACCGGCATCCGGATATCGGAAAGCAGCAGGTCGTAGCTGCCGCCCCTCAGCTTTTCCAGCCCTTCCGCCCCATCCGCGGCTTCATCGGTCTCATGACCGTCAAGGCGTAGTGCCCGGGCTACGAAAGTACGAAGGGAATCCTCGTCTTCCGTGATCAGAATTTTTGCCATCTGTGCATTGCTCCGTCGTCATGCCCCGCGACGGAGATCGCATGCGGTTCCTTTTCGATCGGTAAACATGTCAGGCCGATCGACGGAATGGTTAACAAGCCGTCTTGAAGCAGGACGGCTTATGCGTCACCGGTAACCACGCCGACGAAGGGCAGCTCGCGGAATGCATAGGCGACATCCATACCGTAGCCGACCACGAAATAGTCGGGGCATTCGAAGCCGACATAGTCCGCTTCCAGTTCTTCCTTGCGCTTCACGCGCTTGTCGAGCAGCACGGCGATCGTCACGTTGCGCGCACCGCGCTCATAGAGCAGCTCTTTGGCAAACCGCAGCGTACGGCCGGATTCAAGAATGTCGTCGATCAGCAGGACATCGCGGTCCTTCACGTCGCTGTCGATATCCTTGACGATACGCACGCCCTGCGAAACCGTGCCCGCGCCATAGCTCGAAAGCGTGATGAATTCGACCTCGGGAGCAAGGCCGGTATCATGCAGGGCGCGCAGCAGGTCGGCCGCAAAAATGAAGGAACCCTTGAGCACGGCGATGACCAGCAGGTCCTTGGTCGGACCGGCTGCGATATCCTGCGCCAGGGAATGATTGCGCTCGGCGATCTGCTCGGCAGTGAAGAGCGGTTCGATGTTTTTTCCGCGCACGACAGGCATAAAGGCTTGCTCCGTAAAATGAAGGGTAAGCCGTTAGCACATTAATCCCGGCGAAACACCCCGCAGAAGCAGGTTTTCCCGTCGATCAACCCAAAAACGCCCTTGGCGCTCAGGGCATGAAGGAAAGCCGCAGATCCGGCACCTTTCCGCCGACATGCTGCACACGGGCTGAAAAGCCACGACTCTGACCTGCATAAATGGCATCGGCCGGTGGCTCGATGACAATACTGGCGGTCAATCTGTCGTCGGTGACGAGATCAGCGCGGATCGGCTTGACCTGCTGCGTCACGCCGCTGTCGTTCTCGATGATGCCATTGATCAGCAGGATGCGCATGCCATTGGCGTCACGTGGGGTAATCGTCACATGCGAGAAGTGGAGCGTAGCAGCCGGCGGCCCTCCACTTTCCGAAAGAAACGAAAATCCACCGGCAAGTCCGAACACCAGCACGAAGAGCGAGGCGACCAATGCAGCAAAGCCCTGCAGCGACGCCTGTCGTAGCCAGACCTCAATGTTGCGCACGACCGCGGTGACGGTAGAAAGCGGCATTGGAGGTTGGTCCCTGGGCGGGACGCTGCGACGGGGATTGTGGGTCGTATCGCGGGCATTGCCGGACCCACCTTGCTGCCGTGCTTTGCCGACAACAACGAACTCGGCATCGGCAACGTCATCTCTGCGTGGCATGCGCCGAGGCTGGCGAATAACCGGATCCGGCGGCAGAAAATCATAGGTCTGGCCGGCGGCCTGTCTTCTGAAGTAGGATGCTTCCATGGTGGCGACCTCTCGGATGTCCACATGGTTTCGCTGCCCAAGACAATCTTGGCATTGAAACGAATCCAGCCCAGTCGTAAATTTCAATGGTTAATGCTTCGCAAAGATCGCCATCAAACGGGCGTCTTTCCGGCAAAATTTACCCGCTGTTAACGGTGTTGGTTAACAAGTCATGCGGTGAAACCACGAAAGACTGAGCTGCCCCGTTGATCCACTTCGAGAATGTCGGTTTGCGATATGGTATGGGCCCGGAAATCCTCCGGGACCTGACTTTCGACATCCCGAAAAAGTCCTTCCAGTTTCTGACTGGCCCGTCCGGCGCCGGCAAGACCACGCTCCTGCGCCTGCTCTTCATGTCGCTGCAGCCGACCCGCGGCCTAATCCGCATGTTCGGGCGCGACATATCCGAGATTCCGCGGCCCGAGCTGCCGCTGCTGCGCCGCCGGGTCGGCATCGTCTTTCAGGATTTCCGCCTTCTCGACCATCTGACGACCTATGAGAATGTGGCCCTGCCGCTACGCGTGCGCGGCAAGGATGAGAGCACCTACAAGACCGATGTGCTGGAACTTTTGAAATGGGTCGGCCTCGGCGAACGCATCAACGTGTTGCCACCAGTGCTCTCGGGCGGTGAGAAGCAGCGCGCAGCAATCGCCCGCGCACTGATGGACCGGCCGGAAGTGCTGCTTGCCGACGAACCAACCGGCAATGTCGATCCGCCGATGGCCAAGCGCCTGCTGAACCTCTTCATGGAGCTCAATCGCCTAGGCACCGCGGTGGTGATTGCCACTCACGATCTCTCGCTGATGGACCAGGTGGAAGCCCGCCGCATGATCCTCTCGGAAGGGCATCTCGATATTTATGACTAAACCGCCCACCAAGACCCGCGCAAAGGCGCCCGCCGCTGCCCCCGCCCAGCAACCCAAGCGGCCGGAGATGCGCGTGCGCCCCACGGCACCGATCCTGCCGCCATCGAACATCCAGGGCAATGCACTGATGGTTGTCATCGCCATCATGGCATTCCTTGCCTGCCTGACACTCGGTGGCGTCAGCATGGTCCGTTCGACTGCAGCAAGCTGGGAAAGCCAGATCTCCCGCGAAGTCACCATTCAGATCAAGCCCGACGATAACTTGGACATGGAAAAGGCCCTCGTTCAGGCCCGCGATATCGCGCTCACCTTCGTTGGCACGAAGAGCGGTCAAATCGTCGATGAAGCCGCCACTGCTCGCCTTCTGGAGCCGTGGCTCGGCAGCGGTCTGGACATCAAGGAACTTCCCGTGCCGCGACTGGTGATCATCACCATCGACGAGAGCCATCCACCCGACTTTGCGGCGATGCGCGACCTTCTGAAGGAAAGTATCCCGCAGGCCTTCCTTGATGACCACCGTACCTGGGTCGACCGGCTGGTTGCCATGGCCCGCACGACAGTCATGATCGGCACCGGCATTCTGCTACTCGTTTTCGCAGCCATGGTACTGACGGTGGTCTTTGCCACGCGCGGCGTACTCTCCGGCAATCGCCACATCGTCGAAGTCCTGCATTTTGTCGGTGCCGAGAGCTCGTTCGTCGCGACGGAATTCCAGAAGCATTTCCTGAAAATCAGCCTCAAGGGTTCGGCAATCGGCAGTGCGCTGGCCGCCCTCTTTTTTGCCGGCGCCGGCTTCTTGCAGAGCAGGACGATCGCCACGCCAGAGACCGATCAGGCAACGGCCCTCTTCGGCACTTTTTCGGTCGGTGCCCTCGGCTATCTCGGCATCTTGGCAACGATGATCGTGATTGCGTTGCTCACGACGTTGACGGCGCGGCTCACTGTCATGCGCACGATCTATGAAATCGATACATTGCGTTCCGATCCGACGCGCGCGGACGGCATCGTGAATTAGTCGCAGCATGCCGATTTGCCATGAAAGCGTCTGTTCTGCGCCGCAATCAGCGTATAATCACGACTCATGACGATGGGCCATACGACACGCAATCCGATTCGCCCGGACCCGGAGATTGAACGCCCCGAGAGCGTCTCGGCCCGGCGTAGCCCGATCCGTCGCGTCTTGCGTTGGACGGGCTTTTCCTGCGTGTTGATTGCTGCGCTGATCTTCGGCGGTTTTTTGCGTTTTGCCGATTCGGTGACGACCCTGAAGCCTCCTGCCGAGCCGCGGGCGGACGCGATCATCGTGCTGACCGGGGGCTACCAGCGTATCGATCAAGCCGTCGAGCTCCTGCAGAAAGGTGCAGGCAAGCGGTTGCTGATCTCCGGCGCGCATCCTTCCACCACGCCAGCGCAGATCCGCAGGATGACCCAAGGGTCTGCCGATCTCTTTTCCTGCTGTGTCGACATAGGCTATGACGCGCTCGATACGATCGGCAATGCGGAGGAGGCGTCGAACTGGATTCATGCCAGGGGCTATAAGAGCATCCTCGTCGTCACCAACAACTACCACATGCCGCGCAGCCTCGCCGAACTCGCCTATGTCGATCCCGACACCCAATTCATCGCCTATCCCGTCGTCAATTCCGATCTGAAGACACGCGATTGGTTCACTGATCCGAACGCCTTGCGCGTCATGCTGGCCGAATACGCCAAGGTACTGTTGGCCGGTGCACGCAACATTGTCGGCCTGCGCCATACGGGCCTGCGTTCCGCCAGCCTGGCGGGCCAAAGCTGAGACTTTTGCGCGCTCAGGCAATCAGACGCTTTTTCCGACGGGCAATATCGTGTAGGCCGGTCCCGTGACCGTGCCTCGGGAAAGTTTCATGATCGCCCTGCGTTCCGTTCTGTTCAACACGATCTTCTATGCAAACCTCATCCTGCGGATGATCGTGCTCTCCCCGATCTACTTCATCATTCCGCGCAAGCTCGCCTACAGCGTTCCCAAGAACTGGGCGCGCTCGAACCACTGGCTGATGCGGGTGATCGTGGGAACGACCTTCGAGATCGAGGGCATCGAGAACCTGCCTCATGGCAGCTACATCATTTCGCCGAAGCATCAGTCCTTCTGGGATACATATGCGCTGCTGCCCAACCTCGACGATCCGGTCTACATCCTCAAGCGCGAACTCATGTGGATCCCGCTCTTCGGCTGGTACGCCAAGAAGCAGCGAATGATTCCGGTCGACCGTGGCGCCCGCGGCAAGGTGATGGTCGAGGTCCTGAAACGCACCAAGGAAGAGCTTGCCACCGGCCGCCAGCTCATCATCTACCCCGAGGGCACACGCCGCCCGCCAGGTGCCGAACCACTATACAAATACGGCATCGCCCGCATGTACCGCGACCTGCAGCTCCCGGTCGTACCCATCGTGATGCATCCTGGTCTGTTCTGGCCGCGCCGCAGCACCATGCGCTACCCCGGCCACTTCAAGGTACAGATCCTGCCGCCCATCATGCCCGGCATGGATCCCGACGCCTTTTTCGCCCATCTGATCGACGTGACGGAAAGCGCCAGCGATCAGCTCCTGATCGACACGGTCGAACGCAACCCGCATGTGCCGTTGCCGCCGACAGCGGCAGAACGGCTGGCCGAGTTGCGCAAGGAAAAAGCGGCCACGGCTTAAGCCGCAGCCCGCAGCCGCGTGACTTCCTCTGCCACCTGCTCCAGCCACTGGTCGCGAATGCCCATCTCCTTGAGATGCGCGAGCGTGTTGAACACATAGGCATCGTTCGGCCCCGACTGGCCGACCGAGACGTTGACGACACGTGCCGCAGCAAATGCGTCAAGTGCGCCGGCATATTGCTCATGGGCGCGATCGACCACATAGGCGACAGCGCGCGCGCTGCGGCCATCCGGAAGCTGCAGCGGCAGATGCCGTTCGAGATAGACATTGGTGACGAGTTCGCGGGCGCGCAGGTAGTCGATCACTTCATCCCACTTATCCGGCGCCACGCGAAAAGCCATGCCGCGGCAGGCACCGCCTCTGTCGAGGCCGAGAACGAGACCGGGGGTTTCCCGGCTGCCGCGATGCACGAAGGAGCGGACGCAAAGAGAGCGCCGATAGCCGTAAACCAGGGCTTGCGATCGCTCGACGAATTCGAAGCCCGGATTCCACATCAACGAGCCGTAGCCAAATACCCAAAATTCGTCCATATCGCACGCCAGATCAAATCAGATTTCGCTCTCACCATTGGAGAACATCATGGCAGCGTCAAGCCAATCCGGCAGCGGCCAATATAACAGCGGTAAGAAATTCTGGTTGCTGGGCGGCGCTATCCTTCTAGTGATCGCTCTCTATACGGGCGGCTGGTTCTACGCAGCCTCTGCGCTGAAACAGACAGTGCTGAGCGCGATTGCTCCCCGCGCAGACACCGGCGTCAGCGGCGAGTGCTCCGATATCGAATTCCGCGGCTTTCCTTTCCGCATCGGACTTTTCTGCTCCAAGGTGGATGTGGACGACAACGTCAACGGCATCTCGGCCACCTTCGGCGCGCTTCGTTCTGCTGCCCAGGTCTATGCCCCCGGCCATATCGTCTGGGAACTCGACTCGCCGGCTGAAATCCGTACCGCGCAGGGCCTGACCATCAATGCCCAATGGGACAATCTGCAATCGAGCCTCGTCACCAAGGCGCAGGGCATCGACCGCACCTCGACCGTTATCAACGGGCTGAAGGCCGTCACCATCTCGTCCTTTACCGGACAGACCGTCAATTTCGATGCCGCCCGCACCGAAATCCACCTGCGGCAGAACGGAGCGGATCTTGACGGCGCGATCTCGGTCGAAAACGCCAATGCGATCCTCAAGGACTGGCCGCAGATCTTCCCGAAATTCTCCGCCAGCGCCGACCTGACGCTGATTGGAAAGGCCGGCATGATCGACGGCACTGACGAACAAGGCATCCACGGCACTCAGGGCCAACTCCGCCGCATCGTCGCCGACATCGGCGATGGCAAGGTGATGACCGTCTCCGGCCCCTTCACCTTCGACGAGAACGGCTTCCTGTCCGGCAAGTTCAAGCTGGAGATCGAACAGCTCGGGCCCTGGGGCAAAACCATCAAAGAGGCCTTCCCCGATATCGCCTCGACGGTCGATACGGCAACCAAGCTATTGAAGGCGCTTGCCGGCGGAGGCGACAAGGTGTCGGTCGATCTCGTCGTCGATCACGGAAATGCGACGGTGAGCGGCTTTATCCCTCTCGGCAAGATCCCACCGGTTTAATCGAGCTTCTTGAGAAAGAAGACCTCGGGCACCAGTTGAATGCCGGGCAGTTCGATCGAACCGGTTTCAGAAAAGCCGTTACGGCGATGCCAATCCTGCGGACGGCTTTCATCGCACTCGCTCGAGGTCATCAAAAGGCGCGCACCGCTGTCGCGCATTTCCTTTTCCCAGATGAGAAACAGCGCCGTGCCGACGCCAGACCGGCGATGGCCATCCAGGACGCGGATCATCTCCATATAGGGGATCCTGCCCCAGAAGCGGGAGAAGCGCAGGAAGCCGACGATCTCGCCCTCTTCGCGGGCAATCAGATATTCGCCGAGGTCGATGCAACGCGAAACCCAGGTTTCGCCAACGCGATGATCCTCGCGAAGCAGCCACTCCTTGTCCGACTGGCCAGCCTTGGCGATCTCCACCATGACTATTTCTTTTCCAGCGGGTGCGGGCGGCCGAAGTCCGGCGCATCCACATCCTGGCCTGCCTGGACGATCGAGCGGCGGATGGCGCGGGTGCGAGTAAACAATTCGAAAATCTTGTCGCCTTCACCCCAGCGGATTGCCCGCTGCAGATAGGCGAGGTCTTCCGAGAATCGTGCCAGCATTTCCAGGATCGCGTCGCGATTATGCAGGCAGACATCGCGCCACATCGTCGGGTCGGATGCGGCAAGTCGGGTAAAATCGCGAAAGCCGGAGGCGGAATATTTGATGACTTCCGATTCCGTCACCGTCTCCAGATCGTCGGCCGTGCCAACGATATTGTAGGCTATGAGGTGCGGGAGATGCGAGACGATAGCGAGCACCTTGTCGTGATGCTGGGCGTCCATTTCGTCTACTCGGGAGCCAAGTGTTTCCCAAAAATTGCGCAGCGTCTTCAGCGCTGTCGGATCAGTTCCTTCGAGCGGCGTCAGGATGCACCAGCGCCCTTCGAAAAGGCCCGGAAATCCGGCGTCCGGACCGGACTTTTCCGTACCGGCAATCGGGTGACCAGCAATGAAATGCACGTGGTCAGGCATGTGCGGCTGCATCTGCGCGATAACAGACGCCTTGGTCGAGCCGACATCTGTGACGATGGCGCCGCGCTTCAACGTGCCGGCAATTTCCTTCGCCACACTTTCGGAGGCACCGACCGGCACCGAAACGATGACAAGATCGGCATCCTTGACCGCTTCGGCCGAGGAGGTCGTATAGCGGTTTCCAAGACCAAGCTCCTCGGCCCGCTTCAGCGTCTCTGCACTGCGCGTGGCGATGACCACTTCCTTGGCCAAGCCCAGACGCTTGATGTCGTGGGCGAGCGAAGAGCCGATCAGGCCGATGCCGATGAGGGTGATGCGATCAAACTGCACAGTCATGCCTTGCGTCCCATGAATTCGCCAAGTGCTTCGATGACGCCGCGATTGGCCTCTTCCGGACCGACGCTCATGCGCAGCGCATTGGCGAAGCCATAGCCGCGCACCGCACGCAGAATATAACCGCGGCTGGTCAAGAATTCATCGGCATCCGCTGCGCGCCTTCCATCCACATCGGGAAAATGGATGAGAACGAAATTGGTCACCGAGGGCGTAACCTTGAGGCCGAGCGCCTGAAATGCATCCGTCAGCTTCTCGATCCACATCCGGTTGAAGGACACGGCCTCTTGAATGAAAGCCTGGTCGCGGATCGCCGCGGCCCCTGCAGCAATGGCCGGCGCATTCATGTTGAACGGCCCGCGCACGCGGTCCAGTGCATCGACGATCGCCGCCGGCGCGTACATCCAGCCGATACGCAAGGAAGCAAGGCCATAAGCCTTCGAGAATGTGCGGGTCATCACGACATTGGCATTCGAGGAAACGACTTCGATACCGGATTCGTACTCGTTGCGGCGGACATATTCCGCGTAAGCCGCATCGAGCACGAGCATGACATGCTGCGGCAGCCCAGCCTGCAGACGGCGGATTTCGCTGACCGGGACATAGGTTCCGGTCGGATTGCCGGGATTGGCGATGAAGACGATCTTCGTCCTCTCGGTCACCGCCGCAAGGATCGCGTCGACATCGACCGTATGATCCTTTTCCTTGACCACGACAGGCGTCGCTCCAGCCGCCATGGTCTGGATCTTGTAGATGAGGAAACCGTGTTCGGTGACGATGCTCTCGTCGCCTGTGCCGAGATAGACATGGCAGAGCAGCGCAAGCAGCTCATCGGAGCCGTTGCCGCACAGAATATTTGCCGGGTTGAGGCCATGCACTGAAGCAATCGCCTCGCGCAGCTCACGAGCCTGTCCATCCGGATAACGCTCGAGATTGCCTGCGGCTGCCTTGAATGCCTCGATTGCCTTGGGGCTCGCGCCGAGCGGCGTCTCGTTGGAGGAGAGCTTGTAGACGCGGGCGACACCCGGCGCATGTTCCTTGCCCGGCACGTAGGCAGCGATATCAAGAATACCGGGACGCGGAACGGGTTTGCTCATCTCAATGCTCATGGATCGACCTTCGAAATCGCCGGAAAGCCGGCGAAAGACTCGAGTGGCATTAAAGCGGAATGGCGTTTTTGTCGAGTACTGCGGTGTGCTAGCGGCTGCGCGTCGTCGGCACGCCGTGCGGCGCGAGCACCGGCACGAAGACACGTCGGGACGCGCGGGCAGCAACCGGCAGGCCCTGATAAAGCCGCTTCTGTGCCTCGACGATAATGACACCGGAAAAAGCCGGCCAGAGTGCGCGGCCGATCCGCTCGAAACCGCGGCGCAGGCGCAAGACGGCGCGCAGTTTAGACGGCGGAAAGAACAGAGCCTCTGCCGTGGCGCCTGGCGTGAAATTGGTCTCGCGCAGCAGATGGGTCAGCTGACCGCGCGAATAGGGTCGGCCCGAACCGAAAGGCGTATGTTCCATCCGTGCCCAGACACCGCGCCGGTTCGGCACGACGATAACGAGCCGTCCGCCGGGCGCCAGCACCCGCCAGAGCTCTTTCAGGGTCTCGCGCGGACTTTCCGCAAATTCCAGCGAATGCACCATCAGCACGCGATCGATCGAAGAATCCGGCAGCGGCAACTCCTCGTCGAAGATCAGCGCAGTGGAGGAGAGCGAGCCGACAGGCCAGTTCACCGCCCCCTGCCCCGCCGGCATGAAGGCGAAGGTGCGTTCCGTATCGGCCTGGAACCGGTCGAGGAAGGGCACGGAATAACCGATGCCCACAAGCCGCTCCTGCGGCAGCCGGACCCACAGCGATGATAGCGCCATGGCAATCGACTGCTCGGCCATGCGCCCAAGCTCGGAATGATAGAATTGGCGAAGATCGACGATATCGGCGTGCATTATCTCAAATGTTATCAATGACCGGTTGGACTTCAAGGCCGGAACCTCTACATTCCCGGTCAGTTCGAGGGATAAGGGACTATTTGAGCGATGAAACCTTTGGAATTAGATGTTTTTCTCTGCCGCAGCGACAATTTCGGTGTTCTGATCCATGACACGGAGACTGGGCAGACCGCTTCGATCGACGCGCCCGATGCGGCAGCTGTCGAAGCCGCTGCTGCGCGCCGCGGCTGGAACATCACCCATATCTTCACGACCCACCACCACATCGACCATGTGGAAGGCAATCTGGCGCTGAAAGAACAATACGGCCTTGAGATCATCGGCCCGATCAACGAGGCTGTAGCCATTCCCGGCCTCGACAAGACGATGGGCGACGGCGACAGCTTCCTCTTTGGCGACCACACGGTCAATGTCATCGAAACGCCCGGCCACACGGCAGGCCATATCTGTTACCACTTCCCCGACGACAAGCTGCTCTTCGCAGCCGATACGCTCTTTGCGCTCGGCTGTGGCCGATTGTTCGAACGGCCGGCCGCCGACATGTGGCACTCACTGCAGAAGCTTGCCGTCCTTCCGGATGAGACCACCGTCTATTTCGGCCACGAATATACGCTCTCGAACGCCCGTTTTGCGGTCACCATCGACCCTGACAACGAGCGCCTGAAGAGCCGCGCCGCAGAAATCGAAGCGCTGCGGGCCGAAGGCAAGTTCACCATTCCGACGACGCTGGGGCTCGAAAAGGAAACCAACCCTTTCCTGCGCGCCGCCGATCCTGCCATCCGCCGCAATCTGCTGATGGAAGGAAAGACCAACGAAGAGGTCTTCGCCGAAATCCGCAAGCGCAAGGACAATTTCTAGGATATGGCTGGCACGGACCTGTCACCCGAGGAGATTATCCGCGAGCTCGGTATGCAGCCGCACCCCGAAGGCGGCTGGTATGTCCAGACTTTCCGCGACACGAATGGCGGCGAGCGCGGCCATTCGACGGCAATCTATTATCTGCTGGCCAAAGGGCAGCGCTCGCATTGGCATCGCGTGCACGACGCTGCGGAGGTCTGGCACTACTATGCCGGCGCGCCGCTGGCTCTCCATCGTTCCGAAGATGGTGACAGCAGCGAGACGCTGAAACTCGGCACGGATATCGCCGGCGGCGAGCGGCCGCAGGCAATCATTCCCGCCAACTGGTGGCAATCGGCCGAAACCCTGGGCGACTATACGCTGGTCGGCTGCACGGTTGCGCCCGGCTTCGAATTCTCCAAATTCGAAATGGCGCCGCCCGACTGGAAACCCGGTTCCTAGATCTGCTCCGCCACAGGCTGCATTTGTGGCTTGCGGCGGAACATCTCCTGTGCGGCGAGCACCGCGCCACCCGTGATCAGCAGGCAGGCGAGCACAATACGCCAGCTCGGTTCGGCAATTCCGAAGACTGTCAGTATCAGCGTCGAAAGCAGCGGTGCGGCATAGCTTGCAGCGCCGAGAATCTGGATATCACCGTTCTTGACCCCGTGATCCCAGGCATAGAAAGCCGCGCCGACCGGAAAGAGACCGAGACCGACCACCGCAATCCATTCGAAGCCCGTTTCCGGCCACACCGTCGTCTCCAGTCCCAGATGGCAGAGCAGCGAAAGAATTGATGTCGCAAGGCAGAAGCCGGTGACCACATCGGTCGAGACAGCATCGAAACGCCGCGTCAGCAGTGAATAGCCGGACCAGGTGAAGGCACAGAGGAAGGCCGCGCCATAACCGACCGTATATGCGCCGTCGAAATCGATGCCGTTGCGCCCAACGATCAGGAATGTGCCGCACAGCCCCGCCAGAGCGCCGACGATGTGGTACCAGCGCAGCTTCTCGCCCGGCAGCAGCGCCGAACCGACGACGATCAGCAGCGGCCACAGATAGGCAATCAGCCCAGCCTCAACCGCCGGCGCATTTCTCAGTGCAGTGAAGTAGAGGAAGTGGTAGCCGAACAGACCGGCAATGCCTGTTATCCAGACCTTTGCCGGCTGCTTCAGGAGCGCGATGCGCGACGGGTTGAAGGCGAGCACGAGAATGCCGGGAATACTGCCGATGGCAAAGCAGATGGCGGAAAGCTGGAATGGCGGCATCTTGCCGGAGGCGGCCGTAAAGAGTGCCAGGAACGACCACATCAGAATGGCCGTAAAACCGATCAGCGTTGCCCGAAGTTTCACCTGTCCCCCTTGCGGAGACTTGTCAAAGCTCCGTCAGCTGCTCACACGCCGTATTTCACGGCAGTGATTGTCACCGTTCCGTATTCCGTGGGAATGCGGACGTAGACCGGAGCATATACATTCGCCGCCTGAGCCTTGGCAAACCAGATCTCCATACGATTGCTCTTGCTGAGATAGTCGAGATCCTTGCGGCCCTTCTTGTAGCCGGAGCGCGGAATGAAGCGCACGCTGCAGACGGTCGCCTTGCCCTTGAACCCATCCGTCGAGAAATCCTCGTCACCTTTCGGCGAAAGCACGAGGTCCATCCGCGTCTCGCCGTCAAAGATGGGCAATTTCTGAGCGCACACATTGGTATCGCCAGTGAAGATCAGGCCCGAAATCGGATCGAGCACGGAGCGCATGTCGCCCTGCGTCACCGGAATCCAGTTCTTTGGCCGCCGCGGCTCGGGTGTGGTGGTAGCAGAGACGATATTGCCGTTGCGATAGCTGACCTCATAGGTCCGCACCTTCTTGCCGGTCTTGTAATAGAGAACGTATTTTGCTGCCTGCAGGCGGTCGTTTCGCACCACGCCGCTGACACTGGTCTTAGCAAGGATATCGGTGACGAGATCGGCTAGACCGGCCGATTTGATATCGCCGTCAATATTGTAGCTGTGATCGTCTTCGATCTTGGTCAGGAAGGCTGCCCGCGCGATCGTCAGCCCTGCAAGGGCGACCTTGTACTCCGTACGGTGCTGTATCTCGCTTGCACCCGCTGGCAAGGCCAGGAGCGCCGCAAATGCCGAAGCCGTTATTCGTCTGCCGAGATGAGCCATAGTGAGAGCCTTGTCTTGCTGGGCCGCTTGCGCCCTTGCATTGCGGTCTATACTCCTGCCGCAACGCGAAGAAAACAGCAGCTTTTTGACAGAATTGCGGGAAAGGCCAAGGTTTGGCTTGACGGGCGCGGCCTGTCTGACTATAGAACCGCAACTTTCCAATCATGGCCTGATGGATTGCGCAGCTGGTTGTTGCCGGATTGTCATCCAATGGCCCGAGAAAAACAAGAATAGGTGTTCCATGTCCCGCATGTGCGAATTGACCGGCAAGGCAGTCCTGACTGGTAACAATGTCAGCCATGCCAACAACAAGACCAAGCGCCGGTTCCTCCCGAACCTGTGCCAGGTTACGCTGATCTCCGACGCGCTCGGTCAGCGTTACCGTCTTCGCGTTTCGGCTGCTGCTCTTCGTTCCGTTGAGCACCGTGGCGGCCTCGATGCCTTCCTGCTGAAGGCTAGCGAAAACGAACTTTCGATGCGCGCTCGTCTGCTGCGCCGTCAGATCGTCAAGAAGACCGCTGAAGCCGCTGCTGTAGCAGCCTAAGCTTCGGCCACGTCTTTCGAAAGCTTCAAAAGGCTTGCACGGATAACATCCGGACAGGCCTTTTGCTTTGCCAGCCTTTAAGCCTAAATTTTACTCCAACTGGTGGCATCACCCAGGATAAAAAAATGCTGAAGACCCGCTATACGTTGGCCTATGTCGCCCTGATGACGCTTGTCGTCGTCGCCTCCAATTTTCTCGTCCAGTTTCCGCTGAACGCCACGATTGCCGGTATCAATCTTGCCGACATTCTGACCTGGGGCGCCTTCTCCTATCCGATCGCCTTCCTGATCACCGACCTGACGAACCGCCAGTTCGGCCCACAGGCTGCGCGTAAAGTGGTTTTCGCCGGCTTTGTCGTCGGTGTCGCCCTTTCCTTCTTCACCTCGGTTCCGCGTATCGCGATCGCCTCCGGCTCGGCCTATCTTGCTGGCCAGCTTCTCGATATCGCCGTCTTCAACCGTCTACGCCGTCAGGCCTGGTGGCGCGCCCCGCTCGTCGGCTCGTTGATCGGTTCGGCGCTGGACACGGTGATGTTCTTCTCGCTGTCCTTCGCCGCCTTCTTTGTCTTCCTTGGCCCGAACGAACCGTTCGCGCTGGAAAACGCGCCGATCCTCGGTGTCCTTTCAACGGAAGCCCCACGCTGGATCTCCTGGGCACTGGGTGATTTCTTGGTGAAGATGCTTGTCGGCCTGGTGATGCTGCTGCCCTACGGCGCACTCATGAACGTGCTGCGTCCGATGCAGTCCGCTGCGGCACGGTAAATACCGCCGCACAATCAGCCGTCACCTTGCTCCCGCTTGGATGGACATTGTTTCTGGTCGAGCGACCCAGGAAAACGCTCTGACCATGAATGCTGGACGGACTGGCTGCAGGCTTTGCTGCAGCCAGTCCGAGCGCCGATAGCAACCAGCACCGGCCACGGATTCACGAAGCCCGAGGGCGCTTTGCAATCACCGCCGGGTGGTTCAGTACGTCAGCAACAAGATCTCCCAGGGGACGCGATGAGTCGAGGCGCAGGACTGGCCTCGTCACCGTCCTTAGCCACTCTTCATGCCCAACGAGGCTGCGGTGGTCCGGTCCGGCCGTATCATAGCTCTGGGCCCATTCCATGAAGGCGCGGCTCTGCACGGCCATGTCGCCGCCGGGCCTGATCCGCTCGCCATAGCGGGTATCCTCGCGCATGCGGATGCGCTCCATGCGCAAGACTGGATCGATCGTCAGGAAAACGACCAGATCATAAAGCGGCTCGAAGTCCGCACCCCATTTCAGGGCCGAGCCGGAAAGTACCCAGCCAGCATCGGGCCGCGCTTCCTGTTGGAGCATCGCGACGCGAGCGCTCACTTCGCGCTGCGTCGTGAAGGGCGGATCGGTCGGCATCCAGAAGAAATGGTCGGTATCGAGATGGCGGATGCCGAGTATGTCGGCCAGCGCCAGGCCGAGCGTGGTCGTGCCGGAGCCCGAAGCGCCCGTGATATGGATGTGCATGATACGCTCTCGTAAGGGGTGATATCCGCAAGGGACGGACCGAATAGCGCAGAGTTGTGACAGCCATTCGACGGCCACTCAATCGATGAGTCTGAACTCCAGCATCAGATTGCGCTGAAGGATGGAGTGATTGTCGTCAGACACCAGGATGACATGCGTCGTGCCATCGGCCGCCTGGAAGGTATCGATCCCTTCCATATTGTCGATATTGTAGTTGAAATTGCCCTCGACGAGCAGTTCCCCATTCACAATGGCGCCAGGTTTGATATCCGCCCCCTTGATACGGCGGATCCGCATGCCGATGCCTTCGGCCATGTTGAAGCGCCGCTCCAAAAGAAGCAGATCGCCATCCGGCAGGAAGGCGCCGTCAGTCACATCGAAGCTGCCGTCCTTCTCGACGGTAAACTGCCCCTTCAACGGCCCATCCAGAATAGCCGCAAGCCGGTTACCGTCCTCGTCCAGGCTACGCTCGGTCACGATCAGAGGCGCGCCCTTCAGTGGGCTTGAGGCAGGAGCCACGACGACAGTTTCAATTCCACGGTTCGACCGCATCTCATCGCGGGGAACGAGGATCCCGACCGTCGACAGGGATCGTGAGTCGAGAAAACCTGGATCCGGATAGACGTCGACGCGATGGTACTGTTCGAAGGACACAAGAAGCCGGTCGCCATCCAGCGCGAGGCCCTCGGCATCCATATGTCCCTTACCCTCATAGGTCCGGCCGACCCGATCCCGCATCGGCGTGATCTCGACACCGGAAAGACCGGAGAGCCTGCCATTGGCATCACGTTCGATGCTGCCCGTCAGCCAGTGCCCGGTATCGAGAACGCCAACGAAACTCTTGCCGTCAGGGCGCATGCGGATGGAAGAAAGCGAGCCGAAGAGCGAATTGCTCGACACCATCTCCAGCCCGCCGATAAACTCCAGCGGACCGAAACGGGTTTCGTCGCGGCCGATATGGAAATCCGAAATCTTGCGGCTGACGATCTTCGCAGGCTCGCCCGCGCCCGCTTGCGCGCTTGAGAACCCTGTCGCGAGGCAGAGGGCGACCAGAGCCACGCGAGACAGGTTTTCAAACGCCATACGGAGCTTCCCCGAGACTATATCAACCGGCGCGGCGCAGACGGCCACCGCGCGGCTGTGTGGCATGATCCTCAAACAATTCGGCTAGCTGCTCGGTCATGGCGCCGGCAAGCTCGTCGGCATCGACGATCGTCACGGCACGGCGATAGTAGCGCGTGACGTCATGGCCGATGCCGATTGCCAGAAGCTCGACCGGAGAACGCGTCTCGATCTGCTCGATCACGGCGCGCAGGTGCCGCTCCAGATAATTGCCCGGATTGACCGACAGCGTGGAATCATCGACCGGCGCACCATCCGAAATCATCATCAGGATGCGGCGCTGTTCGCGCCGTGCCAGCAGGCGATTATGCGCCCAGATCAGCGCCTCGCCATCGATGTTTTCCTTGAGCAGGCCTTCTCGCATCATCAAGCCGAGATTGCTGCGTGCCCGCCGCCACGGAGCGTCGGCAGACTTGTAGACGATATGGCGCAGGTCGTTGAGACGGCCTGGTGTCTGCGGCTTGCCATTCGCAAGCCAGTTCTCGCGCGCCTGACCGCCCTTCCAGGCCTTCGTCGTGAAGCCGAGGATTTCCACCTTGACGCCGCACCGCTCGAGCGTGCGCGCCAGGATATCAGCGCAGGTCGCCGCAACAGTGATCGGTCGGCCGCGCATTGAGCCGGAATTGTCGATCAGCAGCGTCACGACTGTATCGCGGAACTGCGTATCGCGCTCCATCTTGAAGGAGAGAGGCTGCGTCGGGTCGATGATGATGCGCTGCAGACGGGCCGTATCGAGATAGCCTTCCTCGAGATCGAAATCCCAGGAACGGTTCTGCTGCGCCATCAGCTTGCGCTGCAGACGGTTGGCAAGGCGACCGACAGCTCCCTGCAGGTGCGCCAGTTGCTTGTCGAGGAAGGCGCGCAGGCGCTCCAGTTCGGCGGCATCGCACAGCTCTTCGGCCGTGATGATTTCGTCGAACTCTTCCGTATAGACGTGGTAATCGACCTTCTCGTTGAAATCGGCAAACGGCGTATTCGGACGGCGGGTTTCGCCCGGCGTCTCGGAATCGTCCTCGCCCTCTTCCATCATGTCGTCGTCGGAGATTTCGGCGCCTTCAGTCTCGCCGTCCTCCATTTGCTCATCGGAGACTTCGCTGTCCTCGACAGGCGCGGCATCACTGCCGGCATCCTCGTCGACTTCATCCTCGTTCTGCTCGTCACCGGTCGGCTGATCATTGTCGTTGGACTGATCGTCGTCATCCGAATTGCTGTCGTCATCGCCATATTCCTCAGCCATCTCCATGGCCGAGAGCATGTTGCGGATGACCTTCGAGAAGGCCTGCTGGTCGTTGATGACGCCGGAGAGATTGTCGAGCTCGCTACCGGCCTTGTCTTCGATGAAGGAACGCCACAGGTCGAGCACCTTGCCAGCCGAGGCCGGCGGCTTCTGACCGGTGAGCTTCTCGCGCACCATCATGGCGACAGCCTCGCCGATCGGCGCATCTTCCTGTCGTTCGATGCCGGTGAAATTCGCCTTCGCGTATTTCTCGTCCGTCATGGAACGCAGGTTTGCAGCCATGCCTTCCATGCGCAGCGAACCGATCGATTCCACCCGCGCCTGCTCGACAGCGTCGAAGATCGCCCGAGCATCGGAGCCCTGCGGCGCCATGGACGAATGGACCTTCTCGTCGTGGCAGGCGATACGAAGCGCCATGGAATCGCCAAGCCCACGCGTCACCGCCAGCTCATGCGCTGTCGGCCGCTTGGAAAGCTCCGGCAGACGGATACGCTCGCCCGTCATGCCGGGACGCTCATTGGCGAAAGCCACCTCGACCTGGTCGTCACCGGCGATTGCGCGCACGCAACCGGTTATTGCACGCCGCAACGGCTCGACATCGACAGGCGCGCCGGGCTTTGCTTTCGAATTGTCACCACGAGATGCCATGATCGACTGGCCTTATGCCCCCAGCACGATGTTGGCTGCACTTTCCTTCAGCTCTACACCGAAGGCGCGCTGATAATGCTCGGCCACCAGCGGACGCTCAAGCTCGTCGCACTTGTTGAGGAAGGTTACCCGGAAGGCGAAGGCGATGTCGCCGAAGATCTCGGCATTCTCGGCCCAGGTGATGACGGTACGCGGGCTCATGACGGTCGACAGATCGCCGTTCATGAACGAAGCGCGTGTCAGGTCGGCGACGCGGACCATCTTGGAAACCGTATCACGGCCTTCCTTGTCCTTGCCAAAACTCTTCACCTTGGCGGCGATGATATTCACTTCGTGGTCGTGCGGCAGATAATTAAGCGTCGAGACGATAGACCAGCGGTCCATCTGCGCCTGGTTGATCTGCTGCGTGCCATGGTAGAGGCCCGTCGTATCGCCAAGGCCAATCGTGTTGGCAGTCGCAAACAGGCGGAAGGCCGGGTGAGGGCGAATGACGCGACTCTGGTCGAGCAGCGTCAGGCGACCAGAGGATTCCAGCACGCGCTGGATAACGAACATCACGTCCGGGCGGCCGGCATCGTACTCATCGAAAACGAGTGCGACATTGTGCTGGTAGGCCCAGGGCAGGATGCCGTCCTTGAATTCGGTGACCTGCAAGCCATCCTTGACGACGATTGCATCCTTGCCGACGAGATCGATACGGCTGACATGGCTGTCGAGGTTGATACGCACGCACGGCCAGTTGAGGCGCGCGGCGACCTGCTCGATATGCGAAGACTTGCCCGTGCCGTGGTAGCCGGAAATCATCACGCGTCGGTTATGGGCAAAGCCTGCGAGGATCGCGAGCGTCGTCTCACGGTCGAAGAGGTAGTCGGTATCGAGATCAGGCACATAGGCGTCGCCCTTGCTGTAGGCGGGAACGCGGATGTCGGAATCGATGCCGAAGGCCTCACGGACCGAAACGGTGGTATCGGGCAGTTCGGAAATATCAAGTTCGATCTTGCTCATCATGTCTCCAAGGCGGGCGGTGGCACCCGACCATACTGTCTCAGGCCATTTCACAACCGCGACGCCGCGATATTTGTCCCGCGCCCGTCAGGTTGGAACGTCGGCGATACTTCTCCGGGACTGAAACGAAACCTCGGCGGGATGATGACCGCTGGCGAGCATTCTTGAAAGAGTCCCGGACAAGAAACGCCGCGTCCGGAAGGTCGGCAGAGGCGATGTCGGGAAAACGCACAAATATGTATGCCGCGGTTGCCTGCGGCCTCAGCCGATGAGGACCATACCCGATTGAAGCTTAAGAGCAAGGACGGGAATTAACAAAAACCGTTCTGCTTCAATAATTGATAGGCTTGGATGACGGCGCGGAAACGCTCTTCCGAGCCGCGATCGCCGCCATTCGCATCGGGGTGATGCTTCTTGACCAGTTCCTTGTACTTGCTCTTGATCTCGGCGGAGGTGGCGTTCGCCGCAAGTCCCATCGTATCGAAAGCCTTGGCTTCCAGCGATTTCAGCTTGCGGGCCTGCGGGAAACGCGGGCCGCTGCCCTTGCCGCCACCTTCCTTCACGAAGCCGAAGGGATCACGCACGCGTGAATAGGAGCCGGAGCGAACTTCGGCATGCAGCGGGCTGTTCTTGGCATCCTTGTTGACGCCGACCGTCCAGGTGGGGCGATGACCTGTTATCGCCTCCTTCTGGTAGCGCGCGATTTCGCCGTCCGAGAGGCCGGAGAAATAATTGTATCCCTTGTTGTAGTCCTTGACGTGCTCGAAACAGAACAAAAAGAACTGGCCTTCCGCATTGCGTCCCACAGGAGCGCGATGCGTGCCTTTTTTGTCGCAGCCGTCCCACTGGCAAGTTGGAGGCGCCTGCTCGGGCTCCTGCTCTCGCCTGCGGCGCGTACGGATACGGTCGAAGTATTTGGAATCAAGTCTCATGACGGCGCTAATTATGGGGCTGCAGACCGATGACAACAAGAATTGACAAACGGGAATGTTGCTGGCTTGGTGGGAACCTTTTTCGTGAACTCAGAAGACCCGGTGATGACACTCCAGACCAGCATCGAAGAGAAGCTCAAGGCGACCTTCGCACCCGAACGCCTTTCCGTCATCAACGAGAGCCATCTGCATGCCGGCCACCAGCCGGACATCACAGGCGCCGGCGAGACACATATGCGTGTGCGCATCGTCTCTGCAAAATTCGTCGGCATGTCTCGGCTGCAACGGCATAGGGCGATCACCGACCTCCTGAAGCCCGAACTGGATGCCGGGCTTCACGCATTGGCCGTCGAACCGGCAGCGCCAGGCGAACCGACGCGCTGGTAATCCTTAGCGAATAATCAGAGCGGTCGCGTAAAGGCCGAAACCGAACACGGTGTGGGCCAGCAAATTGAGCACGCGAACCTTGGTAGGGTTCGGCGTCTTCGAAGCCGCCCATCCGAGGCCGAGGCCAGGCTGCATCAGAAACCAGCCCGCTCCGACGGTGACGATACCGAGGATCCAGGCCGGCAGGAACGTCGGGGCGGCAAACCAGACCGGGCCAACAAAGATCGCCAGCAGGATGCCGTAGAGGATGCCGACGACATAGTGGCCGATCCAGCCAAGAGCCAGCTCGCTGGCATAGGGCGCGGCATCACCGATATTGTCATGGAAGACCTTGCCCTTGCCGAGATGCCAGAACCAGCGGCCGGCCGGCGCCCAGTTCGGCGACGGCGTCACGCCGAGCTTTGCGAGCAGGATCGCCCAGAGATCCATGAGGACGGTTGCCCCGATGCCGATGACGACCGAGCGCCAGATGATGTCGAACATGTCAGATCCTGCGGAATGAGCCGGCATCAGGAGATCTCCTGACGCCCGGCAACGGAAAACTTGGTCATGCGGGTTTCGTTTCGTCTTCCTCGGCGGGACGAATGCGAAGTTTGGTGATGCGGTTCTTCTCCCGCTTCATGACGACGAAGCGTTTGCCGTAGAAGGTGAAGGCCTGCCGCTCCTCGGGAATGGTCATCGATTCATGGATGACGAGGCCAGCAATCGTCGTCGCCTCCTCATCCGGCAGGTTCCAGTCCAGTGCGCGGTTGAGATCGCGGATCGGTACGCCGCCATCGACGACGATCGAACCGTCGGCCTCCTGTCTTACGCCCTGCATGTCGATATCGTGTTCGTCGGAGATATCGCCGACGATTTCTTCGAGAATATCCTCGAGCGTCACGATGCCCTGCACCTCGCCATATTCATCGACGACCACTGCGAAATGCTGCTTGCGGCGAAGGAAGGCATTGAGCTGGTCTTCGAGATTGGTGCTGTCGGGCACGAACCAGGGCTTCTGGGCGATCTTCACGATATCGAGCTGCTGCGGTTCCATGTTCGGCTCGGCCAGCGCCCTGAGCAGATCCTTGGCGTGTACGACGCCGATGATGTTGTCGATCGTACCGCGCCACAGCGGCATGCGCGTATAGGGACTTTCGAGGATCGCCCGGACCACCGCTTCCGGCGGATCGTCGGCATTGATCGCCCGCATCGCCATGCGGTGGACCATGATATCCGAAAGCTCGAGTTCGCCGAGATCGAGTACGCCCCCGAGACGGTCACGGTCGGCCTTGACGACGGAACCCTCGCGATGCAGCAGGTCGACGGCGCCGCGCAGCTCTTCATGGGCTGACAGCATCGAGACTTCGCGCGACAGGTTGATCCCGAAAAGACCAAGGATCTTGCGCACGATCGCATTGACGAAGGAAGAGATTGGGCCGACCACGGCGACGAAGAGCCGCGTCGGTATTGCAACGTTGAGCGCAAAGCGCTCCGGCTTGGAGATCGCCCAGCTCTTCGGCAGAACCTCTGCGAAGATTACGAGGATGATGGTCATGGCAAGCGTTGCCAGTGCCACGCCGGAATTGCCGAAGATCCCCAGAAACACGCTTGTCGCCAGCGACGACGACAGGATGTTGGCGAGATTATTGCCGATCAGCAGCGCACCGATCAGCCGGTCACGACGCTCGATGAGGGTTCTGACGAGACCGGCACGCTCATCGCCATTGGCTTCCAGCGTATGGATCCGACTTCTCGAAACGGCAGTCAGCGCGGTCTCGGATCCTGAAAAGAAGGCAGACATCAACACCAGGGCCACGATCGAAACGATCTCCGGCCAGTAGACCGACAAAAACGCCAGGGTGCCCTCGACTGACATTAGGGATGTTTTTCCTTGAGAAAGCTGACCACTTCGGAAGCCGGCACGTCGTCGGCGACGAAAGACTGCCCGATGCCGCGGGTGAGAATGAAGGTGAGCTTGCCGCCCTTGACCTTCTTGTCCTGCGCGATCGCATCCATCAGCACTTCGGCCGGCGGCAGGGCGCCCGGAATTTCCGACATGCGGGTCGGCAAGCCGACCGCCTTCAGATGCGCCTCGACCCGGCGGGCGTCGTCCGGGCTCGCAAGGTTCATGCGCGCCGAAAATTCATGCGCCAGCACCATGCCGATTGAAACCCCTTCGCCATGAACAAGCCGGCTGCTGTCATAGGCGGTCGCAGCCTCCAGCGCATGGCCGAACGTATGGCCAAGATTGAGCAGTGCCCGCTGGCCGTTTTCACGCTCGTCCGCGACGACGACATCCGCCTTTGCCTGGCAGCTGACGGCAATCGCTTCGATGCGCGCAGAGCCACCGGCAAAGACTGCCTGCCAGTTGTTCTCCAGCCAGGCAAAGAAATCCGGCTTGTCGATCAGGCCGTATTTGGCAACTTCGGCGTAGCCGGCACGGAATTCGCGCTCACTCAGGGAATTCAGAACATCGGTATCGGCGAGAACTAGGTCCGGCTGATGAAAAACGCCGATGAGGTTTTTGCCGTGGCGGCTGTTGATCCCGGTCTTGCCGCCGACGGAGGAATCCACCTGGGCCAGCAGCGAGGTCGGCACCTGCACGAATCGCACACCCCGCCTGATAATACCGGCAGCAAAACCCGAGAGGTCGCCGATGACGCCGCCGCCGAGTGCGATGACATAGTCATTGCGTTCGACGCGCGCTTCCAGAACCTTGTCGCAGACATTGATCAGATGCTCGAAGCTCTTGGTCTTCTCGCCGGCCGGCAAGACGACTGCCGCCGAGGCGATGCCTGCAGCATTTAGACTTGCCTCCAAAGCGTCGAGATAAAGCGGAGCCACATGCTCGTCGGTGATGATGGCGGCCTTGCGCCCCTTGAGCCGCGAGGCAATCTCGGCACCTGCGCCGGCGATCAGCCCCGGCCCGATCATGATATCATAGGCCCGTTCGCCAAGCGGCACATGCACTTTGCGGACAGCGGAACCGGGGGTTATCGCGTTCATGATACTGCACTTTCCTTCTGCGCCTCGACCACGGCTCTCAGCACCTCATCGGCCATGACTTCCTTGCGTACGTCGCGCGAAAGCACCGTCAGATCGGCTTCGGCATAAACGGGGTAGCGGGCATTCATCAGATTTTCGAGCGTCTGCTTCGGATTTTCAGTCTTCAGGAGCGGGCGTGTGTCACGCTTGTTGACCCGTTCCCAGAGGACCTCGAGATCGGCCTTCAGCCAGACCGAAAGGCCACCCTTCTTGATATGTCTGCGCGTCCGGGCATTGATGAAGGCGCCGCCGCCGGTGGAGACGACGCGCGGACCGCCCTTGAGCAGGCGCTTCATGACCCGCGCTTCGAGCGCCCGGAACTCCTCCTCTCCATAGGCAGCGAAAAGTTCCGTGATCGTCATGCGCGAAACGCGCTCGATCTCGATATCGCTGTCGATGAAGGGAACGCCGAGCTGGTGCGCAACGAGGCGGCCCACCGAGGATTTTCCGGCTCCCATAAGGCCGACGAGGATCAGATTGCGTGAACCGAGCGCGGCGCGAGCTCTGTCTCTCAGGCTGTCTGCAACGGAAACTGGCGGTTCACTCATCGGTCCATTCACACTTTGTTTGCAAACGGTATCGACAAATGCGGGTGTAGCGTCAAGTCGCGGACAAGGGAATCATGACACCCATGCCGCTTCTTGCGCTTGCAAATATGCTTCTTATAACAGAAGCAGAGTTCTAAGGAGTAGTCGGATGCCGACCCTGATCCGTTTCCTGTCCGTCCTGGCGGTCATTGCCGGACTGATCTATGGAGCGATGTGGGCGCTCGTCACCTTCGTCGAACCGCAGGAGCGAGACGTGACGATCCGCATTCCCTCCGAACGGGTGAACCCGCCTTCGACCGGCACGATTAACACCACGAAGAAATGACGCGATGAAGGATCTCGGCCGCGTCCATGTGGAATCATTTCTGGAAATGATGAGCGCCGAGCGGGGTGCTGCGGTCAATACGCTGCAATCCTACGAACGCGATCTGGATGACCTACGCTCTTTTCTGCACGGTCGCAGCATCCGATTGACCGAGGCAGGTTCGGGTCATCTCGGCGCCTATCTCGCCTCGCTATCCGCGCAGGGTTTCAAGCCCTCCTCGCAGGCTCGCCGGCTTGCCGCCATGCGCCAGTTCTACAAGTTCCTCTATGCCGAGGGCCTGCGCACAGACGATCCGACCGGCATTCTTGATGCGCCGAAGAAAGGCCGGGCGCTTCCGAAGACCATGGGTGTCGGCGAGGTAACAAAGCTGCTCACCCAGGCGGAGGCCGAAGCAGCTGACCCAGCCCCCGGCCAGCTTCATCGCCTGCGCATGCTGGCGCTGCTGGAATTGCTCTACGCCACCGGCATGCGCGTCAGCGAACTCGTGTCGCTGCCCGCCCGCGTTCTCGATCAGGAGGGCCGCTTTCTGATGATCCGCGGCAAGGGAAACAAGGAGCGGCTGGTACCCCTTTCCCAATCCGCCATTGCCGCGCTGAAAGCCTACGGTCGCCTGCTGGCAGCCGAGAACGCAGCATCAAAACAGCCTCAGGACAGTCCCTGGCTTTTTCCTGCCGCCTCGAAGGAAGGTTACCTGCCCCGCCAGGTCTTCGCCCGCGATCTCAAAAATCTGGCAATCCGCGCGGGCCTCACACCGTCGATGATTTCGCCGCACGTCATGAGACACGCCTTCGCGAGCCATCTTCTAGCAAATGGTGCGGACCTGCGTGTCGTGCAGGAACTCCTCGGCCATTCGGACATTTCGACGACACAAATCTATACGCATGTTCTGGAAGAACGTCTGCAGCAGCTCGTCCATACGCACCACCCCCTTGCAAAACAGGCGAAAAAGCACGAATAGGACCGGCGACAAGGGGCGGAACCAGGAAATTGCCCCGAGCACAAGGAACGGAAACGCACCTCATGCACAACTATCTCGACTTCGAAAAGCCGATCTCCGACCTCGAAGGTAAGATCATCGAGCTTAAGAAGCTGGCGACGGAAGACGAAAGCATCGACACCTCCGACGAAGTCGGCAGGCTCGAAGTCCGCGTCCGCGAGGCGATCGTCGAGATCTATTCCAAGCTCAATGCCTGGCAGAAGACGCAGGTCGCGCGCCATCCGCAGCGTCCGCATTTTGTCGACTATGCCAAGACGCTCTTCCAGGAATTCACGCCGCTTGCCGGCGACCGCAAGTTTTCCGAGGATGCCGCCATCCAGGCCGGTCTTGCCCGCTTCCGCGGCCAGCCGGTCGCCGTCATCGGCCAGGAGAAGGGTAACGACACCAAGAGCCGCCTGAAGCACAATTTCGGCAGCGCCCGTCCGGAAGGTTACCGCAAGGCGATCCGCATCCTTGAGATGGCTGACCGCTTCCAGCTTCCTGTCATCACCCTCGTCGACACCGCAGGCGCCTATCCCGGCGTCGGCGCCGAAGAACGCGGCCAGGCCGAAGCCATCGCCCGCTCGACGGAAATGTGCCTCGGCGTCAAGGTACCGCTGATCTCCATCGTCATCGGCGAAGGCGGCTCGGGCGGCGCGATTGCGATCGCCACCGGCAACCGCGTCTACATGCTCGAGCATTCGATCTATAGTGTCATCTCGCCGGAAGGCGCCGCTTCGATCCTCTGGCGCGATTCCACCCGCGCCAAGGAAGCCGCAACCAATATGAAGATCACCGCCGAGGACCTGAAGGGGCTCGGTGTCATCGACGGCATCATCCCCGAACCACTCGGCGGCGCGCATCGTGATCCCGACAGCGTTATCGCCGCAACCGGCGACGTCATCGCCAATGCGCTTGCCGAAATGGCTCCCCGTTCCGGCGAACAATTGCGCAACGACCGCCGCCAGAAATTCCTCGCCATGGGCCGCAATCTGTAAATTCCACAGGCCGATAGAGCTGATTGGGGCCAAATCTTGGCCACAATAATGTTATCTGTAACATTGCGCTTGCGGGACACGTCCGCGCAAGTCATAGGCTGGTAAGGATTTATCAAGTATAAGCCGCCTATGATTCCGCGCTACGCCCGGTTTCCGTAAGCGGGTTGGGTCGCATTATTGAATGGGCTGATTGAATGCGCATACGTCATTTTGCCTATGTTTCGCTCATGGCGCTGGCTCTGACCGGCTGCAATGATGCATTGGAATCGGCTCAAGGCATCGACCTTTCGACCGTCAAGAACAAGGTGGAGCAGCCGCTTCCCGCCCATATCCTTGCCGACATGTCCGCCAAGAGCATGGACCGCAACTCGCCGATCATGATCCGCATTTTCAAGGAAGAAGGTGCGCTGGAAGTCTGGAAGGCGAAGACGGACAATCGGTTCGAGAAGATCGCCGGTTATAAGATCTGCGCCTGGTCCGGCAAGCTCGGTCCGAAGGTCAAGACCGGCGACCGGCAGGCGCCGGAAGGCTTCTACAACCTTAGCCGCGCCAACCTGAACCCCAATTCCAAATATTATCTGGCGATCAACACCGGTTTCCCGAACCGCTATGATGCCGTCAACGGCCGCACCGGCAGCGACCTGATGATCCACGGTGCCTGCTCGTCGTCCGGCTGCTACTCGATGACCGACCAGCAGGTTCTGGAGATCTACGCCTTCGCCCGTGACGCCTTCAAGGGCGGCCAGGAAAGCGTGCAGCTTCAGGCCTTCCCCTTCCGCATGACCGCCGAGAACATGGTCAAGCACCGTCTCGATCAGAATTACGATTTCTGGAAGATGCTGAAGGTCGGCTACGACAATTTCGAAGTTACCAAGCGTCCGCCGGAAGTGAATGTCTGCGAGAAGAAATACGTCTTCAACCAGCAGGCCACGAACGGCGGCAGCTTCAATCCGGCCGGCGCCTGCCCGGCCATGTCGACGCCGCCGGCGCTGACGGCAGCGCTCGCCTCCTATGGCAAGACCTATGATGCCGATTATCAGACGGCGCTGAAGAAATATGACGGGCTTGCCTGGTACGACCCGACGGAAGCAGAACGCAAGGCTGTGGTCGCCAAGCAGCGCAAGGGTCGTGAACTCGCCTATGCTCCAACCGGCACGTCGCTTGAGGCCGGCCGCATGGTCAAGGTTGCCGAACTCGAAGACATGATGGCCAATCAGGCCGCAAAGAGCGTTGCTGCAAAGACCGTAGCGACTGCGACGCCGACGACACAGGCGCAGGCCACGACCGTTGCCGCCGCGCTGCCGGCCAATATTCCGGTGCCGATGCAGAACCCGCTGGCCTATGCAGCGCCCGAACCCGCGCCGCAAGAAACCGCTGACGCAACCAAGAAGCCGTTCTGGAAGTTCTGGGCCAGGAACTGACCGGCTTGGACGCCGTTCTCTACGATCTGCGCGGGCTGAAATGCCCGCTTCCCGTTATCAGGACCCGCAAGAAACTGACGGCCATGCCGAGCGGTGCGCTGATCCTCGTCGACACGACCGACCCGCTCGCCGTCATTGACATCCCGCATTTCTGCAATGAGGACGGCCACGAACTGGTCAGCACAGAAAAGACCGAACGCGGCCACCGTTTCCTGATCCGCAAGGGATAGGGTTTTTCGCAGTTAGATCCGCACCCCCGGAATGGCGAGCGGATTGTCGCTGAGCGCTGCCCGATCCGGCGTATCGATCCGCGGCTTGCCCACGAACGCATCGAAAAGATCCTTCACGAAAGCCTCAGGCAGATCCTTCGTGATCAGCACCATGCGCGTGCGCCGGTCCTCGGGATCCGGCCAGGCTGGAAGCCGCACCGGCGGATGAAAGATGCTCTGAACGCCATGCAGCACCAGCGGTCGCTCCGGCCGGTCGGACGTCGCGATGATCGCCTTCATGCGCAAAAGCTTTTCCCCGTGCGCCGAACGCAGGAGATCGATGAACATTTCGAGCGCCATCGGATCGATTGCCTTCTCCTCGATGATCGAGAAAGAGCGGATCGAAGCATCGTGACGATTGACATCGTGCGGGTCCTGATGCTCGTGGCCATGATCATGATGATGGCGGTGATGACCGTGATCGTGCCCATGGTCGTGATGATGATGCCCCTCGTGCTCATGCTCGTCTTCATCATGAAGCCATCGGCGGACATCGGCGATCTTTGTACCGGGATCATAAAGCCCGTTGACAAAAATACGCGCTGAGCCTGCCTCATCGCTGTCGGCATTCATGATGGCGGCGCGCGGATTGAGGCCATGCAGACGTGCCATCAGTGCATCCGTGCCGCGGGCTATGCTCTGCTTCGAGACGATCAGTCGATCGGCAACAGCCGCCTGCTTGCGCGCCTCCTCATGATTATCGAGCGTCTGCAGACCGTTCACCGCATCGACGACGGTGACGACGCCGTCGAGCTCGAAATTCTGCGCAATGACCGGATTGCCCATGATCGCCTGCATGACGGGAGCCGGGTCGGCAAGGCCGGTGGTCTCGATGACCACGCGCTTGACCAGTTTCACCCGGCCCGTCTGCACGGCATCTATGAGGTTCGCCAGCGTATCGACCAGTTCCCCGCGCACAGTGCAGCAGAGGCAGCCATCGGAGAGCTCGATGATGGAATCACCGGAGCTTTCGACCAGCAGATGGTCGATGCCGACATCGCCGAATTCGTTGATGATGACGGCCGCATCCTTCATGGCAGGATCTTTGAGGATGCGGTTCAGAAGCGTCGATTTACCGGCACCGAGGAAGCCGGTCAGGATGGTGACCGGGATCTTGTCGCTGAACGTGCTCATGATGTTTCCTCAGAAGGATTTCGGCCGCGGGAGCGGCACCGGCACATTGGCAAGCGCCTCGACCGCGTCGCCCTTGGCGATCTTGTCGTTCTGCGCAACCGGCTGCGGATCCTGCCCCGGAATGAGGCCGGCAAACACGAATTGCGGCTCGTGGTCCATTTCGTGAATAAAGGGCGACTGCACCTTCATGCGGCCGACCTCGTCACGCGTTTCGCTGCGTATCTTCGCGCCCTTGGCGCTGCAGATGTCGGCTGTAATGTCATTCACCTGGTCCTGCCCCGGACCATAAGGCCTCAGCGAACCCAATGTATCATTTGCCGCAAACTGCGTGGTGAAGCCCTTCTGCAGCAGATTGGCAGTGGCGTCGGCGCGAGCCGCAAGGCTGTCGGTGCCGAGCACGACGGAAACCAGCGTCCGGCCGTTACGCGTCGCAGAACCAATCTGGTTGAAGCCCGAAGCGCAGATGAAGCCGGTCTTCATGCCGTCGGCGCCGGCAAAGCGGCCGATCAGCATGTTGATGTTCGGGACGTTCTGCTTGCCATTCGTGAAGCCTTCCAGCGAAAAATAACCGGCATATTGCGGGAAGTCGCGGCGCAGCGCCACCGTCAGAATCGCAAGGTCACGGGCCGTCGTATACTGGCCGTTACCCGGCAGGCCGTTCGGATTGACGAAATGCGAATCCGACATGCCAAGCTTCGCCGCCTCGGAATTCATGCGCACGACGAAAGCTTCCTGGGTGCCGCCGACCGCTTCCGCAACGGCAACGGCGATGTCATTGGCCGACTTCACCATCAGGATCTTCAACGCGCTGTCGAGCGTGAATTTCTGGCCCGGCTTGAAGCCCATCTTGGCCGGTGGCGCGGACGCGGCCCGCTTGCTCATGACGACGGGCGTGTCGAGACTGATCTGGCCGGAGCGGATCGCATCGAACACGGTATAGACGGTCATCAGCTTGGTCAGCGAAGCCGGATACCACTTGCGAAAAGCCTCCTCGTGCTCCAGCACCCGGCCGGTCTGCACGTCGACGAGAATATGCGGATTGGCGTGAGCAAGTGTAACGGACGAGACAAGAACCGCTGTTGCTGTCGCTATAAAAGAAAAGGGCCGCAAAGCGGCGAACAAACGATCGTGGCGCGTCGACAAGTGCTCGTCCTTCAGGGAATTATCTCGAAACCTTCCCCTATTTACCCTATATGGCTATGACATGGCAAAGGTCATTGACTAAGTTATTTCCAAGGCATCACGCCCTTGTGATGCTTTCAGACGGGCCCCACGCATTTCATTCACAGGAAGCCAAGAATGCCGATTCTGAATAGAGCCGCCGAACTTCAGGACGAAGTTGCAGAGTGGCGCCGCCACATCCATGCGCGGCCGGAACTTCTCTTCGCGGTCGAAAATACGGCTGCCTTCGTTGCTGAAAAGCTTAAGGAATTCGGCGTCGACGAAATCGTCACCGGCATCGGCCGCACCGGCGTCGTCGGCCTCATCAAGGGCAAGGGTGAAGGCAGCCGCACGGTTGGCCTGCGCGCCGACATGGACGCTTTGCCGCTCACCGAAATCACCGGCAAGCCTTGGGCCTCGAAAACACCTGGCAAAATGCACGCCTGCGGCCATGATGGCCACACCGCCATGCTGCTCGGCGCAGCAAAATATCTTGCGGAAACCCGCAACTTCAACGGCAATGTCGCTGTCATCTTCCAGCCGGCCGAAGAAGGCGGCGGTGGCGGCAACCTGATGGTCAAGGACGGCATGATGGAGCGCTTCGGCATCGAAGAGGTCTACGGCATGCACAATCTGCCGGGTCTTCCCGTCGGCCAGTTCGCCACTCGCAAGGGGCCGATCATGGCGGCGACCGACGAGTTCACCGTCACCATCAAGGGCCGCGGCGGCCACGCGGCACAGCCGCACCGTACAATCGATCCGATCGCCATCGGCTCGCAGATCGTGACAAACCTGCAGCTGATCGCCTCGCGCAGCGTCAATCCTCTGCGCTCGGTCGTCGTCTCCGTCACCAAGTTCAATGCCGGTTTCGCCCATAACGTCATCCCCAACGATGCGACCTTCGCCGGCACGATCCGCACGCTTGATGACGAGGTGCGTGATCAGGCTGAAGCGCGCCTGCGCGAAGTCGTGACAGGCATTTGCGCCGCCCACGGCGCAGAAGCCGACATCAATTTCCACCGCAACTATCCCGTGACCTTCAATCATGCGGATGAAACGGAACACGCTGTCGCCATCGCCACCGACATTGCCGGCGAAGCCAACGTCGATCCCGAATTTGATCCGATGATGGGCGGCGAGGATTTCTCCTACATGCTGAACGCCCGCCCAGGCGCCTTCATCTTCATCGGCAACGGCGATACCGCCGGCTTGCATAACCCCGCCTACGACTTCAACGACGAGGCAATTGCCCACGGCATTTCCTACTGGGTGCGCCTTGCCGAACAGCGCCTCGGCGCCTGAAACGAAACGACATGAGAGACTGCAAAAAGGCTTGGCTTAATGCCAAGCCTTTTGTATGCATGGCATCCAAGTGGTCCCGTAGCTCAGCAGGATAGAGCACCAGATTCCTAATCTGGGGGTCACGCGTTCGAATCGCGTCGGGATCACCATTCTCTCACCGATATCCAGGTCGCCACCGCACAGCGCGTTTTGCGCCAACCCGCAGCAGTGCCGCGACGATCCATCCGCCGACGAACCCGATTGCCGCCCATACAAAACCGGCGACGCTGACGGGGACCCCCGGTACGAAGTCTTGCCAGGTACTGGCAAGGATACCGTCATCGGCATTGCGCATGAGAATGAAGGGCTTTGCGACTGGCGCTGCGCGGCCGAGATCTGACTGCTGGGTCACAAGGCGCTCGTAGCGTTCCAATGTGCTGCGCATGGAAAGGCCGCGATCACGCAGGAAATCGTCGGGGGAACGGGCATAGACATCGAGTGCCTGCTGGCGATCGAGATGATGGTCGGCAGCCTGTTTCGTGAAATCGTCGACGATGATCCTGAGCTCGTCGATCGCCCCGCCGATGCGTTGCCGATACTGCTGGGCGAATTCCGGCGCCTGCGAGAAAAGCGTGCCGCCGGCCAGTCCAACGGCCAGTATGACGCCCCTTCCAATCTGTCCCATCACGATGTCTCCGGCTGTTCCGACACGACAACGATTTCGAACGGGCAAAGGTTGCCCGTGACACAATTGGTAACGCTATGTGATTGAACTGATTACGCTTCGTCCGAGTTCATCTCCCGACCCACTTAGAAAGAGAGGCTTGTCATGAAGAATATTATCATTGCTTCCGCATTTGCTGCGGCCACGATTCTCGCCGGCGCTCTGCCGTCCCAGGCTGCCAGCGTTACCATCACAACCGACAACGGTGGATACGGGCACCATCGCATGGCGGACCGTCCTTACTATCGTCATCACCTGCCGCCGCGCCGCGTTTCGCATGATTGCTTCACCCGCACGGAACGCATCCATAGCCACGGCGAGACCGTGATCAAGAAGACCCGTGTCTGCCGCTAAGATGTGACGACCCCGGCCGGAAAACCGGCTGGGGTCTTGAGTTCTGAAGCATGAGGAACTTCGGAATTTTTCCCGCGTTTTACCGGTAAACAGGAGTATCCGTCATGCATATTCGAATGACCCTGCTTGCAATTGGCTGTGCAATCGTTTGCGGTCTGCTCATCGCCATCAGCTATCAGCCGCAAGGCTCCATCACCGCACATAAGACCGATCGGCTCGTTGGCGAAAAGGCTCCAGCCGGGTTCCTGACCGAACGTTTCGGCTGATCAACTGAGCGACGGTTTGCGCGCCACGACGTGGAAATATTCCTCGTCTGCCAGCGTCTCGCCGCCAAGCGGGCGTCCATCGACCGAAAAGAGCAGTGGCTCGCTGTTAAAACCGCTTTCGGTAAGTTGTGAGCGTAGCTGGCCGGGTGTCGTGGCGTAGACCATGATGCCGAAATCATGGGCGCGATGCAGCAGGATTGCATGTTCGCCGTCGCGCTGCTCCAGCGGCGCAAAGCGACGCTCCCGCACCAGACCCATTGCATGTTTGAGAAGCCGAAAACTCAGCTTCACCGGATGGTTGGACCAGAGAATGGACGAGCGGGCGCGGTTCTCACCGAAACCATGCCAGTTGCGATTGAAGGTCGAAAAAGCAAACGTGCCACCGGCCTTCAAAACGCGCGAGACTTCACGAAGGACCGATCTGCGTCCATCGGCATCGACAGAGTCGATGCCATTATAGCTGAACACGACGAGATCGAACGAGCCGTTGGCAAAGGCCGAAAGATTGCGCGCATCCATATTCTCAAAACGAAAACCCGGGTGGTTGGAGCGTGCGAGGGTCACCATCTCTGCCGTATAGTCGACGCCGACATACTCGCTGGCCTCCCCGGCGAGAAGTGCAGCCGTACGGCCGCCGCCGACACCGATATCGAGCACACGACCGCCCCTGGCATTGGCAAGCCCAATACCAAGCACCATACGCTCGCCTTCATTGATGAACCCGCTGCTATTGCGATAGTCGCGCCGGGAGAGCGGGCTGCTCCACGTTCGGCGATTGATCATTTCCATCTGATGCATCGAAATACCTGACTTCGGGGGCTGGAATAGGTCCAAACCTAGGTCAGGGGTCGGCACGGATAAACTTACATAAAGTTAATGTTCGGTTAATAGTTAATGGCGAACGTTAACCATCGAGTTCGCAAGCAAAATACGGTTGCGAACCGTATGCACGCCCGCGACTGTTCTTGCGATGACTGTTGCCCGCTCGATTTCATCAACAGTACCGACATTGCCGCTCAAAACGATTTCGTCGCCTTCGGCAGTAACTTCGACATCGGATGCGTCGATACCGCCTGCGACCGCCAGCGCATTGGCGACCGCAGATTCCAGCGTCGCGCGGTTGGCGTATTCTGCCTCAGCTTCGGGCTGTTGGCCATGAAATGTCTGCTCCTTGAACACCATCGTTCTCTCCTCCTTGACTGTGAGGAAGAAACGCAGAGGAAGGAGCTTTGGTTTCGCCTACCAGCGAAGCTGATAATTCAAATTGACATTTCCTGTCCGGCCCGTCGAAAGCGGATCGGATACGGACGCACTCAGCCCGAGGTTGGGCAGGATATTCTGGCTGACGGCAACCGTGCTGGAAAAGTCGCCACTCGCATCCCCGATGCTGCTGCCGGCCGAAATCGATGTGCCGGTCCATGGATAGATCAGCTTGACCGCCTGCGAGGCAGATACTGTTGCCTGCCGTGCATCGACGGCGTTGTAACCGAAGCTCACCGCACGTGTCGTCTGCATGTCGAGTGTGTCAGACAATATCCAGCTCCGCGAGCGGCTGAGCATAAGCGCACCGCTGCCGCGCAAGGTATCGACCTGCAGCGTCACATCCTGCTGTGCGCGGCCGGCCGGTGTAACGCTCACCTTCTGCAGCTTGCCCCAGAGCATTGCCTGGCCGGAATCCGGCAGCGGCGCGCCGCCCTTGTTGGAGGCGAGCGCGAGATCGGCGCCGGCACTTGTCTCCCATTCCATCGGCAGGCGAAACCCGACCGTCGTCTTGTAGGAACGGGTGGACACCTTCACCGGCGACCAGATCAGCAGATCATCCGCAAATACCGGATTGGCCAGCGGCAGAAGGGCAAAAACAAAGCAGGCAATCTTTATCTTCATCATAATATCGCATCGTTTTGAACTAGCACGCCGGGCGCGCCGATAGGCGCAGAGCAGACGTGGAAGCGCTCGCATCGAACGCAATGAAGGATGGCGTGGACACGCAATCCCGGTTCAGTCTTCGATTTTTGTTTGGCCCGTGGCCAGTGGCATAAATTGCCGGTTGCTCGTCGGACACATCAGTGCCCAGCGGATTTGCCTTTTTCGACCGTAATCAGCCGCAGCAAATGATCATCCCCTTGGGGACTGTTATCAGGATCACATCATGGCAGGGGCATGTAAACCCCTCTGGGGTTGAAATTTGCTGCACCGCACACTTGCTGCCTCCCGCGATCCCCTGTAGAGCCGATGCCGAATATGCAATTTCTTGCGAAATCGACCATGATGACGGGCAAAATCGCGCCTCGGCGCCTCAGTATCTTCGGTTCGACAGGTTCGATCGGCCAGAATACGCTGAATGTCATCGACCATATGGGCGGCCGGGACAATTTCGAAATTTCCGTTCTGACCGGCCACGGCAATGTGGAATTGCTGGCCCAACAGGCGAAATCATCAGGCGCGCGGCTGGCGGTCATCGCAAATGACCGGCACTACGAATCACTGAAGAGCGAACTTTCCGGCAGTGGCATTGCAGTCGCTGCCGGCAAATCCGGCCTGATGGAAGCAGCAGACTGCGAAGCTGACTGGGTAATGGCGGCCATCGTCGGCACGGCCGGGCTCGCACCCACCCTTGCCGCGGCACGCCGTGGCGCCGATATCGCGCTCGCCAACAAGGAATGTCTTGTTTCGGCCGGCGATCTTTTCATCGAGTCCGTGAGGAACGGCGGCGGCAAGCTGTTGCCTGTGGACAGCGAACACAATGCGATCTTCCAGGTGCTGGAGGAAAACCAGCGCCATGCCGTGGAGCGTGTGATCCTGACGGCATCGGGCGGCCCCTTCCGCACCTCCTCGCTGGAGGAGATGGCCAATGTTACGGTGGAAAGCGCACGCGCTCATCCGAGATGGTCGATGGGCCTGAAGATTTCCATCGACAGTGCGTCGCTGTTCAACAAGGCGCTTGAAATGATCGAGGCGAAGCATCTTTTCGGCCTGCGCCCCGAGCAGGTGGAGGTGATCGTCCATCCGCAATCGGTCATCCATTCGATGGTCGGCTATACGGATGGCTCGGTGCTGGCGCAGCTCGGTGCACCCGATATGCGCACCGCAATCGGCTACGCCCTTTCCCATCCACGCCGGGCGAATCTACCGATCGAACGGCTGGATTTCGCCAAGCTCGCGCGGCTGGACTTCGAGGCTCCGGATGAAAAACGTTTCCCTGCCCTGCGGCTCGCACGGCTGGCGATGACGCGCGGCGGCGTCCAGGGAGCGGTGCTGAACGGGGCCAAGGAAGTGGCGCTCGAAGCCTTCATCGACGGCCGCCTTCCCTTCCTCGCGATGGCCGAGATCACCGAAAAGGTGATGGACGATCTCATTAGCCTGCCTGCGGCCGCGACGATGGACGATGTCTTCGCCGCAGACAAGGAAGCCCGGCAGCGGGCTGCCGGGCTCATCCAATAAAAAGCTGTTCCTGAAAAATCAGGCGACGTGGCGGGCAAGCGCGCAGCGCGACCAGAGCGAATGCAGCGCGCTGACGAGGTGCTCGATATCCGCGTCCGAATGCAGCGGTGTGGGCGTGATGCGCAGGCGCTCTGTCTTCTTCGGCACCGTCGGATAGTTGATCGGCTGCACGTAGACACCGAAATTGTCGAGCAGCAGATCCGAGATCCACTTGCACTTGGCGGCATCGCCGACCATGACCGGCACGATATGGCTCGGGTTCGGCATGTGCGGAATGCCCTGCTGGTCAAGCAGCATGCGCAGCTTCCGCACCCGATCCTGATGGCGAGCACGCTCGAACGGGCTTGCCTTGAGATGCCGTATCGACGCGACCGAGCCGGCAGCAAGCGCCGGCGGCAGCGACGTCGTGAAGATGAAGCCCGATGCAAAAGAGCGGATGAAATCGCAGAGCGCCGCAGATGCAGCGATGTAGCCGCCCATGACGCCAAAACCCTTGGCGAGCGTGCCTTCGATAACCGTGACACGATCCATCAGGCCTTCGCGCTCGGCGATGCCGCCGCCGCGCGGACCGTACATGCCGACGGCATGCACTTCGTCGAGATAGGTCATCGCGCCATACTTGTCGGCGAGATCGCAGATTTCCTTGATCGGCGCGATATCGCCATCCATGGAATAGACGGATTCGAAGGCGATGAGCTTCGGCGCCTTGGGATCGGCGGCAGCGAGCCTGGCTTCGAGATCGGCCACGTCATTGTGCTTCCAGATGACCTTCTCGCACTTGGCGTAGCGAATGCCCTCGATCATCGAGGCATGGTTGAAGGCATCGGAGAAGATGATGAGGCCGGGGATCTTGGCGCCGAGCGTGCCGAGTGCTGCCCAGTTGGAAACATAGCCTGACGTGAAGGTCAGCGCGGCTTCCTTGCCGTGCAGATCGGCAAGCTCCCGCTCAAGCAGAACATGGTAGTGGTTGGTGCCAGAGATATTCCGGGTGCCTCCCGCACCCGCGCCACAGTGATCGATGGCTTCCTTCATCGCCTCGATCACCTTGGGGTGCTGGCCCATGCCGAGATAGTCGTTGGAGCACCAGACGGTCACTTCCTGTTCGCCGTTCGCCGTGTGACGGGTAGCCCGCGGAAAGTTACCGCGATGGCGCTCCAGATCGGCAAAAACGCGGTAACGGCCCTCAGCGTGAAGCCCGTCCAGCTCGCTTTTGAAAAACGCTTCGAAATCCATCATATGCTCCAGTTCGTACGGCTGTTTCTTGCTGAGACCGCAACCGCACGTCAACCCTTACGTCCCTGATTTAACATCAACTGCGGCAAAAGGCGCAGACTTTTGAATGATTCCAGATAAAAAATATGCGAGCCATGATCGGGGAAATTGATCGGCGTCAATTCCGGCAAATAAATTCGCTTTTAATCGTGGAAAGAAACCCGCGCCTTTCGAAAAAAGCTCGATGATGGTGGACAAGACCTTCTTGCGACATAGTTTTCGGGCTAGCCTGGCGAAAAAACAGGTTAGGGACGACATCCGCCCGCTGGGGCGCCAAAAACCTCGGAGAGAAGAATGAAGAAAGTCCTCGTACTCGCATTGATCGGCCTTTCGATCGCAAGCTGCACACCCACGCAACAAGGTGCCGGCATCGGCGCAGCGTCTGGTGCCGTTATCGGCGGCGTGGTCACCGGCGACGTGCGCGGCGCGGCAGTCGGCGCAGCAATCGGCGGCGTTTCAGGCGCATTGATCGGCAGGGTCGCAGAGCAGCCCGGCCAATGCTACTATCGAGATCGGTATGGTCGCCGCTACATCGATGATTGCCGCTGAGATCTGCAATCAGAATGGGAAAAATGGAAATCCCGGACCCTCGTCCGGGATTTTTTTGTACTAAATTAGTGCGCCAACAGTTTAAATCGGTACACGTGGCGCGATTTTGCCGCTAAGCTTGTTATCGGCTGGGCAACGCAGAGCTTCATTTTAATGTAACCAAAAAGCGGCGGATGCGGATTAGAGGGACGGGCCTGAGAACGGGTATTGCGTATCGAGCAGGCGCCATGGTGGTGGTCGCAGCGGCGGCTGCATTTTCACCAGTTCTCGTGGGCAATGCTTACGCATTCAAGCTTTTCGGCATCACCATATTCGGCAAGGACGAGGACGAAAACCTGCAGGTCCCCGATCCGGTGCGCTATGACATCGACCTTGAGACCGGCACAGCTGATAGCGACCTGAAAGAGGCGCTGGAAAACAGCTCTCGCCTTGTCGGTGACAAGAGCAGGCCGGTTTCAGGCGATCTTGGCATTGTCGTCAAAGCCCGTGACGACCGCGAGAGGCTGATCGCGACACTTTACGAAAAGGCGCGTTACGGCGGCGTTGTGACGATCACCATCGATGGCCGCAACATAGACGATCTCCCGCCCAACCCGACTTTTGATCGCTCGAAGCCGGTTCCGGTCAAAGTGGATATAGCCCCTGGTCCGGTCTTCACCGTGGATGAGGTCCAATTCGGCGGCGATGCTGCGCACCGCAATCCCGCCGATTACGATCTCGCACCGGGCGAGCAAGCCGGCTCGCTCGCCATCATCAAGGCTGGCGATACGATCGTCGACCAGTTGAAGAGCGAAGGAAGGCCCTTTGCCAAGCTGACCGAGCGGCGCGTGGTCGCCGACCACAGCAAGAACACCGTCGATATCGTTCTCGCTGCCGAAGGTGGTCCGGTTGCTCCGATCGGCGACGTCGGCGTGACCGGGGAGGAAAGGGTCAAGCCGGAATTCATCCAGCGCTACTCCCGTCTGCAGAAGGGCGAAGCCTATTCGCCGGAGGCGCTGAGGAAGGCAGGCGAGCGCCTGCGCGCGCTTGGCGTGTTCTCCAGCGTGACGATCCACGAAAGCGACGCACTGGCTTCCGATGGTACCTTGCCCATGACAATCGAGGTTTCCGAAGGAAAGCGGCGCTACCTCGGCATCGGCGCGCAATATTCGACGATCGACGGTTTCGGGGTCAACGGCTACTGGGGCCATCGCAACCTGTTCGGCGGGGCCGAATCGCTGCGCATCGAAGGCGCCGTCTCGCGCCTTGGCGAAGCGTCCGACCTCGGCGATCTCGATTACTCCGCCGGCATCCTCTTCACGAAACCGGGCTTCATCCATCCGTCCGCCACGCTGAAGGCCGGCATCGTCGCCAAGACGCAGAATCCGGATGCCTATAATGCAAAGCTTATCACCGCCTCGCTTGGCCTCTCTTATGAATTGACGGATCAGGACACCATCTCGGCAGCCGGCGAGGTGAGCTTCGAGAATGACGACGACGCTTTCGGCAACAACAATTATCTGACCTTCACGCTGCCGATCACCTATGATCGCGATGCCCGTGATGACAAATTCAATCCGACCGGGGGCTATCACGCCACGCTGTCGGCAAAGCCGGGCTATGAGTTCATGAACGGCACGGTCTATTCGGCCTTCGAGGGCTCGATATCAGGCTATCTCGGTCTCGGTGCCGAAGACGGCGTCGTACTTGCCGGCAAGCTTGCAGCCGGCACGCTGATCGGCGGCGACGGCGTTCAGGATATTCCCGCCACCCAGCGTTTCTTCGCCGGCGGTGGCGGTTCCGTGCGTGGTTACGGTTATCAGGAAATCTCGCCCTACAACGAAAACGACGAGGCGACTGGCGGCCGCTCCTATGTAATCGGCTCCTTCGAAGCGCGCATCAGGATTACCGATACGATCGGCGTCGTGCCCTTTATCGATGTCGGCACGGTTTCGGACAGTATTGCGCCTGATTTTTCCGATATCAGGGCCGGTGCGGGCGCCGGTATCCGCTATGCAACGCCTTTCGGTCCCCTTCGGCTTGATTTTGCCGTACCGCTGAACAAGTACGACGGTGGAACTGAATATGGAATTTATGCCGGCATAGGCCAGTCATTCTAGAAATGATGGAGTATTTCCGTGACCGGAAACGGGAATGCCTTTGGAATGCCGATTTCGCAGTGTTTTCCGACCTGTGAGCTGTCATGAAAACGGGATAGTGTCCGCTCTTATGCAAATGTTGGCGAAAATCATGAACTGGATAATGCGGCTCGTCGGCTACGGCCTTGGCGCCGTGCTCATCCTTGCCGTCATTGCTCTGGCGATTTTCGGCTTCACCTCATTCGGCGCCCGCATCATCACCGAAAATGTCGCTTCGGCACTTTCCAACCGCGATATGACGATCTCGGTACGCGAGCCCGAGGGCCTGCTGACCGGTGGACTGCGCGCTGCCGAGATTACCCTCTCGGACACGCGCGGCACATTCGCAGAAGTCCGTGGTATTGCCATCGACTGGAATCCCCTAGCGCTGCTGACCGGAACATTCAGCGCCAAACAGGTCTCCGTTGCCTCTATCGATGTGCGCCGTAAACCGGTACGCACCTTGCCTTCCAGACCGGCGCCCCCGGAGGAACAAGGCAGCAGTGGTTTCCGGCTGCCCATAAAGGTCGATATCGAGCATATCGCCCTGCCGGATATTTCGCTCGCGGCGCCCCTGACCGGCCGCGCCTTCTCGCTTGCCGCCACCGGCAATCTCAGAGCTGATGGCGACGGCGGCGAGGCAATTATCAACGTCAACCGCCATCAGGTTGCCGACGCCAAACTCTCCGCCGATGTTGCCTTTACCCCGGCAAACAGCCACCTGCGGCTGAATGCCCAGCTTGCCGAACCGCAGGGCGGCCTGCTCGCTGGCTTTCTCGGTCTGCCCGGCAGCCCGGCCGTTAACATAGCGCTCAATGGCGAAGGCCCGATTTCGGATTGGAACGGCAAGCTGCAGGCAGCCCTCGATGGCCAGCAGCGCGCCTCACTGGAAGGCAAGCATGCGATTACGGCCGACGGCTTGCATCATCTCGACCTCAAGGGCGGCGGCGATGTGAGCTCGTTGCTCCCCATGGCATTCCGGCCGCTTTTTGCAGGCCAGACGAATATCGATGTATCCGCCACCTTCGACGATCACGGCAAGATCGATATTCAGACCGGCAATCTCGCCACCGGCAGCGTCGTCATCGCCGCATCCGGCACACTCGATCCTGCCGGCAACAACAGCCTGAATGCCAATGTGCTGGGCACCTCGGGTCCTGTCGATTTCCGCTGGCCGCTTGCCGATGGCGAAGCACGCTTCATGATTTCAGGCCTCAACCTGGCGATGACCGGACAGGCGCAGGCCGTGCGCATCAATGCGAGCGGATCGCTGGATTCCGCCACAATGCCGCAAGCCGACATCGGCAACGTCAAGCTGACGGCCAAGAGCGATGCCTTCAATCTCGCCAATGGCGCCGGCGATATCCAGCTGCGTCTCGTAGCCGGCGACGCGACATTCACCGAGCCCAACCTCAACCGCGCCGTTCGCGGCCCGATCACACTCGTCGCTCCGCTTCAGATTTCACGCAACGGCATCGGCTTCAACGGCACGACGATCGAAAGCGCCAATATCGGCGCCGATCTCAATGGCTCCTATCGCCTGGCTGACAATACACTGACCGGCAATGCGAAATTTGTCGTACAGCCCGCCGCGCTGCCGCCGGCCGTCGCTGAAAAGTTCGATGCGCCGATCAATCTCGAAACCCAGGTCGCCGGCACCATCCCCTCAAAGGTGGCGCTGTCGAACATCACAATCAAATCTCCGACCATCGAGGCAGGCGGCAACGTTGCGCTCGAGGATGACGTGCTGACAGCCGATCTCGCCGGCAAGCTTCCCGACATCGGCAAGCTGCTCTCAGGCACGAGCGGGGAAGCAGATTATAGCGTCAGAGCCAGCGGCACGCTTCCGGCGCTTGCGCTCACCGCCAATGTAAAAGCCGCCAGCCTGCAGATGGCCGATCGCAAGGTGGGCAATCTCAACATCGACCTGACGGGCTCTGCCGATCCCGCCGCTCCGCAGGGCCGCGTAGCCGGAACGGGCACGATCGACGGCCAGCCGATTGGGATCAACGGCGATGTCAGATCCGAAAACGGAACGATTTCTATCCCCGCGCTGACAGCCGATGTCGGCAGCAATCGCCTGACGGGCAATCTCACGCTTTCCTCAGGCATGACACCGGCGGGTGTGCTGACCTTTGACTTCCCGGATATCGGCCTGCTTGCCGCCCTCGGCGGCCAGAAGGCGGAAGGCGACCTCAAGGGCTCTGTCGATATCACCGGCAATGATGGCAAGATCGCCCTCAAGATTGCCGCCAACGGCAATGGCATTCGCCGCGACACGCTGACGATCGCAAAGCCTGCGATCGACGTGACCGTCAGCGATATCCAGGCTTTTGCCGCCAACGGCACGATACGGGCCGACGAATTCGGCATCGGTACCAACAAGCTTACCGGCATTGCGCTTGATTTCGCCCAGCAGCAAACCCGCACCGACTTCAATCTGAATGCCGGTTATGACGGCAATCCGCTGCAGGCGGGCGGCAGCGTGCAGTCTGCAGGCGGCATGATTGATCTCAGCCTTGACCATTTCGCCGCAAAGCCACGCAACATTCCGGTCGAACTGGCATCGCCGGCGCAGGTCAACGTCACCAAGGGAGTTGCCAGTCTGAACGGTCTGACCGTGAAGACCGGCAGCGGCTCGGTATCGGTTACCGGTTCTGCCGGTGAGACACTGAAGCTCGACGCCGTCATCACCGACCTGCCCGCAAGTCTCGCCAACAGCTTCGTCCCCAATCTCGCCGCTGACGGCGCGATTTCAGGGACGGTCAACGTGACCGGCACATCAGCCGCTCCCGTCGTCAATTTCAAGCTCGACTGGAAGGATGCAGCCACCAGTCATACGAAGGGTGCCGGCATCGCCCCTCTTGGTGTCTCCACATCAGGTACCTTCGCCGAAAACAAGCTGACATTCGACGGCGGCATTAGCGGCGCTGACGGTCTTTCCCTGAAGGCTGGGGGTGACGTTGGCCTGGCGGATCCGAACGGTCCAACTCTCAATATCAACGCCGACATCGTCAGTCTGCCGGCAAAGCTCGCCAACGGATTTGTTCCCGATCTTGCTGCCGAAGGCACGGTTTCGGGGACGGTCAACGCAACGGGCACGCCGGCGGCACCAGCGGCCGATTTCAAGCTGAACTGGAAAGGCGCCGCGACAAGCCAGACAAAGAGCGCCGGACTTGCCGGTCTGTCGCTCAACGCATCCGGCAGGTTTGCGGATAACAAGCTCGATTTCGATACGGCACTCACCGGCAAGGGCAAATTATCGCTGAAAGCTCTCGGCAACGTCGCGATTACCGGAGCCACGATCGGCAACATCAAGGTCGATGCCGAGCTTGCGAATGTCCCCGCGAATGTCGCCAATGGTTTCGTGAAGGATCTGGACGCCGGCGGAACGATTTCAGGCACCGCCTCGGCATCGGGGACGCTTGCCGCACCGGCTGCGGATTTCAAGCTCAGTTGGCAGGATGCCACGACACGGCACACCAAGACCGCCGGCCTGACCGGACTGGATCTTGCGGCAACAGGCCATTTTGCCGACCAGAAACTCGATTTCGATGCCAGCCTCACCGGACCGAAAACCTTGTCGCTGAAGGCGGCGGGCAATATCGAGCTTGTGGGGACGGCGGTGCGCAATCTCAAGGTCGATGCCGATCTCGCAAACCTTCCTGCCAATCTCGCCAACGGCTTCGTTCCCGATCTCGGCGCTGAAGGAACGATTTCCGGCAAGGCGTCGGCCTCGGGCTCGTTGCCGACACCGGCTGTCACCTTCGATCTCGCCTGGGCCAATGCGGCAACGCGCCAGACAAAGAGTAATGGCCTCACCGATCTTTCCGCCCGGGCCACCGGCAAATATGAAAATAACAGAGTCGATTTCGACGCCAATCTCGGCAGTGGCAATGGCGCGCTGCTGAAGGCGAACGGCGGGGTAACGATCGACGGCACCGCCATTCGCGACCTCGCCGTCAACGCTGACATTGCCGGACTGCCCGCAAACCTCGCCAATGGCTTCGTGCCCGGTCTTGGCGCCGAGGGCATAATCTCCGGCACTGCAGTCACCTCAGGCACGCCGACGGAGCCGGTGGTCGATTTCAAGCTCGACTGGACGAACGCGGCAACGCGCCAAACCAAGACCGCCGGTCTTTCTGGCCTCGCGCTTGCCGCTTCCGGCAAATATGTCACCAACCGTCTGGATTTCGACGCCAATCTCAATGGCAAGGGTGGCGTGTCGCTGAAAGCCGCCGGCAATCTCGCGCTGGCAGGCACCACGATCCAGGGCATCGATGCAAAGGCCGATATCACCAACCTGCCGGCCGCCGTCGCCAATGGTTTCGTCCCCGATATTGGAGCCGAAGGCATCATCACAGCGACGGCCACGGCCTCAGGATCACTGACCGCCCCGACGGCCAATTTCAAGATCGACTGGAAAAACGCCGGGACGAAACAGACGAGAACTGCCGGCCTCTCCGGCCTGGCGCTCGCCGCTTCGGGCAAACTCAATAAGGATCGGCTGGATTTCGATGCCAATCTCAACGGCAGCGGCGGCGTCTCGCTGAAGGCATCCGGCAATCTCGATATAGCCGGAACGACCATCAAGGGCGTCAACGCCAAGGCCGACGTCACCAATCTCCCGGCTGCCGTAGCCAACGGTTTTGTTCCGAACCTTGGTGCGGCCGGAGCCATCTCCGCAACCGCAACTGCTTCCGGCGCACTTCCCCTTCCCTCGGTTGATTTCAAGGTCGACTGGAAGAATGCCGAAACGAGCCAGACGAGGAGCGCCGGCCTTGCCCCGCTCACCATCGGCGCAAGCGGCAAGCTGGCCGACAACCGCCTGACGGTCGACACCAGCCTTGCCGGCGACGGCGGATTGTCGCTGAGAGGCGGCGGCAATCTCGCAATGACAGGCAACCGCGCCATGTCGATGCGTTTCAACGGCAGCCTTCCCTTCGCCGTTCTCGGCGCACAACTCGCCCAGCAAGGTCTCGTTGCCGAAGGCGTCGCCAATGTGAACCTGGAAGTCAGCGGTACGACGGCTGCCCCTGTTATCAACGGCACGGTCACCACGGATGGCGCAAAGCTGATCGACGTGCGCCGCAACCTCGCCCTCGAAGGCCTCGGCGCGACCATTACCTTCAACGGCCAGCAGGCCGTCATTTCTCGGCTGAACGGCAGGCTCGCAAGCGGCGGCTCTATTTCGGCCAGCGGCTCGGTCGGCATCAGCGGCACCTTCCCCGCCGACCTTTCCATTCGTCTGGATCATGCAGTCTATGTCGACGGCACTTTGGTTGTCGCAACCGTGGACGGGGCGCTCGGACTAAAGGGACCGTTGCTCTCCAATCCCATGCTTAATGGTAAGCTCCACATCGACAAGGCGTCGATCACCGTGCCGGAGAGGTTGCCGACGTCCCTGCGCGAAATCGATATACGCCACATCCACGCGCCGCCTGCAGTACTTGCCCAGCTCAAAAACAATGCGCAGCAGCAGCCACGGGAAAAGTCTTCGACCATAATGCTGGATATCCAGCTCGACGCGCCCTCGCAGATCTTCGTGCGCGGCCGTGGCATCGACGCGGAAGTCGGCGGCAACATTACGATCCGCGGCTCGGCCGCAGCACCCGAAGTTGCCGGCGCCTTCACCATGCGCCGCGGGCGTCTGACGATCCTCAACCGCCGCCTCGATTTCTCCGACCGCAGCCGCATCACTTTCGCCGGTGACCTGACGCCCGCCCTCGACATGGAAGCAACCTCCACCTCGGGCAGCACGACGCTGACAGTCGATGTTGCCGGCCTTGCGACTGACCCCGCTATCACCTTCTCCTCCTCGCCGGCCCTGCCGCAGGATGAAGTGCTGGCCCAGCTGATCTTCGGCCAGTCCATGTCACGCCTTTCTCCGGTGCAGATCGCCCAGCTTGCCGATGCCGTCAGCCAGCTCGCCGGCAACCGCTCGACCTCGCTCTTCGAAGGTCTGCGCAACCAACTCGGCGTCGATGATCTCGACATCAGCACCGACTCGAAGGGCCAGACCAGTGTCAGCGTCGGCCGCTATCTCAACGAGCGGACCTATTTCGAGCTGCAACAGGGCGGAGAAGCCGGTGCCAAGGCGATTATCAATCTCGATGTCGGCCGCGGCGTGAAGCTGCGCGGTGCCGCCGGCGGCAACGGATCGGGCGAAGCCGGGATCGTCTACGAGCACGAGTATTGAGGCCGGGCTAGAAGCTCGTCTTGCTGGTCTTGAGCAGAATGTTGGTTTCGGTCGTGTTGATACCGTCGACGAGACGTATCCGGCGCAGCGTTTCATCGAAAGAGGCGAGGTCCCGATCCTCGAGCTCGGCGACGAAATCCCATTTGCCGTTGGTGCTGTGCAATGCGCGTACCTGGGGCAGGCCACGCAATTGGGCAGCAACCTTGTCGGCAAGCTTGCCATGCACTTCGATCATGACGATCGCCCGAACGCCGGCCGAACGTGTCTCGTGACCGGTGCGGATGGTAAAGCCGGCGATCGTCCCGTTTTCCACGAGCCGGTCGATGCGGGCAGTCACCGTTGCACGCGAAGCGCCGGTCAGCGCCGCAAGCGACGAAACGGAGATTCGCGCATTGTGCCGAAGCGCACTCAAAAGCTCGTTGTCGAGGTCGTCCATGATTTCACTTTGTCAAATTAGCCTTATCAATCTGCGCAATCATAATCCATTTCTGACACTTTTCCATCTATTTGCCGCCGCGTCTTTATCCCACTATCGGCCAAAACAGGCCTCACAACGGAGCCCTACGAATGGAAGTACAATCTCAATCTGTCGCCCTCGTCGGTGTTCCCCTTGAGGAGGGTTCCGGCCGCAGAGGCGCGGGCATGGGCCCGACAGCATTGCGTATCGCAGGCATCGACAAGGCTCTGGCCGAGCTCGGCCACACAGTCGTCGATACGGGCGATCTCAGCGTCGTCCCGGCCAGGGACCTTCCCAATCATCCGAAAGCGCATAATCTCCGCGTGGTCGGCGCCTACACGCGCGCGCTCGAAGCAGCCACATATGACGCAGCGAAAGCCGGCCATTTCCCGCTGATCCTCGGTGGCGACCACAGCCTTTCCATGGGTAGCGTCTCAGGCATGGCGCGTTATGCCGCCGAAAAGGGCCGCCCGCTCTTCGTCCTTTGGCTCGACGCCCATTCGGATTTCAATACGCCCGAGACCTCGCCGTCAGGCAATATTCACGGCATGCCCGTCGCCTTCTTCTGCGGCCTGGCGGATTTTGCAGAGATCCTGCCGAGGGACCGCGCATTCGTCGATCCGGAGAAGATCTTTCAGGTGGGCATCCGCTCAGTCGATGCGGCCGAGCGGGTCGAAATCCGCAGGCACGGCGTCAATGTCTTCGATATGCGTTCACTCGACGAACAGGGCGTGGCCGTGATCCTTCGCCAGATTCTGGAAACGGTCGAGAAGGCGAACGGCCTGCTGCATGTCAGTTTCGATGTCGATTTCCTCGATCCGGATTTTGCGCCCGGCGTAGGCACCACCGTTCCCGGCGGCGCCACCTTCCGCGAAGCGCACCTCATCATGGAGATGCTGTCCGACAGCGGCCTCGTCTCCTCGCTCGACCTCGTCGAACTCAATCCTTTCCTTGATGATCGCGGCAAGAGCGCCCGCATCATGGTGGAGATGACGGCAAGCCTCTTCGGTCGCCGCATCTTCGATCGTCCTACACGCGCCGCATAAGGGAGCACCGGCCATGAACATCTCGTCGAACCTCATCGCCACCGAACAGCGTCTTGGAGCCAATAACTACAAGCCGCTCGATGTCGTGCTGACGCGAGGAGAAGGTGTTCATGTCTGGGATACGGATGGCAAGCGCTACCTCGATTGCCTCTCGGCCTATTCCGCCGTCAACCAAGGCCATTGCCATCCGAAGATCCTTGCCGCCATGGTCGAGCAGGCCGGCCGTCTGACGCTCACCTCGCGCGCCTTCCGCAACGACCAGCTCGCTTATCTCTATGAGGAGCTGGCTGCACTCACAGGCTCCCACAAGATCCTGCCGATGAACTCCGGCGCGGAAGCCGTGGAGACCGCCATCAAGGCGGTTCGCAAATGGGGTTATGAGGTAAAAGGTGTGCCGGAAGGCAGGGCGGAGATCATCGTCTGCGCCAATAATTTCCATGGCCGTACGCTGAGCATCATCAGCTTTTCGACGGACCCTGATGCCCGTACCGGCTTCGGGCCCTATACGCCGGGCTTTCGCGTCGTTCCCTTCGGCGATGCCGAGGCCTTCGAAGCGGCCATCAATGCGAATACCGTCGCGGCACTGATCGAGCCGATCCAGGGCGAGGCTGGCGTTATCATCCCTCCGGCCGGTTACTTCACCCGCGTACGTGAACTCTGCACGGCAAACAACGTCACGCTCATCCTCGACGAAATCCAGACTGGTCTCGGGCGCACCGGCAAGCTGCTCGCCGAAGAACACGAAGGCATTGAAGCCGACGTGACGCTCATCGGAAAGGCGCTTTCCGGCGGCTTCTATCCGGTCTCGGCCGTACTTTCGAATTCGGAAGTCCTCGGCGTGCTCAAGCCCGGCCAGCACGGCTCGACCTTCGGCGGCAACCCGCTGGCCTGCGCGGTCGCCCGCGCGGCACTGAAAGTGCTGACCGAAGAAGGGATGATCGAGAACGCCGAGACGATGGGCAACTATTTCCTCGAAGGTCTTCGCTCGATCCGCTCCAACATCGTCAAGGAGGTGCGCGGACGTGGTCTTATGCTCGCGATCGAACTGGAGCCGGAAGCCGGTGGCGCCCGGCAATATTGCTACGCCTTGAAAGATCGCGGCCTGCTCGCCAAGGATACGCACGACCATACGATACGATTCGCGCCGCCGCTGGTCATCACCAGGGAAGAGGTCGATTGGGCCGTCTCGCAAATCGAAAAGTCGATAACCTAAAGTAAAACCAGATTTATCTTACAACCATTACTATCTACCGGAGGAGAAAAACTAATTCTCCTCCATAAAAATTTGTAAAAGTGGCGCAATAATCCGATTAAATCTGGATTTGGTTACTCATTATTAATCCTGAAAATCATACTTAATCGATGTGAATGTCGCTAATCCTGAGCCTTGGAGCCACAGATCGAGATTCACGATAACATTGATACCGATTCACCTCGTTTGTGAAGCAGGACAGACTTCAAGTATTGTCGGATATACTGCAATGTTGTGGCAGGTCCGCATTACTCAAATCCGGTCCATTCTCCGAGAGATCGGCTGGTAGCAACCACACATCGGAGGGTCGGAATGTCATTGTTTTCGCTGGGTGCGACGCCGGATTCACGCGCGATTGTCACAGCTCTCATGAAGTCGCAGGCGACGATCGAATTCGACCTGCAGGGAAAGATCCTGAATGCGAACGAGAATTTCTGCCGAGCGCTGGGCTACAAGCTAAGCGACATTGTCGGCAAGCATCACAGTATTTTCTGTGAGCCGGACTATGTTGCCTCCCCGGCCTACCGGGAATTCTGGCAGAAGCTCGGCAGAGGCGAATTCGATACCGGTGAATACAAGCGCATTGGCAAGGATGGCCGCGAAGTCTGGATCCAGGCGAGCTACAACCCGCTGATGTCGGGCGGCAAACCCTATAAGATCGTCAAGCTGGCAAGCGACGTGACCGCCGCCAAGCTGAAAGCCGCTGATGCCGAAGGCAAGATCGACGCTCTCTCGCGGGCTCAGGCCGTCATCGAGTTCACGCCTGATGGAGAGATCCTGGAGGCGAACGAGAATTTCCTCTCGGTCATGGAGTACCGGCTGGAGGAAATCCGCGGCAAGCATCACGGCATGTTCTGCGACCCGGCCTATGTACGTTCGGACGCCTACAAGGAATTCTGGAAGAAGCTAGCCGCCGGCCAGTTCGTCGCCGCGGAGTTTATGCGCATCGGCAAGGGCGGCAAGGTCGTCTGGATCCAGGCATCCTATAACCCCATCTTCGACATGAGCGGCCGCGTCTTCAAGGTCGTCAAATTCGCGACCGACGTCACCGAGCGTGTCCGCGCCGTCGATGATCTGGCCACTGGCCTGACCGCACTTGCCGAAGGCGATCTGACGAAGCGGGTCGAAAATCCTTTCCCGCCCGCGCTGGAAAAGGTCCGCACCGATTTCAACGCCGCGATCGACAAGCTCGGCAGCGCCATGCGTACGGTCCTCCTCAATGCCGAGGCGATCGCCAGCGGTGCGCGCGAAACGAAGGAAGCAGCCGACGTGCTGTCCAAACGCACCGAACAGCAGGCTGCGACAGTAGAGGAAACCGCTGCCGCACTCGATGAAATCACCCAGACCGTTGCCGACAGTGCCGGACGCGCCGCCGATGCGGGCAGCCTCGTTGCGGAAACGAAGCGCGGTGCGGAACATTCCGGCAGCATCGTCCGCAAGGCGGTCGATGCCATGGGCCAGATCGAGAAATCCTCACGCGAGATCAGCAATATCATCGGCGTGATTGACGAGATCGCCTTCCAGACCAACCTGCTGGCACTGAATGCCGGCGTCGAGGCGGCGCGCGCCGGTGAGGCCGGCAAGGGTTTTGCCGTCGTCGCCCAGGAGGTGCGCGAACTTGCACAGCGCTCGGCCAGCGCCGCCAAGGAAATCAAGGCGCTCATCACTGCTTCCTCGGAGCATGTGAAGAGTGGTGTCGACCTGGTCGGTCAGACCGGCCAGTCGCTGGAACGCATTGTTACCCAGGTCGGCAATATCGACATCAATGTCGCAGCGATCGTCGAGTCCTCCCGAGAGCAGTCGACCGGACTTGTCGAAATCAACAAGGCCGTCAACATCATGGATCAGGGCACGCAGCAAAATGCCGCCATGGTGGAGGAGACGACGGCGGCAAGTGCCCGACTTTCGTCCGAGACTGAAAACCTCCGCAATCTCGTTGCACAGTTTAGATTTGCGCAACACTCTTCCGTTAATGTCATCCATAACCGCAACGATGCTTCGCAAGGCGCAAAGCCATCGTATGGTGTGAAGGCAAAGCTCGTCCGCGCTAATGGGGGCGCATCCGCTTCTGCCCTGGCTTATGACAGTTGGGAAGAATTCTAATGGCCACAATCAATTCCACTAGCTTCAGCGGCGATACGCTCGAAATCATTGCCTTCCGCCTCCATGATCAGGAATTCTGCGTCAAGACCACGACCATCCGCGAAATCCGTGGCTGGGCGCCGTCGACGCCGATCCCGCACTCTCCGGCCGACGTCATCGGTGTCATGAACCTGCGCGGTTCGGTCATCCCGATCATCGACCTCGCCTACAAGCTCGGCATGAAGAGCACTGTTGCCAATGAGCGCAGCGCCATCGTCGTTGCCGAAGTGCACAATATGGTCATCGGCATGCTGGTCGATCGGGTTTCCGACATCCTGACGATTTCTTCCAGCCAGGTGCAACCCGTTCCTGAAGTGACCGCGTCCTTCGACCGCGCTTTCTGCGAAGGTATCATCGCTTCCGAAAATGGCATGATCTGCTTCCTGAACCTTGCAAAAATGTTCAAGGAAAACGAGACGGACGAACTGGCCGCCTGAGCGCCACGCCAGGCAGTTTGACCGAGGCAAGAACCGCCCCACAAGGGCGGTTTTTTTTGTTCAGTCTAGGTGATCTGAACGTGTAATTTTCTTCCGGAAATATATATTTATTAGTATTGACTTTTATACAGAAAATTTACCGTCCACGATCATCATCGGTTGTGAAGCATCAAGAAGATACGATTTGTGATAGGTGAAAATAACGGTTGTTGCCCGGCCGTATTTTCACGCCGCGGACCCATGCTTGTTTGGTCTTCAATTCAGGGGTTGGGCGCGAATATACGCGTCCTATTTCAGAGGGGACGGGAATGCTTGGTCTATCACCCAATTCGAAATATGTTCTCAATGCTATCTCGAAGTCACAGGCGATTATCGAATTCAACCTGACCGGAGCCATTCTCACGGCAAATGAGAATTTCTGCAAAGCGCTCGGTTACGATCTCAACGAGATTGCCGGCAAACATCACAGCATGTTCTGCGAACCGGCCTACGCGGCAACCGCCAGCTACCGGGATTTCTGGGCCCGCCTCGGCCGTGGCGAATATGATGCCGGCGCCTATAAACGCCTGGCAAAAGGCGGTCGCGAGATCTGGATACAGGCCTCTTACAACCCTGTCTTCAAGCATGGCAAACCTTTCAAGGTCGTGAAAATCGCCTCCGACATCACCGAGGCCAAGAAACGCGCCGTCGAGGACGCCGGCAAGCTCGAGGCAATTTCACGTTCGCAGGCCGTCATCGAATTTACCCCCGCAGGCGACATCCTCACGGCCAACGAGAACTTCTGCAATGGTCTTGGCTATTCGCTGTCCGAGATCGTTGGCAAGCATCACAGCATGTTCTGCGATCCAGCCTATGCGCGAAGCGACGAATACAATCAGTTCTGGCCGCGGCTGGCAAAGGGCGAGTTCATCGCCAACGAATTCGTCCGCTACGGTAAGGGCGGCAAGGAAATCTGGATCCAGGCCGCCTACAATCCGATCGCCGACGCGGATGGCAGGATCTACAAGGTCGTTAAGTTCGCAACCGACGTGACACAGCGCATGAGCGCAATTTCCCTTCTCGGCACGGCCCTGCGGCAGCTCTCAGAAGGCGATCTGACGCGGACGCTGGACACGGCCTTCGTCCCTTCGATGGAGCAGTTGCGCCACGATTTTAATGCGACGATCGACAAACTCTCCAGGACGATGAAGACCATTGGTGAGAATGCCACCGCTATCGCCGACAGTTCCCGCGAGATCGGTTCCTCGGCAGACTCTTTCTCCAAGCGGACGGAACAGCAGGCCGCTTCGGTCGAAGAAACGGCGGCAGCTCTGGAGGAGATCACCACCACGGTCAACGATTCCAGCCAGCGTGCCGACGAGGCGGGCCGCCTGGTCGGACAGACAAAACACAGTGCGGAACAATCCGGCACGGTCGTGCGCAAGGCAGTTTCGGCCATGGACCAGATCGAGCAATCCTCCCGCGAGATCACCAATATCATCGGCGTCATCGACGATATCGCCTTCCAGACCAACCTGCTGGCACTTAACGCCGGCGTCGAAGCGGCTCGTGCCGGTGAAGCCGGCAAGGGTTTTGCCGTCGTCGCCCAGGAGGTCCGCGAACTCGCACAGCGTTCTGCCAGAGCAGCGAAGGAGATCAAGGCGCTGATCAATACATCGAGCGAATTGGTGAAAAACGGCGTCGAACTGGTAGGACAGACCGGCAGGGCGCTGGAGGAAATCGTCGTTCAGGTTGCCAGCATCAATTCAAACGTCGCAGCGATCGTCGAAGGCTCCCGGGAACAGGCGACCGGCCTCAAGGAGATCAATCAGGCCGTCAACAGCCTCGATCAGGCAACGCAGCAGAACGCCGCCATGGTGGAGGAGAGCACGGCCGCCAGCCAGAACCTTGCCGCGGAAGCCGATGCACTGCGAACGCTGGTCTCGCAGTTCCAGCTCCCCGGCGGCAATATCGCCGCGACAAGGCATCTGACGAAGCCAGCTACTTCTCCGGCCCTGCATCTTGTCGCCCGCACTGCAAGAACCCGTGGCGCAGCGGTGACGTCTGCCGAAAGCTGGGTAGAATTCTGATCAGGCCTCATTCGGATAGCTCGTGCCGCCGCAAGAGCGGCACGAGCTCTGTACGATCATGACCTTTGGCCGACGCCGGGAAGAACGGCCCCTCTGATATTGGCCTATCGAACTGACTGTTCCGCCGGTTCCGGTTTGCGAATCAAGGGCACGGCCTGCAGCACGAGTGCGTCGAGGCCGTTCTCTTCCTTTTCCAGAATTTCGAAGAGTTGCCGCCGCATGCGCGGCTCCCAGAATTTGTTGATGTGCGTCGCAACCCCTTGCGCAGCTTCGCTTTCGGGTTGCGTCTTGAAAAAGGTTGCGATCTGGTTTGCCATATAGACAAGCTTGGTCTTGGTATCATGCGACATCGGCGATGCTTCCGGGCGACAAGCGATGTGGGTGGGTGAAAATCTCGAAATCCTCTCCGCGCACGAGAGCGACAAGCGTCATGCCGGCTTCCTCAGCCGTGCGGATGGCAAGTGCTGTCGGCGCGGATATGGCGATCAGCACGGGAGCACCAAGGATCGCCGTCTTCTGAACCATCTCGACGGACAGGCGGCTTGTGACGGCAACGGCGCCTGAAGCGCCTGTTTCACCAGCTCTGATAACAGCGCCGCAAAGCTTGTCGAGCGCATTATGCCGGCCGACATCCTCGCGCACGGCGATCAATCCCTTGCCAGGAATGTAGAAGCCGGCGCCGTGAACGGCCCGCGTCTCGCGATGCAGCGGCTGAGATTCGTTGAGCAACGCAACCGCCTGCACGATATCGGCATGCGACAGCGACAGCTCAGCCTTGGACACGTCCGGTACGGTGCGGACCGCCTGCTCGATCGACTCGATACCGCAGAGGCCGCAACCGACGGGTCCCGCCATGCTCCGCCTGCGCCTTCGCAGTGCATCCTCGACGTCGTCGAGGAGGGTCACCTGGACGTCGATACCCTTCTCGTCTTCCAGGAGTTCGATACCGGCGACCTGGCTGCGATCAGTGATAATGCCCTCGGTCAGGCTGAAGCCGACAGCGAAATCCTCGAGATCATCAGGCGTGCCCATCATGACCGCGTGCGAACTGCCGCCATAGGAAAAGGCGATCGGCACCTCCTCGGGCACGATACGCTCGCCCCGTGCCATGATACCGCCTCTCCGGGCGACTTCCGTCACGCTTATACGGGTCGGCCGTTCCGTCATTATTCCGCCGCCTCCATCTTGCCGGCGATGCGGCGGGACTGGCGGGCCTGCTCGTCATATTCGACCTGCCATTCCGACGGGCCGTTGGAGGGCGAAACCTGCACCGCCGTCACCTTGTATTCTGGGCAGTTCGTCGCCCAGTCGGAGAAGTCTGTCGTGATGACGTTTGCCTGCGTATCCGGATGATGGAAGGTCGTATAGACGACTCCGGGCGCCACGCGGTCCGTAATCAATGCGCGAAGTGTGGTATCGCCCGAGCGACTGCCGAGCTTCACCCAGTCGCCATCCCGGATACCGCGCTGTTCGGCATCATGCGGATGGATCTCCAGCCGGTCCTCCGAGTGCCAGACAACGTTATCGGTGCGGCGTGTCTGCGCACCGACATTATACTGGCTCAAAATGCGGCCGGTCGTGAGAAGCAGCGGGAAGCGCGGGCCGGTACGCTCGTCGGTCGCGACATATTCCGTACGGATGAACTTGCCCTTGCCGCGCACGAAACCATCCACATGCATGATCGGCGACCCGAGCGGATGTGTCTCGTTGCAGGGCCACTGAACCGAGCCCATCTTTTCGAGATAGTCGTAGGAGACGGATGCGAAGCTCGGAGTCGTTGCGGCGATCTCGTCCATGATCTCGGACGGATGCGTATAGTGCCAGTCGAGGCCCATTGCCTGAGCAAGCTTCTGTGTCACTTCCCAGTCCGCATAGCCGTTGCGTGGCGTCATGACCTTTCGTACGCGGTTGATGCGGCGCTCGGCATTGGTGAAGGTGCCGTCCTTTTCCAGGAAAGTAGAGCCCGGCAGGAAGACATGCGCGTAGTTCGCCGTCTCGTTCAGGAAGAGATCCTGCACCACGACACATTCCATGGCGGCAAGGCCGGCGGCGACATGCTTCGTGTCCGGATCGGACTGAAGGATATCCTCACCCTGAATGTAGAGGCCCTTGAAGGAGCCATCGACGGCAGCATCCAGCATGTTCGGAATACGCAGGCCCGGCTCGTTGTTGAGCTTCACGCCCCAGAGCTTTTCGAAAATATCGCGCGTCGCATCGTCGGAGATGTGGCGATAGCCCGGCAGCTCATGCGGGAAGGATCCCATGTCGCAGGAACCCTGCACGTTGTTCTGGCCGCGCAGTGGATTCACACCGACGCCGGGGCGGCCGATATTGCCGGTCGCCATGGCAAGGTTGGCGATCGCCATGACCGTCGTGGAACCTTGACTGTGTTCGGTGACGCCCAGACCATAATAAATGGCGCCATTGCCGCCGGTCGCAAAAAGCCGTGCAGCGCCGCGCAGATCTTCCGGATTGACGCCGGTAAATTTCTCGACGGCTTCCGGACTATGCTGCGGCTCGGAGACAAAAGCCGCCCAATCCTCAAACTCCGACCAGTCGCAACGGTCGCGGATGAACCTTTCGTCGTAAAGGCCTTCGGTCACGATCACATGCGCCAGCGCCGTCATGACGGCAACATTGGTGCCAGGCTTCAGCGGCAGATGGAAGGAGGCCTCGACATGCGGCGAGCGGACGATATCGATGCGACGCGGATCGATAACGATCAGCTTGGCGCCCTGCCGCAACCGCTTCTTCAGGCGCGACCCGAAGACTGGATGGCCATCGGTCGGATTGGCACCGATGATAATGACCACATCGGAATGTTCGACGCTGTCGAAATCCTGTGTGCCGGCCGAGGTGCCGAAAGCCTGGCCCAGTCCATAACCTGTCGGCGAATGGCAGACGCGGGCGCAGGTATCGACATTGTTGTTGCCGAAGCCGGCGCGTATCAGCTTCTGGACAAGGTAAGTCTCTTCGTTGGTGCAGCGGGACGATGTGATGCCACCGATCGCTTCACGGCCATACTGATACTGGATGCGGCGGAACTCGGAAGCGACATGCGCATAGGCCTCGTCCCAGGTCACCTCGCGCCAGGGATCCGTCACCTTCTCGCGGATCATCGGATTGAGAATGCGGTCCTTGTGGGTCGAATATCCATAGGCAAAGCGGCCCTTGACGCAGGAATGGCCGCGGTTTGCCTGACCATCCTTCCACGGCACCATGCGCACCAGCTCTTCGCCGCGCATTTCCGCCTTGAAGGAGCAGCCGACGCCGCAATAAGCACAGGTCGTGACAGCCGAATGTTCCGGCTGACCGATGCGGATGACTGATTTTTCGGTCAGCGTCGCGGTCGGACAGGCCTGCACGCAGGCACCACAAGAGACGCATTCGGAATCGACGAAATGCTCGTGCATACCGGGCGAAACACGCGAGCCGAACCCGCGCCCTTCGATCGTCAGCGCGAAGGTGCCCTGCACCTCCTCGCAGGCACGAACGCAACGGGAGCAGACGATGCATTTCGACGGATCATAGGTGAAGTACGGATTGGACTCGTCCTTCGGCATCCATTTCAGATTGATCTCGCCGCTGTTGCGCGCCTTGACGTGGTTGTCGCCCTCATAGCCATAGCGCACATCGCGCAGGCCGACGGCGCCCGCCATGTCCTGCAACTCGCAATCGCCATTGGCCGCGCAGGTCAGACAGTCGAGCGGATGGTCGGAGATATAAAGCTCCATGACGCCGCGGCGGATATTCTTCAACCGCTCCGTCTGCGTATGGACGACGATGCCGGACGCCACCGGTGTCGTGCAGGAGGAGGGCGTTCCGTTGCGGCCGTCGATTTCGATCAGACAGAGACGGCAGGAACCGAAGGCATCGACCATATCGGTCGCGCAGAGCTTCGGCACCTGAATGCCGGCCTCCATGGAGGCGCGCATGATCGAGGTTCCCTCGGGAACCGTCACCTGCCGGCCGTCGATGGTCAGCGTCACCATCATTTCGGATTTCGAAGCCGGCGTTCCGTAGTCGATTTCATGAATGAGAGACATGGCCTATTCCGCCGCTTCAATGAGAGGGACCGGAGCAAAATCTTCCGGAAAATGCGTCATGGCGCTCATGACAGGATAGGGCGTGAACCCGCCGAGCGCGCAGAGCGAGCCGAACTTCATCGTATTGCAGAGATCGGCGAGCAGTTCCCGGTTCTTCTCAGGCTCTATGCCATGGGCAATCTTGTCCGCCGTTTCGACGCCGCGCGTCGAGCCTATGCGGCAGGGCGTGCACTTGCCGCAGCTTTCCACCGCGCAGAACTCCATGGCGAAGCGCGCCTGTTTCAACATATCGGCGGTATCGTCGAAAACGACGAGGCCGGCATGGCCGATCAATCCGTCCTTGGCCGCAAAAGCTTCGTAGTCGAATGGCGTGTCGAAGAGAGCCCGCGGGAAATAGGCACCAAGCGGCCCGCCCACCTGCACCGCCTTCACCGGCCGTCCCGATGCCGTACCACCGCCGATCTTCTCGACGATATCGCCGAGAGACAGGCCGAAGGCGGTTTCATAGAGCCCGCCATATTTCACATTACCGGCAATCTGCAGCGGAATGGTGCCGCGCGACCGGCCCATGCCGAAATCGCGATAGAAGGCCGCCCCCTTGTCCATGATCACGGGCACGGATGCGAGCGAGATCACGTTGTTGATGACGGTCGGACAGTTGAACAATCCCTTATGGGCCGGCAGCGGCGGCTTGGCGCGCACGATGCCCCGTTTGCCTTCCAGGCTGTTGAGCAGCGCCGTTTCCTCGCCGCACACATAGGCGCCTGCACCGGTGCGGATCTCCATGTCGAAGGTCTTGCCGGAGCCGAGCACCGAAGCGCCCAGAATGCCGGCCTTGCGGGCAATCTCCACCGCCTCCGTCATCGTGGCGATCGCATGCGGATATTCCGAGCGCGTATAGACGAAGCCTTTCGTGGCTCCCGTCGCAAGCCCGGCAATTGCCATGCCTTCGATGAGCACGAAAGGATCGCCTTCCATGATCATCCGGTCGGCGAAGGTGCCGCTGTCGCCCTCATCTGCATTGCAAACGATATATTTGCGAGAACCGGCCGCATCGAGCACCGTCTTCCATTTGATGCCGGTCGGAAAGCCCGCGCCGCCACGACCACGAAGACCGGAATCGGTCACTTCCTTGACGACATCGGCAGGCTGCATCGAAATGGCGCGGCGAAGGCCGGCAAGCCCGCCATGGGCCTCATAATCGTCAAGCGAAAGCGGATCGGTAATGCCGCAGCGGGCAAAGGTGAGACGGGTCTGGCCTTTCAGGAACGGGAGGTCCTCGACCTCCCCCAGACAGAGCGCATGCATCCCGCCTTCCATCAACCCCGCATCAAAGAGATCGGCGACATCCTTCGTCCTGACCGGCCCATAGCCGATCCGTTTCCCGAAAACCTCGACCTCAACCAGTGGCTCGAGCCAGAACATTCCGCGCGAGCCGTTGCGCACGACTGTCGCATCAAGGCCGCGGGCGACGATCTCCTGGGCAATCGCCGTTGCCACCTTCTCGGCCCCGAGCGAGAGCGCTGCGGCATCGCGCGGAACATAAATCTTCACAGTCATCGACGTGCCTCCGCAACGAGCTCAGCGGCCAGTTCGCCATCGACCCGGCCATGCACTTCGCCATCCAGCATGGCGGCTGGCGCACAGGCACAGAGGCCAAGACAGTAGACCGGCTCAAGCGTGACGCTGCCGTCGAGTGTCGTCTGATGAAAATCGATGCCGAGCAGGGTTTTGATACGCTCGGCCAGTGCATCGCCGCCCATCGACTGGCAAGCCTCGGCGCGACAGAGTTTCAGCACGTGCCGGCCGGCAGGATGATCGCGGTAATCATGATAGAAAGTGACAACGCCGTGGACCTCGGCGCGGGAAAGGTTGAGCTCCTCGGAGATAACCGGCAAGGCTTCCTGCGGCACGTATCCGAACTGCTCCTGGATTTCATGCACAATAGGAAGGAGTGGTCCTTCGAGGGATCGAAGATCGTCAACGATCGAGCGGATACGTCCGGTGATATCGCCCTGAGCGACACGTATGTTCATCAGCAGCTCTCCCTTACGACCTGCGAATTCCTTGAAAACCGCAAAACTCCCCATGTCATTGCGAATTCTGTCGAACTGTCTCAGGGAAGCTGGTCGCAATCAATAAAGCAGTCTCGTTGATTGATAGCTTTTTTCTATCAAAATTCGGCGTCTTCAACGAGTGTTCTTGCTTCGTGCAACAAGGCGGAGACGAGCGGCGTAAAAGGTTCTCGAAAAGGAGCGACAAGGCCAACAAGATGGTGCGCCTCCGGCTCGGTGATCGGAATCATCCGGATCTCCACAGGAAACCCGAATGATTTCGCGACGTTATGCGGCATGATGCTCGCCCAGCGGCCGGTCCGCACATGTGAAAAAAGCACAATCATCGAGTTTGATTCGAGCGTCGGATGGACTGTCGCGCCTGCTTCGGCCAGATGTCGGTTGATGATACGCCGGTTTTGCATGTCAGCCGTCAATAGGCAAAGCCGAAGATCTCCCACTTCACGCCACGTCACACTCTCGCGATCCGAGAGCGGGCTGCCGGCGGCAGTGATGAGATTGTAGCGTTCCGCATAGAGCGGCACCGAGGTGACGCGTCCGAGCGGCTCGTTTTCCAGATAGGTGATGCCGGCATCGATCTCGAGATTTTCGAGCATGCTCAGCACCTGCAGTGAATTGCGCGAGACGATGGAGAAGGTGACGTCGGGATGCCGTTCCTGGAAGGGCGTCGTGATTCGCGACAGCATGGCGAGCGCGGTCGGAATGGAAGCCAGGCGCAGATGGCCGGAGAGACCCGTGCGGGCGGCGCGCATTTCCTCGCGCATGGTACGCGTGTCACCGACAATGCGCCGGGCCCATTCGAGCACGCGCTGGCCCTCGGGCGTCAACCCTTGAAAGCGGGAGCCGCGCTGCACCAGCATGACCCCCAGCTGATCTTCAAGCTGGCGAATGGCGGCCGAGAGCGTGGGCTGGGAAACGCCGCATTCCTCTGCCGCACGACCGAAATGTTTCTCGTTGGCGAGTGCGATGAAGAATTCCAGCTTGTCGATCATCCGGCCTCCTGCCGAATTCGGGATGAGGCCTATCTTTGCGACTTGAAGGCCGCTTCGCAAGAGCCGCGGCTTCAGACCTTTTCAACAACCGGGAAGAGACTGAACAGTGATTCGAGGAAAGCCAGAACGCTTTCATTTCCCATGCTGTAATAGACGAGCCGTCCTTCACGACGCGTGTTGACGAGGCCTTCGAGCCTCAGTCGCGCAAGCTGCTGAGACACCATAGCCTGCTGTATACCAAGGATATCCTCGATCTCGCCAACCGTTTTTTCCCCTTCCGAAAGGATACAGAGGATGAGCAACCGGGTCTGATGGGCTAGCGCCTTCAGGAGATCACTCGCCTCGTGGGCTTTATCAGCAAGCTTCTGCAAGTCCTGGCTGGTCATGCCCAGCTTCGGTTTAGGCAATGGCATTTGCTTCTCGGAAGGAGGTAATAGGGTAGATCAGTACAATATCATATTCGCAGAAGCGAATTGGTCAAAAGTCGTCAAATACCAAAAAAAGTCCAACCAAATCAGCAGATAAGCTGGCCGCCATTGATCTCCAGAACCTGACCGGTGATGTAGCCGGACAACGATGGCGCGGCCAGGAAGAGATAGGCCGGGGCGCAATCTTCCGACGTTCCGAGCCGCTGCAGCGGGATCGACTTGCGTGTCTGTTCCAGTTTTTCGCGGGATGAATAGCGTGCATGGAAATCGGTATCGATCGTACCGGGCGAGACGCAGTTGACCCTTATATCGTCAGGCGCGAGCTCGCGGGCAAGCGCCTTCGAATAGGTCGCGACGAAGGCCTTTGATGCGGAATAGATCGCCGAACCGGGACTACCGCCCGTTATCGCGGAAATCGAGACCGTGTTGACGATGGCGGCACCCTGCGCGGCCCGGAGCGCGGGAAGCAGGGCCCGGGTGAGCTCCACCACCGACGTCTGGTTGAGGCGCACGACGGTCTCATAATCGGCATCGGTCAGTTCACCGGCGGGAAAACGCCCATGCATCGTGCCGGCATTGTTGACCAGCACATGCACCTTGTCGAAGAAATCGAGCGCCTCTTGCGCAAACTTCGCAGCCCCGCCCTGCTGCAGGAAATCCGCCGGCAAAAGCAGGGCCCGGCGTTCCGATTCGGCAGTCAGCAGAAAATCCGGCAGTTCGCGCTCCCCGTCGCGCCCGGTATGGACAAGCACGCGCGCACCGCAATCCAGAAACTGTCGGGCAACTTCGAGGCCGATACCGCGGCCGGCACCCGTCACGACGACATTGCGGTTTTCGAATAACTTGGGATGAAACACGAAGTTCTCCTCATTTGCGGGCCGGTCCGCCGCTTGCGCTATCACGCCTAACATATGCGGGCATCAGCCAAAAGAAAGTTCGAAGATCTAGGCACCCGGGTCGAGCAGCCGCGCACCGGCGCCCTGTCTGCCAAGTACATCGAAGGGATTGCGCAGCGGGCAGGCGTCGATAGAGAGGCAACCGCAGCCGATGCAGCTCGTCAGATGATCGCGTAACAGGCTGAGCTGCCTGATGCGGATATCGAGATTGTCCTTCCAGAGCCTTGATAACCTCTGCCAGTCCTCGACTGTCGGCGTACGGCTCTGCGGCAGGGTTTCGAACGCAGTCTGAATTTCAGAGAGCGGAATGCCAACGCGTTGCGCCACCTTGATGATGCCGAGACGCCGCAGCACGTCGCGGCCGTAGCGCCGCTGGTTGCCGCGGGTGCGAATGCTGAAGATCAGCCCTTTCGCTTCGTAGAAATGCAGGGCGGAAACCGCAAGTCCGCTGCGCTCTGCCACCTCGCCCACCGTCAGAAGTTTGCTCAAGGAGAATCCCGGATTCTGCTGCATGACCCATTGACCTCAATATTAGTTTAGGTTTTATAGACTGCGCTCCCGAGGCCGTAAAGCCGAGATAAGAAGGAGTAATGCATGCACAAACCCATGAGGCTTGCCGTCATCTATGGCAGCACGCGCGAGGGACGCATCTGCGACAGGGTGGTGAAGTGGCTCGAAAGAGAGCTGGCCCGCTTTCCGCAATTCGAGATCGACATCATCGACCCGCTGGCATTTTCACTGCCGCGAGAGCATTTACCGCATCATCCGGAGGCAAGGCGGCTTGCGGACAGGCTTCATCAGGCCGATGGTTTCATCCTCGTCACCCCGGAATACAACCACAGCTTCACCGCTTCCCTGAAATTCCTCATCGATCTCTTCGCCGAACCCTGGCACGGAAAGCCGATCGCCTTCGTCTGTTATGGCGGCATATCCGGCGGATTGCGGGCAGTCGAACAACTTCGCCTCGTTTTTGCGGAGCTTCACGCCGTCACGATCTGCGATGCCGTGAGTTTCAATTCCCCCTGGCGCCGTTTCGACAATGAGGGCCGGCTGCAGGATCCGCAGGAAGCTCTGCGCAGGCTTTCCCGAATGATGTCCCAGCTGCAATGGTGGACTGAGGCCCTGGTCGCCGCCCGCAGCGACACGCCCTATGCCGGCGTCGCCGCCTGAGACAAAGACATCCGGCTCCGTCTCTGGCAGGTACGGACCGGCTGGACACCCGGACAGGACCTCCGTCCGGGTGTTTCCCCTCGGGCACCTTACAAAGTGCGCCTGAACTGCACGCGCCTCTTGGCGACCGCATAGCCGGGTAGGAATTTTACGGTTGCGGTACCGCAGGCCGGGTGATAGCTTCCGCCACAATTTCACGGGGGAGCTCCGAATTGCCGGGGCTGAGATGTGAGGCGCATGCCTCCGGACCCTTTAAAGCTGATCTGGGTAATGCCAGCGGAGCGAGGTCCAATTGTTTTCCGGCGCACAAGTGTCTCTATATCCGATGTCCGGCAATTTCGTCGGCATCATCCTTGACGCGATCAAGGCTCTCGAGCCCTATCGCGATCATCTTCGCATCGAAACCGATGATATTTCCACGCTGATGGTCGGCCCGCCCGACGTGCTGTTTGCCGCCATGCGCGACCTCTTCGTCTCGGCTGCCGCAAGTGGCGAGCATTGCGTATTGTCCGCCGCGATCTCGCGCGGCTGCCCCGGCGAACCGGATGATGCAATCTGCGGCGCCGGCCTGTCCTCAAGCCGCTCCGAGCCGCTCGCCGAGCGCGTGGAGGCCGCGATCGCAGCAGTCAGGGATACGACCGAGACTGGTCAACCAACGGCGGCCCAATTTTCTCTCTATGTCATGGGAACTGGCACCCATATGGACGAGATTTACGGCTGCATCGATTTCCTGAAGCGCTCGGGCACATTCGACCGCTCGAAGAATTTCTGCACCAAGCTGCGCGGCGACGCCGGCGCGATCTTCGCGACCATCCATGAAGCTTTCTATCGCTTTGGCGATCCCGAAGGTCACGTGACACTGGATATCACGGTCTCCGCGAACAGCCCGAGCAAAGCCTGAGACGCCTGACGGCATGACCCTATCGAAACCGGATTCGACATTTGCGCCACTGAGGCGGGCCTTGCCCGCCATTCTCGCCATGCTTGCCTTCCTGGCTGTCTGGGAGCTCTATGTCGATCTCTCCGGCATCAAGCCCTCGATCCTGCCCTCACCCTCGCGCATCCTTACGCAGGGCTGGCTGAACAGGCAGGCACTGCTCGACAATACCTGGCCGACGCTCGGCGCGACGCTCGGCGGTTTTGCTTTGTCGCTCGTCTTCGCCTTCGCCTCGTCGGTCCTGATGGATTTCGTGCCATTCATGCGCCGTGCGCTGCTGCCGCTCTTCATCGTCAGCCAGACATTGCCGCTGGTCGCGATCGCCCCCCTCGTCGTACTCTGGTTCGGTTTCGGGCTGCTGCCGAAGCTTCTGCTCGTCGCTCTCGTTACCTTCTTTCCGCTGCTGGTCGCCCTGCTTCAGGGCTATGAAGCGACGGACCGGGATATTGCCGAGCTTCTGAGTTCCATGAAGGCAAGTCGCTGGCGCATCTTCTGCCTGGCACGGCTCCCTTCCGCCATGCCTTTCTTCTTTGCCGGCCTGCGTATTTCGATCACCTATGCCGTGGTCGGCGCCATCTTCGCCGAATATGCAGGCGCCGCGCGCGGCCTCGGGATCTATATCCTCAATGCCAAGAACAATTTCCGGCCGGATCTCGTCCTCGCCGCCGTCGTCGTCAGCGCCCTTCTGACCCTTTGCCTCTTCGGTCTCACCCTGGCGGTGCAGCGTTTCGTCATGCCCTGGCAATCCCCTGCGGAGAAACGCCGATGAACGGGATGCTCGAGCTGAAGAATGTGTCGAAGTCCTTCGACGGCATGGAAGTGCTGAGGGACATTTCTCTTCATATCGCCAGAGGTGAATTCGTCTCGATCGTCGGCCCGTCCGGCTCCGGCAAGTCGACGATCCTGCGGCTGCTGACACAGGCGCTGCAGGCCGATAAGGGAGAGATTGTCTTCGACGGCATGCAGCTGTCGCAGGCCGAGCATGCATTCGCCTTCATGCCTCAGCGCGATGCGCTGATGCCGTGGCGAAGCGTCATCGACAACGCGATCCTCGGCCTCGAAGTGCACGGCATGCGCCGCAGCCAGGCGCGCGCCGTGGCCGCCCCCCTCTTTGAACGCTTCGGCCTTGCTGGCTTCGAAAATCACTATCCCGCGGCCCTTTCGGGCGGCATGCGCCAGCGCGCGGCTCTGCTGCGCACGGTGATCCAGCGGCAAGACATGCTGCTGCTCGACGAGCCTTTCGGAGCACTCGATGCGCTTACCCGCACCCAGATGCAGGAATGGCTGCAGGGCATGTGGACCGGTCATCGATGGACGGCCCTGCTGATTACCCATGACGTACGGGAAGCCGTCTTCCTGTCCGATCGTATCTATGTGTTGTCCGCCCGTCCGGCTGCCGTGATCAGGGAATTCGAGGTGCCGCTCGCAAGACCGCGGACGCTTGCAGATCTCGGCTCCCCGGCCGCTCAGGCGATCGAAACTGAAATTCTTCAAACATTGCTGCATCCGCAAAGAACCTGAGGAGGTCCTGATGCTTCTCACCCGCCGACAGACCCTTTTTGCCGCCATGGCCGCAAGCCTTGCCGGCCGCACCGCCTTCGCGCAATCCTCCCCAAAGGTGCGTATCGCGCTCGACTGGACACCGAACACCAACCATATCGGCATCTATGTCGCCAAGGCGAAGGGCTTCTATGAGGCAGCCGGCATCGATGTCGAGATCCTGCCCTATGCCGATACGAGTGCCGGCACGTTGGTCGCAAATGGTGTTGCCGATTTCGGGATTTGCGGAGAGATCGAGACCTTTACCCAGCGCGCCGCGGGCGCCGATGTGAAACTCGTCTATGCTGTCGTGCAGACGGAAACCGGCAGGTTGATCTTCAAGGGCGGCCGCAACGACATCAAGAGTCCGAAAGATCTTGATGGCAAGACCTATGGCGGCTTTGGCGGCGCATGGGAGGAGGCACTCGTCTCTGCGATGATCCGCAACGACGGCGGCAAGGGCACCTTCCAGAATGTCACGCTCGGCACCTCGGCCTATGAGGCGCTCGACAACGGCGCGGTGGACTTTACACTGGAAATCTACACCTGGGAGGGTATTGCCGCCCAGCTGGAGAACCGGCAGGTCGGACGCTGGCGCTATAGCGACCATGGAATTCCCGACGAACAGACGACCGCAATCGCTTCCAGCGATGCCTATCTTTCGGCCAATCCGCAAAATGCCCGCGCCTTTGTCCAGGCAACACTCAAAGGTTATGCCTATTCGGTCGACAATCAGAACGAGGCCTGCGATCTCCTGATTGCCGGCAGCAACGGCGCGCTGCTGAATACCGAACTGGTCAAGGCATCGCAAAAGGCCCTGGTCGAAGGTCGTTTCCTCAAGGGTGACAACGGCGCGATCGGCATCATCGATCCGGCCAAGGCCGAAGCGATCGGCACGTTCCTGTTCGACCATGGCATCCTGCTCGATGCCAATGGTGCGGCGCTGAAGGAAAAGCCCGACTTTTCCGCCTATTACACGAACGATCTGCTTGGCTGAGATGACCCCGCCCTTGCCGGCAGCAGCTTTCCGCTGCAAAGTCCGGCAAGGAGCGAGGGAGTGACATGCAGCAGCAGGACCGGGTAGCCGGAGCAGATTTCTTGCGTGCAACCGCTTGCCTGCTTGTCCTCATCCACCACCTTGTTCTGCGCATCGACCTTAACAAGACCGAAGGGTTTCAGCCGGCGCTGACCGCCCTGCGCTTCGGCAATTTCGGCGTCTCAATCTTCTTTATCCTCAGCGGCTTTCTGCTGGCCTTGCCGTTCTGGCATTCCCTTGATGCCGGTTATGCAATGCCTGACCTGCGCACCTACGTGCTGCGTCGAGCGGCCCGCATCGTGCCCGGCTATTGGGTAGCTTTGACCGCAGGTTTTATCCTCAGCATCACGTTGCTTGGGCATGCGCTGACGCCGGAACTCGTCATGCGTTATGTGAGCGGTCTCCTGTTCATGAGCCAGTGGCATTGGCGCACCTTCTTTCCTGTCGAAGGCAACGGCCCGCTCTGGTCCATATCCTTCGAAGTAACGAGCTATGTGCTGCTGCCGCTTGGTTTCTTCTGGCTTTTCGCTATCCCGGAAAAACGCCGCACTCCGCTGATCACGCGCCTTGCCTGGCTCGCCATCATTGCTGTGGCGCTGCTTGCCCACGAGACTTTCCGCACGGTTGTTCCTCCCAATGAGATTGATCGTGGCTGGCAATATGGCATGCAGGGCGGCGCAAAGGAGTGGATGCCAAACTACAATCCCTTCGGTTTCTTCGCGATTTTTGCGCTCGGTGCGCTCGCGGCAGGCCTTCACACGATACTGCCGCGAAAGCGTCAGATCCTGTTCGACATCATTGCCTTCGCCTGCCTGGTCATCGCCGGCCTCCAGCTGCCGCTTTCGACGGGAGGCCCGTGGGAAGCCTATGGATGGCTCGGCATCCCTTACGTCTTTCCGCTGTTCCCACTTATGACCGCGCTTGCGCTCGTTGCCCTCTCGCGCTCCACCCTGCTTGCGGCGTTGCTCGACAACGCCTTCGTGCGCTTCACGGCAACCGTCTCATTCGGCATCTACATCTGGCAGGACATCGTACTGACCACGATGCAGACGATCTCACCGGCCATATTCGGGATCGGTAAGGACAACCCCCTGCGCGATTGGCTTATTGGCTGTGCCCTTGCGACGACGATTGTCTTTCTTCTCGCAAGCCTCAGTTATTTCGCTCTCGAGCGGCAGGCAATACGACGCGCCGCACGCATAACGCGCAAGAATTAAGCCTTTACGCAATATAGTTAATTCCTAACCAGCCAAAAATATCAGGGACATATTTCGAAATACTCCCAAATTTGGCTCAATTAGGGTAAGGAAAACATTAAAGAAGCGGGTGACAAACCGACCCGGTCCATGTATTTGTGCCAGCGCGACGCACTATTCCAGTATTTCCACGGACGTTGCTTAATGAACGTGTTTACTTCAAATAAGCTTCAAGACACGGCTTTCTCAGTAAAGACAGTGAAGATGAAGGCTCCCGACGCAGCGAATTCCAATATTCGCCAGCCGGAGAGCTTTGCCTCATTGGATGGCGGAGGCTGGCTTCAGCTTGGCTTGAAGAGAGCTTTCGACATTTTTGGAGCGGCGAGCGCGCTGATCATCCTGTTCCCCGTCCTTCTGACGATCGCCCTCCTCATCGTGATCGACGATGGCGGCCCGGTGTTTTTCCGACAGATTCGCTGGGGGCGTAAGGGTAGCAAGATCACTGTCTACAAGTTCCGCTCCATGCGGGCGGATCTCTGCGATCCCACCGGCGTCGAACAAACCGTCAAGGGTGATCGGCGCGTGACGCGGATCGGCGCCTTCTTGCGCAAGACCAATATCGATGAACTGCCCCAGCTTCTCAACGTCATTAAGGGCGATATGTCGCTCGTCGGTCCCCGTTGCCACGCCATCAACATGCGCGCGGCCGGTATGCTCTACGAGGAACTGGTGCCTGAATATCATTACCGCCATCTGATGCGGCCAGGTATTACCGGCCTTGCCCAGACGCGCGGCTGGCGTGGTCCGACGGAACGCCCGACGGAGGCACGCGCCCGCATCGCCAGCGATATCTATTACATCAGGAATTTCAGCCTCTGGCTGGATATGAAGATCCTGCTTGGCACGCTGCTCTCCGAGCTGCGCGGCGGCACCGGTTTCTGAGATACCGAGTTTCCACAGACCAGATCGATCAGGCGGGCGGCGAAACACCGCCTTTTGTTTTTGCAAGCACGCCTCAGCATAAATGCATCTTGTTTCCGGATAAAAAAAGCGGCCTTGAAGGCCGCTTTCTTGTTCAATCCAGAATGTCTACCTGAACCGATCAGTCCTGACCGACCATGCCCTGCAGACGGGTCATTTCCATGATGAAATGCTCAAGCTTGGACTTGTGCTCATGATGCACGACATCCTCAAGTTCCTGCTTCGCAGCTTCGATGCGGCGGGTCAGTTCGTCCTTGTTGAGTTCCTCCACCGGAAGGGCAGATTCAGCAAGGAGCGTGCATCCCGTCGGCAGGATGTCGGCAAAACCGCCGAACACCACGTAATCCTGCTTCGAGCCTGAAGAAGAACGAACACTCACGATGCCCGGCTTGATGGTCGTCATCGTCGGGGCATGGTGGGCCATGACCGTCATCTCACCTTCAGTGGCGGGAATGACGACCTCGGTCACCATCTCCGACAGCAGCAGGCGCTCCGGCGAAACGAGCTCAAAGTTGAAATTGTCAGCCATCAGTGACTTACCTTCTCGGCTATGGCCTTTGCATCTTGCAATTTGGTCCCGCAGAACGGGCAGTGCATCATCGCATGATCGAGATAACCGAGGCCTTCCTCGGTCTGAGCCAGTCCGACAACCATCATCATCACGCCATTATCGGCCCGGTAGATGGTCGGCGCGGCTGGTTCAGGAAGCTCTGCCACGACACTTTTGAGCGTGTCGCAGCAGAATATCTCGTCCTGAGCGTCGCTCATCAAGCGGCAGCGAGCTTTTTGGCCTTCTCGATGGCTTCTTCGATCGAGCCAACCATGTAGAAAGCAGCTTCGGGCAGGTGGTCGTAGTCGCCGTTGACGAGGCCCCTGAAGCCCTTGATCGTGTCTTCGAGAGCAACCAGCTTGCCCGGCGAACCGGTGAAGACTTCGGCAACGAAGAACGGCTGCGACAGGAAGCGTTCGATCTTGCGGGCGCGGGCAACAGCGATCTTGTCCTCTTCGGACAGTTCGTCCATGCCCAGGATGGCGATGATGTCCTGTAGGGCCTTGTAGCGCTGCAGGGTCGACTGAACCTTACGGGCAATTTCGTAATGTTCGTCGCCGACGACCAGCGGATCGAGCATGCGCGAGGTGGAGTCGAGCGGATCGACGGCCGGATAGATACCCTTTTCAGCGATCGAGCGCGACAGAACCGTGGTTGCGTCCAAGTGGGCGAACGAGGTTGCCGGCGCCGGGTCGGTCAAGTCGTCGGCCGGAACGTAAATGGCCTGAACCGAGGTGATCGAGCCCGTCGTCGTCGTGGTGATGCGTTCCTGCATCTGCCCCATGTCGGTTGCGAGCGTCGGCTGATAGCCCACAGCAGAAGGGATACGGCCGAGCAGAGCCGACACTTCCGAGCCAGCCTGCGTGAAGCGGAAGATGTTGTCGACGAAGAACAGAACGTCCTGACCTTGGTCGCGGAAGTGTTCAGCAACCGTCAGACCGGTCAGAGCGACGCGAGCGCGGGCGCCCGGCGGTTCGTTCATCTGGCCGTAAACGAGCGCAGCCTTCGAGCCTTCGCCGCCGCCATGCTTGTTGACGCCCGATTCGATCATTTCGTGGTAGAGGTCGTTGCCTTCGCGGGTACGTTCACCCACGCCAGCGAAGACCGAGTAACCACCGTGCGCCTTGGCGACGTTGTTGATCAGTTCCATGATGAGAACGGTCTTGCCGACGCCTGCGCCGCCGAACAGGCCGATCTTGCCGCCCTTTGCATAGGGAGCAAGAAGATCGACCACCTTGATGCCGGTGACGAGGATCTGCGCTTCCGTGGACTGCTCGACATAAGCCGGAGCGTCCTGGTGGATGGCGCGCTTGTGAGCGGTGTTCAGCGGACCAGCTTCGTCGACCGGCTCGCCGATGACGTTCATGATACGGCCGAGCGTTTCGTTTCCAACCGGAACCGAGATCGGAGCGCCGGTATCGGTAACCTGCTGGCCGCGAACGAGACCTTCGGACGAGTCCATCGCAATGGTACGAACTTCGTTTTCGCCGAGGTGCTGAGCAACTTCGAGAACCAGACGGTTACCGTTATTGTCGGTTTCCAACGCGTTCAGGATCTTCGGCAGTTCGCCTTCAAAAGCAACGTCGACGACGGCGCCGATAACCTGTGTGACTCTGCCGACAGAGCCGGTCTTGGGGGTAGCTGCCTCAGCCATTTTCTGACCCTCTTTTCCTAACCTCAGAGCGCTTCCGCGCCCGAAATGATTTCAATCAGTTCCTTGGTGATCTGAGCCTGACGCTGACGGTTGTAGCTCAACGTCAGCTTGTTGATCATCTCACCAGCATTGCGCGTCGCATTGTCCATCGCGCTCATCTTGGCGCCCATTTCACCCGCGACGTTCTCGAGGAGAGCGCGGAAGATTTGGACCGAGATGTTGCGCGGGATCAGCTCGTCGAGGATCGACGCCGGATCCGGCTCGTATTCATAAACGGCACCAGCATGCTCTTCATCTACGGCAACGGCTTCCGGAGCCTTGGCTGGGATGAGCTGCTGTGCGGTCGGAACCTGGCTGATGACCGACTTGAACTCGGAGTAGAACAGCGTGCAGACGTCAAACTCGCCGGCTTCGAACATTTCGATGATGCGCTTGCCGATCTGGTCGGCATTCTCGAAGCCGATCTTCTTGACTTCGCGCAGTTCCTTGCGCTCGACGATCAGCGACGCGAAATCGCGACGCAGGATGTCATAGCCCTTCTTGCCGACGGTGAGGATCTTCACCGTCTTGCCTTCGGCGACTAGCTTGCGAACGTGATCGCGAGCAAAGCGCGCAATCTGCGAATTGAAGCCGCCGCACAGGCCGCGTTCGGCCGTGCAGACGACGAGCAGGTGCACCTGGTCCTTGCCGGTGCCGGTCATCAGAACCGGGGCACCGTCCGCATCGGTAACAGCCTTGGCAATATTCGCCAGGACCGCATTCATACGCTGCGAGTAAGGCCGGGCGGCCTCGGCCGCCTCCTGCGCACGCCGAAGCTTCGCCGCGGCGACCATTTTCATCGCCTTGGTGATCTTCTGCGTCGCCTTGACGGAGGCGATCCGGTTTTTCAGATCCTTAAGTGAAGGCATCCGTTATCCGTCCTAACCTAGGGCCCGTTACTGGAAAGACTTGGCGAAGCTGTCGAGAGCAGCAGTGAGCTTGCCCTTCGTCGCGTCGCTGATAGCCTTTTCCGTGCGGATCGCATCGAGGATGGCAGAGCCTTCCGAACGCAGATAGGACAACAGGCCCTGTTCGAACTTGCCGACCTGAGCGACCGGCAGCTTGTCGAGGTAACCGTTGACGCCCGCGAAGATCACGGCGACCTGCTCTTCCGTCTTCAGCGGCGAGAACTGCGGCTGCTTCAGGAGTTCGGTCAGGCGTGCGCCGCGGTTCAGCAGACGCTGCGTAGCAGCGTCAAGGTCCGAACCGAACTGGGCGAAGGCAGCCATTTCACGATACTGGGCGAGTTCACCCTTGATCGAGCCGGCAACCTGCTTCATGGCCTTGATCTGAGCCGAGGAACCGACGCGGGAAACCGACAGACCGACGTTAACGGCCGGGCGGATACCCTGATAGAACAGGTCGGTTTCAAGGAAGATCTGGCCGTCGGTGATCGAGATCACATTGGTCGGAATGAAGGCCGAAACGTCGTTACCCTGCGTTTCGATGACAGGAAGAGCGGTCAGCGAGCCGGCGCCCTGGTCGTCGTTCATCTTCGCAGCGCGCTCGAGCAGACGCGAGTGCAGGTAGAAAACGTCGCCCGGATAGGCTTCGCGGCCCGGCGGGCGGCGCAGCAGCAGCGACATCTGGCGGTAGGAAACGGCCTGCTTGGACAGGTCGTCGTAACCGATCAGCGCGTGCATGCCGTTGTCGCGGAAATATTCGCCCATGGCGCAGCCGGCAAACGGTGCCAGATATTGCATCGGAGCCGGATCGGAAGCCGTGGCGGCAACGATGATCGAATACTTCAGCGCACCGCGCTCTTCGAGCACCTTGACGAACTGCGCGACGGTCGAACGCTTCTGACCGATGGCGACGTAAACGCAGTAAAGCTTCTCACCTTCCGGACCGCTCTCGTGAATGGCCTTCTGGTTGAGGAAGGCATCGAGCAGGATCGCGGTCTTGCCGGTCTGGCGGTCGCCGATGACGAGTTCGCGCTGGCCGCGGCCAACCGGGATGAGGGCGTCGATGGCCTTGAGGCCGGTCGACATCGGCTCATGAACCGACTTGCGCGGAATGATGCCCGGAGCCTTGATGTCGACGCGCGAACGGCGGGTCGCATTGATCGGGCCCTTGCCGTCGATCGGGTTGCCGAGAGCGTCGACAACACGGCCGAGCAGTTCCGGACCGACCGGAACGTCAACGATAGCGCCAGTGCGCTTGACGGTGTCGCCTTCCTTGATGTCGCGGTCGGCGCCGAAAATAACGACACCGACATTGTCGGATTCAAGGTTGAGCGCCATGCCGCGGATGCCGCCGGGGAACTCGACCATTTCACCAGCCTGAACATTGTCCAGGCCGTAAACGCGAGCGATGCCGTCACCAACGGAGAGAACCTGACCGACTTCCGAGACTTCTGCCTCTTTGCCGAAGTTCTTGATCTGGTCTTTAAGAATTGCGGAAATTTCCGCAGCGCGGATATCCATCAGCCGACCTCTTTCAATGCAAGCTTAAGGGTAGAGAGTTTGGTACCAAGAGACGTGTCAATCTGACGGGACCCGACCTTGACGATCAGACCACCAAGAATTGACGGATCAACCGTGACAGCAATCGCCACGTCTTTGCCGGTGACGCCCTTGAGCGCCGCCTTCAATTCATTTTCCTGCTCTGCCGAGAGAGCATGTGCCGAAGTGACTTCGGCAGAAATTTCGCCACGCTGGTTGGCAGCAATGATGCGGAAGGCCTTGATCATGCCCGGCAGGGCAAACAGGCGGCGGTTACGCGCCACGACCTTCAGGAAATTGGCAAAGAAACCCGAGATGCCAGCTTTTTCGCTAAGAGCGACGATCGCCTTGAGCTGATCTTCTGCGGAAAAGACCGGGCTCAGGACAAAGCGCTTCAGGTCTTCGCTTTCGTCCAGCATGGCCTGGAAACGGTCAAGATCGGCGGTAACGCTGTCGACTGCGCGTTCTTCGAGCGCCAGCTCGAAAAGCGACGAGGCATAGCGCTCGGCAACACCAGAAGTAAGCTGGGACGTGTCTGCCACGGGCACAAATTTCCCTGATTTCAATTCAAAATCCGACTTCCGACGGGCGCCGAGTCTATGATCTTGAATTCGTTTTGATTTCCCCCAGAAATCGCAAGAGAAGCCTCTTGCTTCTTCCGAAATTCGGGGTCCGTCTAACATAGGATATCGGGACTCGCAACACGCGTAACGCCCGAATACGTGTTTCGCATGATTTTCTGTCAGCAAAATTACTGAAACGTCCTGAAGTGGCCCGCGAAACGCTATAATTTCGGCTTTGGATTAGCCCTGCAGGAAGCCGAATACGTGTAGCAGCGACAATGCGGCCACGGCCGCCTGCGCAACCAGAAGTAAATAGTTGAGGAGCGTGCTCCCCTTATCTGACAGGATGGAAATGATGCGCGCGAAAGCCGCCATCGCGAAGGCTGCTCCGAGCGCCAGATAGGTCCAGTCCTGCGCCAGCATGATCGCGGCAATGCCGAGGCCGAGATAGAGGCCGCCCATCGATCGCATTTCGCCGAAGCCCTCGCGCCGTTCGCCGCGCGGTGCGAGCCCGAAAGCCCGCATGGCAAGACCGGGCGCGAACATGATGACGAAGCCGGCAAGGGCGGTGAAGGCCGCTGCACCAAAGGCAAGCTGTTCGCTAAATTCCGTCGGGAAGTAGAATTCCATGCCGCGCCCCTAATCGCCAGTTGATTCGGCGTTTATGCCATGATCGACGGCATCCGGAAACGCTGAGACTGTAACGATCTACAGGAAGCTCTGCGGATCGATGTCAAGCTGCACCTGAATCGAACCTCGCTCCTTCGGTGATTGCGACAACATTGCCCGCAGATAGGCCTGCATGTCCGAGTTCCGGCGCCCATGGACCAGCAGCCGGAAACGATGGCGTCCGCGCACCAGCGCCAACGGCGCCTCTGCTGGGCCGAGAACGGAAATGCCCGCAACCTGCGGTGCGGCATTGCGCATGCCGCGCGCATGGTTTTCCGCATCGTGCCGCGTATCGGCTGAAACGATGATGGAGGCGAGCCTGCCGAAGGGCGGAAGGATTGCGCGCTCGCGCTCGCTGATCTCGCGTTCGTAAAAGGCTCGCGCGTCGCCGGAGACGATTGCCTGCATGACCGGATGTTGCGGCTGATAGGTCTGAAGCAGCCCATGGCTCTTAAGGCCGGTTCGCCCGGCGCGTCCAGTGACCTGCGAAAGAAGCTGGAAAGTCCGCTCCGCAGCACGCGGATCGCCGTTGGCGAGGCCAAGATCCGAATCGACGATGCCAACCAGTGTCATCAGCGGAAAGTTATGGCCCTTTGCAACAAGCTGCGTGCCGATGACGATATCCGCCTCGCCCTTGGCGATGGCGTCGAGTTCCAGCCTCAGCCGTTTCACCCCGCCCATGATGTCTGAAGAGAGCACTATGGTGCGCGCATCCGGAAAATGTCGTTCTACTTCTTCGGCGATACGTTCCACGCCCGGACCGCAGGCGACGAGATGGTCGAGCGTTCCGCATTCCGGGCAGGCTTCGGGTGTCGGTTGGGAATAACCGCACTGATGGCATTGGAGCTGCCGACGGAAGCGGTGCTCTACCAGCCAGCTCGAACATTGCGGGCATTGGAAACGATGGCCGCAGACACGGCAGAGCGTCAGCGGCGCATAACCGCGGCGATTGAGAAAGAGCAGCGCCTGCTCGCCCTTCTCCACCGTCTTGCCGATCGCCCGGATCAGAACCGGCGACAGGAATCCGCCGCGCTCCGGCGCATGGCGCCGCATGTCTACAAGATGCAGGTCGGGCAGTGCGGCATCGCCGAAACGAGTCGGCAGATGGATCGTGCTGTAGCGTCCGCTCTGGCCGTTGACCTGGCTTTCGACCGACGGCGTCGCCGAAACGAGCACCAGTGGAAAATCGCCGATCCGCGCCCGCACGACCGCCATGTCTCGCGCATTGTAATAGACGCGGTCTTCCTGTTTGTAGGCAGGATCGTGCTCTTCATCGACGATGATGAGGCCGAGATCCTCGAAAGGCAGAAACAGTGCCGAGCGCGCACCGGCCACGACCCGCACCTCGCCGGTCACCGCCTGCCGCCAGACCTTTTCACGCATACGCGGTGCAAGATCGGAATGCCACTCGGCCGGTTTCGCACCGAACCGATCCTGGAAGCGTTCGAGAAAACTGGCAGTGAGCGCGATTTCCGGCAGCAGGATCAGCACCTGTTTGCCCCGCCTCAGCGTCTCGGCAATCGCTTCGAAATAGACTTCCGTCTTTCCGGAACCCGTTACGCCATCGATCAGCGATACCGCAAATTCCCCCTTGCGCACTTCGTCCAGGATTTCGTCGGCCGCCTCCTTCTGCGGCCCCTCGAGGCGGGAGCCGATAAAATCCGGATCGGGTGTGGCAACGACAGGTGGCGGCGGCAGGAAGATGGTCTCGAAAATGCCCTGCGCAATCAGCCCGTCAACGACGCTGGTGGAAACACCGGCAGCATGCGCAAGGCCGATGCGTGTCCAGGATAGCCCGTCCGCAGCGGTATCGAGCACGCGGGCGCGCGCTGGCGTCATCCGCTCCGGCTCGCCGCCGACGAAGCGCAATCCTTCCACCATCGGCTCCGGCTCGAAGGCATTCGGCGCCCTCAGCGCCATGCGCGCAACAAGTCCCGGCGGCGAAAGCGTATAGGCGGCCACCCAGTCGATGAAATCCCGCATCTCCTTGTTGAGTGGCGGGCAGTCGAAGACGTGCGTGATGGGTCTAAGCTTCTTGGGATCGACACCATCTTCGCCACCGTCCCAGACGACGCCGATCACCTGGCGCGGGCCAAGCGGCACCTGCACGACCGAGCCGGGCTCAACCGCCATGCCTTCAGGCACCGAGTAGGAATAGGGCTTTGGCGCCGGCATCGGCACCAGTACCGGAACCGTGCGGTTCACGGGCGGGGCCTCGAAAAGCGCGCCAAAGAGATCGGACGAATCTGTGCTCATCGCGGCAGACCATGCCCGCAACGGCGGAAAAATGGAACCCGCCGACGATGAGGCTTATTCGTCATCATCGTCGTCACCGGCAATCGCTCCCGTCAGCCGCATGCCTTCGATCCAGGTGGCGCCATTCTCACGGATAACCTTTCGCGGGCGAACGCCGCAGCGTTCGCGCACCGCCTCGGCCAGTTGCACCGAGTGGGTGACAATCCAGACCTGACTGCTTTTCGACGCCTCGGCGATCATATCGGCAAGCGGCACCAGCATATCGGGATGCAGGCTCGCCTCCGGCTCATTCAGCGCGATGAGCGCCGGCAGACGATAAGAGAGCAATGCGGCCGCAAGACCAAGGAAGCGAATCTGGCCATCGGACAGCTCGCGCGGATGGAAGACGCGGTGCGGGAAATCCGGAAGCATCAACCCGAACTCGGCCGTCTCGCCCGGTTCCGACACGACAAGCCTCGCCCCACCGAGCGCAGATGCCAGGATACGGTCAAGCTCGACCGTATCCTGCCGGATATGTGCAAGCGTTGCAAAGACGGCGGCGAGATTGGATCCGTCCTCATCCAGAATCGGGCTGGTGACCGGGAGACAGGGGTGGCGAAGCGGAGACGCCCTGTCGGTACGAAAACCGTGGAAGAAGCGCCAGTTGTTGACAATGCGGCGGAAGGCAGCAACCTCGGGGAAATGGCCGGCATCCCCAAGGAGCGCGATCGCGGTTTCAGAGGTCAGGGCTTCGTCCGGATAATCCTGCATCCGTCCTGCAGCGTCGCGGACGGAGATGCCAGGACCGGCACGTCTCATCATCGTCACAGCGCGTCGACCGGTTTCGACGGACAGTTCTTCGGCTTTGATCTGCGGCTCCAGCGCGAATCCGGCCGCCGCCGGCGGACGCAGCCCTGCCTCGACATGATATCGGAATGTGACGGCGCGCTCCTCGTCGACGATCTCAACCTCGAGACGGATTCGAGCAGGCCCATCGGACGTGCGGCGTGATCCTGACCAGAGGGCCGATAACATCCCGCCCTCTGCCGCTAGTTCGTAGCCCAACCGCCCGCGAACCGCCGCCTGTACAAGCTGCAGCGCCCGATAGAGATTGGACTTGCCGGCGCCGTTTTCGCCGAGGAACAGCGTGGTATCCGCAAGATCCATGCGGATCGAGCGCAGCGACCGGTAATTCTTGGCAAACATGGAGCGAAGACGCATGTCTTCGCTTTATCGCAAAGCAACGCTAAAAAGAATGGGCGGCAACGGGCTCCGGCAACGGCTGAGCGGAGACGGGCACAAACTGCGCATTCCCATCAGCCGCCATATCGTAGACCGTGAGCTTTTCCAGCGCCTTCGTCACCTCGGTCAGGTCGCCCTCAAGCTGTTCGGCAGGAATGAGATTGCCGATGACGAAATCGAAGCGATCGCCCTTCTTGTTCAGAAGCTCGTGGAAGACAGTCATATCGCGCAACTCGGTCGACCATTTGGCAAACCAGTAGAACAGACCGGAATTGCGCGCCGTCACATGAACGGGAAGAATCGGCAGGCCGTATTTGCGGGCGAGACCGACAGCAGAGGTTTTCCACGGCCGCTCGTTCAGCCTTCCGTTCGCCCAGTAGGCGATGCGGCCGGAAGGAAACAGCACCGTCGCCTTGCCTTCCTTCACGGCATGGTTGGTCAGCTGCAGCGTCTCGCGCGTCTTGAGCTTGCTCTTGAATTCCTCGCGCCACTCGACCGGAATGATTATTTCCGCAAAGCGCGGATTGACGCGCACCGCATCACGATTGGCAAAGAACATCATATCCGGCCGGCGCGTCTTCAGGAGATCGAAGACAGCCACGCCATCGGCAATACCGGTCGGATGGTTGCTGACGAGGATGAAACCGCCGGACGCCGGAATGCGCTCGCCATTGGTGACATTGATGTCGAGCTTCAGCAGGTTGCTCATATATTCGAACGACTGAAAGCCCGGCATATTGGCAACGTCACTGGCGAATTCGATCGCCCTGTTATAGCGCAGCAGCGTGTAGAGAAACGGCCGGAGGACCGGCCAGAGCGGATGCCGGACGATCTTCTGTCCACGCTCGGCAATCAGCGTATCGACGATATGGCCGGGTTTTCCGTGTGAGACCAGGGCGATCGCTTCCGCAAGCTGTCCGAAAGCCGTCATGGAGTCGCGCCGTGCCATAAAAATTCCTGTCTTATAGGAGCTGTAAGCTATCTCAGCGAATTATGATCGATACATGACAAGGGTTTGGCAAGCATTAGCAATTCCATAACGCCACTGTTCCAGAATTGGCATTATGGAAATCAAATTCAAGAGCCCTGGCCATGAATGAACTCCTGATCATCGCCGATCCGCACCTGATGACGGAACGCAGTGCCTGGCTCGAAAACCTGGCCCGCGAACGCCGTCTTTCCGGACATACGCTCGATGCTTACGAGCGCGACACGCGTCAGTTCCTGACCTTCATGACCGGTCACCTCGGCGGCCCGACGACTCTGCGCGACGTCGAGGCGCTGCGCCCGGCAGACTTCCGCGCCTTTCTGGCCGCCCGCCGCAAGGAAGGTTCCGGTGCCCGTTCCGTGGCTCGCAATCTCGCCGGCATTCGCTCTTTCCTGCGTCACCTTGAAAAGAAGGGTCTCGTCAATGCAGCAGGGGCGAGCGCCGTGCGCTCACCGAAGCAACCGAAATCTCTCCCAAAGCCTCTGTCGGACAAACAGGCCATCACCGCGGTCAGCAATGAATCGCAGCTCCATGACGAGCCATGGATTGCCGCGCGCGACGCCGCCGTCATGATGTTGCTTTACGGCTGCGGCCTGCGCATTTCTGAAGCGCTCGACCTGACGCCCGCCGATGTCAGGACCGGCACCACCACGCTGCGCATTACCGGTAAAGGCAACAAAACGCGCCTCGTGCCGCTGCTGCCCGTCGTCTTGGAAACTGTCGCTAAATACCGGCAGCTCTGCCCCATTCATCTTGACGAAGGCGAGCCGCTCTTTCGTGGTTCCCGCGGCGGCAAACTACAGCCAGCGATTATTCAGCGTGCCATGCAGAAGCTGCGCGGCGCCTTTGGCCTGCCCGAGACTGCCACCCCACATGCGCTGCGCCACTCCTTTGCCACACATCTGCTGGCCGGTGGCGGCGATCTGCGTACCATCCAGGAACTGCTCGGCCATGCCAGTCTCTCCACCACACAGGTCTATACCGGTGTCGATGCGTCAAGGCTCCTGGAGGTATATGATAGGGCGCATCCACGCGCATAAGCCTTCGTTAACGCTGTCTCTTAAAGGAATATGCGCAAGCCCGGCGTAGAGCATGAGGCTTGAAGCACATGTGACCGGATTACCATCATGACGATCTCCATCGGCCACCGCACTTTCCATATCGCGCAGTCGGGCAATATCCTGCTCTGGCTGATCGCCGCCTTTCACATGCTGCTCGCCGCCGCATTGCTCGCAGTCATCTTCTCGGTCACGCCGGCCGATGCTGCTGAAGACAACTGCAACGGAAAAGACCTTCTCAGCGAGCTGCGGCAGAACGAACCGGCCCGCTATGCCGAAGCGGTGAAAGAGGCAGATGCCACGCCGAACGGTAAAGGTATTTTCTGGCAGATCGAGAAGCCCGGTCTTAAGCCCTCCTGGCTGCTCGGCACCATGCACGTCACCGATCCACGCGTCCTGAGCCTGCCGCCCCGCGCGCAGGAGGCCCATGATGGCGCCGACACGATCGTCATTGAATCCGACGAAATCCTCGATGAGAAGAAGGCCACGGCATCGCTTCTGATGAGGCCGGACTTGATGATGTTCACGGACGGCACGACTATCGAAAAGCTTCTTTCGCCCGAAGACTATACCCGCCTCGAAGACGGACTGAAGCAGCGCGGCATCCCGCTCTCGGCCGTTTCGCGCATGCGTCCCTGGATGATCGCAAGCGCCGTCGCACTTCCCGCCTGTGAGATGGCCCGCAAGGCCAAGGGCGTGCAGTTTCTCGACCAGAAGATCGCGGCCGATGCGGCCGCGGAGGGTAAACAGGTCAAGGGGCTCGAAACCCTGGCGGAACAGTTGCAGGCCATGGCCGAGCTGCCGACCGAGTTTCATCTGAAGTCGCTGATCGAAACCCTGGAACTCGGAGCCAAGATGAATGATGTCGTCGAGACCATGACCGACATCTATCTCTCCGGCGATATCGGCATGACCATGCCCATGCTGAAGACCGTCACGCCCGAAGGCAGCGAAGAAGACAGCGATTATGCCGCCTTCGAGCAACGCATCATCCTCGACCGCAACAAGGTGATGGCCGAACGTGCCGCACCGATCCTCGCCAACGGCAACGTCTTCATGGCCGTCGGCGCCCTTCACCTGCCGGGCAAGGAAGGCGTCATCGAATTGCTGCGCCAGCAGGGCTTCACCGTCACCGCGGTTAACTGACCGCCTTTAGCCGGCAGTCATTCGCCGCAAGACATCAGTCTTCCAGTAAAACTGATGGACCAGCGCGCCGAAGACATGCGTGACGATGACGATCCAGAGAACGAGCTTCAGGACGTCGGCATGCAGTGAGCCCAGTGCCTCGACACCAAAATAATAGGCCGCAATGCCTGAAGCAGGCAGAGCGAGCAACAACAGATAGAGGCTCGCATGCACCAGCCGCGCAGCGAGCCGAAAGATCGCCGGCTCCTCCGCAGCTTCAGGCGGTACACCCTGCACGAAGCGCAAGGCGAGCCTGAGGATCGTCACGATCAGGATCGCGATACCGACATAGGCATGGATGTTGGCTGAAGCGATCTGTTCCGGCGACGGCGTGCCGCCATGGCGGACAAGCCGCCGCCACGTATTCATGCCGTCAGGAAATAGAAGATTGAAGAGGACCAGGAGTACGGTCACCCAGTGGAGGAATCGTTGGGAGAGGCTGTAACCGACAACGACACGATCACTCATTTTCTTGTCTCTCATTAAGTAGTCGGCAGATCTTGCCCACCAAATGAAAATGCCGCCCGCCCGAAGGCAAGCGGCATTATGAATGATTGCTGATATTTAATCTTACATATGGATCGGCTTGAAGAAGGCGGCGAGTGCTGCTTCCTTCACGGCCTCAGACATGGTCGGATGCGCATGGCAGGTGCGGCCGAGGTCTTCGGCTGAACCGCCGAATTCCATCAGCACGGCAATCTCGTGGATCATCTCGCCAGCACCGAAGCCAACGATATGGCCGCCGAGCACGCGGTCGGTTTCCTTGTCCGACAGGATCTTCACGAAACCATCGGTTGCCAGCATCGCACGGGCACGGCCGTTTGCCGTAAACGGGAACTTGCCAACCTTGTAGGCGATACCGGCGGCCTTCAGCTCTTCCTCGGTCTTGCCGACGGAAGCGACTTCCGGCTGCGTATAGACGACGCTCGGAATGACGTCGTAATTAACGTGGCCGTGCTGGCCGGCGAGGATTTCGGCAAGCGCCACACCTTCGTCTTCGGCCTTGTGCGCCAGCATCGGTCCCTTCACAACGTCGCCGATGGCGTAGATACCCTCGACATTGGTCTTGAAGTGGCCGTCGATTTCGACGCGGCCACGATTGTCGAGCTTGACGCCGGCTTCTTCCAGGCCAAGGCCCGCCGTGTAGGGAATGCGGCCGGTCGAGATCAGCACGACGTCGGCTTCGAGCGTCTGGGCCGCACCACCTGCGACCGGCTCGAACGTCACCTTGGCGCCCTTTTCAGCCTTTTCGACACCGGTCACCTTGGAGCTCAGTTTGATATCGATACCTTGCTTTCCGAGCATGCGCTGGAACTGCTTGGAGACATCGGCATCCATCGCGCCGAGGATCTTGTCGAGAAACTCGATGACGGTCACCTTTGCGCCAAGGCGCGACCAGACCGAACCGAGCTCGAGACCGATGACACCGCCCCCGACGACGATCATCGTTTCAGGCACTTTTTCCAGCGCAATGGCGCCGGTGGAGGATACGATGATTTTCTCATCGAGATCGACCTTCACGCCCGGAATGCCGGCGACGTCGGACCCGGTGGCGATGACGATGTTCTTGCCCTCGATCTGCTGAACCGAGCCGTCTTCGGCGGTCACGGAAACCTTGCCGGCGGAGACGATCTTGCCGGTGCCATGGAACGCATCGATCTTGTTCTTCTTGAAGAGGAAAGCAACACCGTCGACGTTGGACTTCACGGTCGCATCCTTGTGCGCCAGCATCTTGTCGAGATTGAGCTTCGGAGCAGCGACTTCGATGCCGAGCTCTTCCATGTGATGTGTTGCGTGGAACATTTCCGAAGCGTGCAGCAATGCCTTGGATGGAATGCAGCCGACATTCAGACAGGTGCCGCCATAGGTCGCGCGCTTTTCCACGACTGCGACCTTGAGGCCGAGCTGCGCGGCCTTGATTGCCGCGACATAGCCGCCGGGGCCGGTTCCAATAACAATCACATCATAGGACATTGCTTTTCCCTTTACGTTATTGATTAAAGCGTGTCGCGATCCTTCAGATTCGCTTGCCGCGCTTTAAGTTCTTGTTGTCGCATGTCGTTACCGCAAAACCGCTGCGCACTTTTGCGCGACGTGCTTTAGCGCCCGCCGCTCACATTGAGGATCGCGCCTGTTATGTAGGATGCCGACGGCGACAGCAGGTAGACGATTGCATCGGCCACCTCTTCCGCCTCTCCGGCTCGCTTCATCGGGATCGATGAAGCCATTTCTTTGGGCCTGTCCGGCTGCCCGCCGGAGGCATGGATATCCGTCTCGATGATGCCGGGGCGGATCGCATTCACTCTGATGCCTTCGGCCGCGACTTCCCTGGAGAGCCCGATCGTGAAGGTGTCGATGGCTGCCTTGGAGGCGGCATAGTCGACATACTGTGTGGACCCGCCAATGACAGCCGCCATCGAGGAGATATTGACGATCACGCCGCCCTGCCCGCCATGCCTGGAGGACATGCGCCTCACCGCCTCACCGGCACAAAGGATGGAGCCGGTTACATTGATCCGCATCATCCGTTCGAGACGATCGGCCGACATTTCATCGACACGCGCGGTGTAGTCGACGATGCCGGCATTGTTCACCAGCCCGTCCAGTCGCCCAAAATGCTTGTCGACCGCCTCGAACATCGAGACGATATCGGCGGCATTGCCGACATCACCCCTGATCGCGATCGCGTCGCCGCCGGCCTTCTTGATTTCGGAAACGACGGCATTTGCCGCAGCCTCGTTCGAGGCGTAGTTCACCGCAACACGCCAGCCATGGCGCGCAGCAACCAGGCAAGCGGCAGCACCAATGCCGCGGCTGCCGCCGGTCACGAGCAGAACGGGACCATCAGTCATTGTGCACATCCCTTGAAATCGAGAACATCCCACGGCGCGACCTTTGCCTTGCCGTCACCCCAGGCCGAAGACTGGCGTATCGCCGGGCCAAGGCCGGGAAAGACGATCTTCTCCGCAGCCGGGCTGTCGCCGGGCTGCAGGTTATCGAGCCCGCCATTGGCGCTTGCGCGATAAACGAAGCCCTGCCAGACCATACAGGCATCGAGATCGGCACCGGTGACATCGCCATCCGGGCAGTTGAACATCACCATGCCCATGGTCCGCTCCGGATCGTCGGAGGACATGACATAGCCATTCATGACGACCGGGCTCTTCAAGGCGCTGAGCTTGAACTGATGGGTCGAGGTCATGGCCTCGGAGGTAATCGGCGAAAAGCGCAGTTCATAGGCACCATCACGATCTCCATAGATCGCGCTGGCCTGCTTGCACTCGGCAGCGGTGGCGGAAACCGGCGCGCAGGACAGTGCGGCGATGAGGATCCCTGCCAGACCTTTCTGTTTCGTCGCCATGTGCTCCCCACTCATTATAAGTTCGGCTTTCTGCGCCCGTCGGCGTTTTCGATGACCTGGAAATCCGTCAGCAGCACCAGTGGATGCTCTTCCTTGTCCATGCCCCAGAACACCGGATAGAAGCCGTCGCCCGAGCCGCTCCAGAAGATCGCGACATTGCCCTTCTTGCCGGTCACTGGCCGGTGCAGGGCATAGACACCCTTGTTGGCGTCAAGCTCCGGGGCGAGCACGTCGTTATAGTAATTCGCGTCAGAATCGGGCTTCTGGGTCTGCACCTGCTGCTCGCGCTCCCCGATCAGGTCGAGCGTATCAGCATCCATGTAGCTGCCGAGGCCTGCATCGACGGGGTAGCCGAAGATCTCGTCATCCTTGAGCGTCGCGATATCCTGCCCCGGAACGGTCGCAAGCTCCCAATGATCGGGCTTGCCTTCGCCGAAACGCATGCTGGCGGCGGCAACACGCCCGAAGGCCTCATAGAGCCGCACCGGATAGTCGCCTGCAGGAACCGTTCTTGCGAAGGGTGGCCGGTCCGGCTGCGCCAGCGGATCAGCGGCGACGATATGGCCGGACATGAGCTCGACATTGCCCATATCAACCGTCTTGAGAGAGCGTGCGGAAAGCTCCGCATCGCTAAGCGACACGAGGTCGAAATTGCTGCTCGCCTTGTTCACGTCGAAAGCGAGAGCCGAGACCGGCATGAAGGCAACCATGGCACAGAATGCTGCGCCTGCCGCTCGCATGATCCGGTCTCGCATGGCAGATCGCTCCGCTTAGAGGTCCAGAACCAGACGTTCCGGATCTTCCAGGCTTTCCTTGACGCGCACGAGGAAGGTCACGGCTTCCTTGCCGTCAACGATGCGGTGATCGTAGGAGAGCGCCAGATACATCATCGGGCGGATGACGACCTGACCGCCGATGGCGACCGGACGTTCCTGGATCTTGTGCATGCCGAGAATGCCCGACTGCGGTGCATTGAGGATCGGCGAGGACATCAGCGAACCGTAAACGCCACCATTGGTGATGGTGAAGGTGCCGCCCTGCATTTCAGCCATCGAGAGCGAACCGTCACGAGCTGCCTTGGCGAGACGGCCAAGTTCCTTCTCGACTTCGGCAATCGACATCTGGTCGGCGTCGCGGATGACCGGGACGACGAGGCCCTTGTCCGTGCCGACAGCCATGCCGACGTGGCAGTAGTTCTTGTAGATGATGTCGGTGCCGTCGATTTCGGCGTTGACGGCCGGCAGTTCCTTCAGGGCATGCGTGACGGCCTTGGTGAAGAAGCCCATGAAGCCGAGCTTCACGCCGTGCTTCTTCTCGAAGACATCCTTGTACTTGTTGCGCAGGTCCATGACGGCCTTCATGTCCACCTCGTTATAGGTGGTGAGCATGGCAGCCGTGTTCTGTGCATCCTTCAGGCGCTTGGCGATCGTCTGGCGCAGGCGCGTCATCTTCACGCGCTCTTCGCGGGCAGCATCTTCGACCGTCGACGGGCCGCGCGCGGCAACGGGTGCCGCCGGAGCAGCAGCGGCAGGAGCGGCGGCAGCCTTGGCGACGGCAGCGATGACATCACCCTTCAGAACCTGACCGCGCTTGCCGCTGCCATCGACCTGCTCGGCCGACAGATTGTTTTCTGCGAGCATCTTTGCCGCAGCCGGAGCCGGCGGCATGGACGATACCGACGCGGCGGGCGCAGCGGCAGTTGCTGCCGGAGCAGCCGGCGTCGGGGCCGGAGCCGCAGGTGCTGCAGCCGGGGCGGCGGCAGCAGGCGCAGCGGCGGCAGCCGCACCTTCGGCGATCTGGCCGAGAAGCGCGCCGAGACCAACCGTCTCGCCAGCCTGGGCGACGATTTCCGAGAGCGTGCCGGATGCCGGCGCCGGAACTTCGATGGTCACCTTGTCGGTTTCAAGCTCGAGAATGGGCTCGTCAGCCTTGACGGCGTCGCCGACCTTCTTGAACCAGGTGCCGACGGTTGCCTCGCTGACGGATTCACCGAGTGTTGGAACGCGGATTTCTGTGGCCATTGTTCAAATCCTGATTGTGCTTGTTATCGTGTTAGATAGCGGTCCCGGTTTGCGGCCGGAGAATGATTGAGGGCATTGGCGAGACATCGAAACGGAAACCGAGGCCGGAAGAGACGATCGGGTCGGCATCGGCAAGCGCCTGTGCCGCCACCTGGTCCGCAGCCTCGACGACCGCGATGCCGAATGCCCCTTCGCCCGCGAAGACGGGGCCGACGGCAATCGCCGATCCCGCAAGAGCGTTCTGGTGCCAATATTCGGCATGGCGCTTCATCGCCGCCATCTCCTCCCCGGTCCCGTCGTGCGGGAACGTGGAGCGCGGCGGCACAAGTTTCATGAAGAAATATGCCATCGCGCTTCCCCCTTTTTTGTTAGCCGCCCAGCGCATCCTCGAGGAATGCTGCGAGCTGCGACAGGTGCTTGGACATCAGGCCCGTTGCCGGCGAAGCGGCGGCCGGGCGGCCGGTGTAGCGAACGCGCTGATACTTCGCATCGATATGAGCAAGAACCCATTCCAGATACGGGTCGATGAACGACCAGGCGCCCATGTTCTTCGGCTCTTCCTGGCACCAGACCATTTCCGCGTTCCGGAAGCGGGACAGCTCGTTGATGAGCGCCTTGGCCGGGAACGGATAGAGCTGTTCGATGCGCAGCAGGTAGATGTCGTCGATGCCGCGCTTTTCACGCTCTTCCAGAAGGTCGTAATAGACCTTGCCGGTGCAGATGACGACGCGACGGATCTTGGCATCCTTCTGCAGCTTGATCGGGCCGTCCTTGATGACCTCGGCATCGTCCCACAGGAGACGGTGGAAGGAGGATTCACCGGCCATTTCGGCAAGCGTCGAGACCGCGCGCTTGTGGCGCAGCAGCGACTTCGGCGTCATCAGGATCAGCGGCTTGCGGAAGTCGCGCTTCAGCTGCCGGCGCAGGATGTGGAAGTAGTTCGCCGGCGTCGTGACGTTGGCGACCTGCATGTTGTCTTCGGCGCAAAGCTGCAGATAGCGCTCCAGACGGGCGGAAGAGTGTTCCGGACCCTGGCCTTCATAGCCGTGGGGCAGCAGGCAGACGAGGCCCGACATGCGCAGCCACTTGCGTTCGCCGGACGAGATGAACTGGTCGAACACGACCTGCGCACCGTTGGCGAAGTCGCCGAACTGGGCTTCCCAGAGTGTCAGCGCATTCGGACGAGCGAGCGAATAGCCGTATTCGAAGCCGAGAACGGCTTCTTCCGAAAGCATCGAGTTGATGACTTCGTAACGGGCCTGCGTCGGCGACAGGTTTGCGAGCGGGATGTAGCGTTCTTCGGTTTCCTGATCGTAGAGAACCGAATGGCGCTGCGAGAAGGTACCGCGTTCGCAATCCTGACCGGAGAGGCGGATCTTGTGGCCCTCGACGACGAGCGAACCGAAGGAAAGCGCTTCCGCCATCGCCCAGTCGAGGCCTTCGCCGCTCTGGATCATGTTGGCGCGGTTTTCCATGAAGCGCTGGATCGTGCGGTGCGCGTTGAAGCCATCAGGAATTTCCGACAGCTTGCGGCCGATATCCTTGAGCGTTTTCATCGGCACGGCGGTCTTGCCGCGGCGCTGTTCGTCGGCATTGTCTGCCGTGCGCAGGCCCGACCACTCGCCGTCCAGCCAGTCGGCCTTGTTCGGCTTGTAGTGCTGGCCGGCCTCGAATTCCTGCTCGAGATGCGCGCGCCAGTCGGCCTTCATCTTTTCGACTTCGCCGTCCGTAAGCAGGCCTTCGCGGACGAGGCGATCAGCATAGAGCTGCAGAACCGTCTTATGGCCGCGAATGACCTTGTACATCTTCGGCTGCGTGAACGACGGCTCATCGCCTTCGTTGTGGCCGTAGCGGCGATAGCAGAACAAGTCGAGCACCACAGGCTTGTGGAACTTCATGCGGAATTCGGTCGCGATCTTGGCTGCGTAGACGACGGCTTCCGGATCGTCGCCGTTGACGTGCAGGATCGGCGCCTCGATCATCTTGGCAACGTCGGACGGATAGGGCGACGAGCGCGAGAAGGCCGGGTTCGTCGTGAAGCCGATCTGGTTGTTGATGATGACGTGCATCGTACCGGCAACGCGGTGGCCGCGAAGCCCGGAAAGACCGAGGATTTCAGCAATGACACCCTGGCCGGCAAAGGCCGCGTCGCCGTGAATCAGGAGCGGCAAAACCTTGGCGCGCTCGGACAGCGGGATGATGTCGCCGTCCCATACCGTAGCGCTCATGTCCTGCTTGGCGCGGGCCTTGCCCATGACGACAGGGTCGACGATTTCGAGATGCGACGGATTTGCCGTCAGTGAGACGTGCACCTTGTTGCCATCGAATTCGCGGTCGGAGGAAGCGCCGAGATGGTACTTCACGTCGCCAGAACCTTCGACTTCGTCCGGCGCGTAGGAACCGCCCTTGAATTCGTGGAAAATCGCGCGGTGCGGCTTGCCCATGACCTGGGAGAGCACGTTCAGGCGACCGCGATGGGCCATGCCGAAGACGGCTTCCTTGAGGCCGAGGTGGCCGCCGCGCTTCAGGATCTGTTCGAGCGCCGGGATCAGCGATTCACCGCCGTCGAGGCCGAAGCGCTTGGTGCCCTTGAACTTGACATCGAGGAACTGTTCGTAGCCTTCGGCTTCAACGAGCTTGGCGAGGATCGCCTTCTTGCCTTCGGCCGAGAAGGCAACGCCCTTATCCGGACCTTCGATACGTTCCTGAATCCATGCCTTTTCTTCCGGATTGGAGATATGCATGAATTCGACGCCGAGCGTCGAGCAATAGGTGCGCTCGAGAATCTCGATCATCTCGCGAATGGTCGCGTATTCGAGACCGAGCACGTTGTCGATAAAGATCTTGCGATCGTAGTCTGCAGCCGTGAAACCGTAATTTTCAGGCGCAAGCTCGTGATAATCATCTACCGGGGCGGCGATGCCGAGCGGATCAAGCTTGGCATGCAGGTGGCCACGCATGCGATAGGCGCGGATCATCATGATGGCGCGGACGGAATCGCGCGTCGCCTGCAGCACATCGGCGGCATTTGCCGGCTGGCCAGCGGCTTCGGCCTTCGCCTTGACCTTGGTCTCGATGACCTTTTCGACGATGCCCCAGTCGCCATCCAGCGCCGAGACCAGATCGCCGCTTGCCTGCAGCGGCCAGTTCTTCTTGCGCCAGGAAGCGCCCTTGGCCGCCTTCTTCACATCAGCGGGGTCTTCTTCAAGCGCCTTGAAGAAAGACCGCCACTGGTCGTCTACCGAGTTGGGATCGTCTTCATAACGGGCGTAGAGCTGCTCGATATAGGCAGCGTTGGCGCCATCCAAAAACGAGGTGATCTGAAATTGCTCGTTGGCTTCTTGCCGTGCCATGGTGTTACGCGGACGCTTCCGCCCGCCTCCTGACTTAGATGAATTTGCCGGCTTCATCGCCGGCTGCCGCATTCCGATTGCCGCCTGTCCGCGGCGCATCCGCTTTGAAATGAAGAGCCGGGCGGAGGCCGGGATGCCGTCCCTCCGCCCGGGGTATATAAGTTGGATTAGCCCTTGAGGACTTCAACCAGCGTCTTGCCGAGGCGAGCCGGAGATGGCGACACCTTGATGCCTGCCGATGCCATTGCCGCGATCTTCGATTCCGCGTCGCCCTTGCCGCCGGAAACCACAGCGCCGGCATGGCCCATGGTGCGGCCCTTCGGCGCGGTACGGCCTGCGATGAAGCCGGCCATCGGCTTCTTGCGGCCCTTCTTGGCTTCGTCCTTGAGGAACTGTGCCGCGTCTTCTTCGGCCGAACCGCCGATTTCGCCGATCATGATGATCGAGGTCGTGGCTTCGTCTGCCAGGAACATTTCGAGCACGTCGATGAATTCGGTGCCCTTGACCGGGTCGCCGCCGATGCCGACAGCCGTCGTCTGGCCGAGACCTTCATTGGAGGTCTGGAAGACTGCTTCGTAGGTCAGCGTTCCCGAGCGGGAAACGATACCAACGGAACCCTTGCGGAAGATCGAGCCCGGCATGATGCCGATCTTGCATTCTTCCGGCGTCAGGATGCCCGGGCAGTTCGGTCCGAGCAGACGCGACTTGGAACGGTCGAGGCGGGCCTTGACGCGAACCATGTCCATGACCGGGATGCCTTCGGTGATGCAGGTGATGAACGGGATCTCGGCGTCGATCGCTTCGATGATCGCATCGGCGGCACCTGCCGGCGGAACATAGATGACGGACGCGTTGGCGCCGGTCTTTTCCTTGCCCTCGGCAACAGTTGCGAAGATCGGCAGGCTTTCGCCCTTGGAGCCGGTCCAGGTTTCGCCACCCTTCTTCGGGTGAATACCACCGACCATCTGCGTGCCGTAGTAAGCGAGCGCCTGTTCGGTGTGGAACGTGCCGGTCTTGCCGGTGAGGCCCTGAACCAGAACCTTGGTGTCTTTGTTGACGAGAATGGACATGCGAGGCCTTTGTTTAGGAGAGGTTGGAAGACGTGAGGGACGCGCGACGATAGGTGCCGCTGACGACCTCCTGCCAAGTATCGCTGCCTGCAGGCGAAAAGCTGACGCCCATCCGGTAGCAGTCTTCATTTTCAAATGTGAATACGGTGCGCTGTCTGCCGCGCGGCGAAGCCTTCATCAGCACCAGTTCATTGCCATTCCACGCGCCGGAAGCCGGTGAGGGCGGAGCAAAACCGACGCTGTCGAACTGGTAGAGCTTGTAGCTCTGGTCCGAACCGTCGAAGCCAAAAACATTGCGGGCTTCGAAGGAAATTTCTCCGTCACGCATCTGGCGGTAGGACTGCTCGACGAAGAAGCCGCCGAATAGCGCCTCGCCAGAGAGCGAAGCGCTGGCCTTGCCTTCCTTCGTCCAGGCCGAAGCCGCGACATGCTCTTCCCCTTCCCAGAGGCCGGCAAAGGCCTCCAGGCGGAAATGAGCAGCACTGGGCGTGGACTGGGAAGCCATGACCGTTCTCAACCGTTGATCGCAGCGACGATCTTCTTGGCCGCGTCATCCAGATCGTCGGCAGCCGTAATGGCCAGACCCGACTCGTTCAGGATCTTCTTGCCGAGCTCGACATTGGTGCCTTCGAGGCGCACGACGAGCGGAACCTTGAGACCGACTTCCTTGACTGCGGCAATGACGCCCTCGGCAATTACATCGCACTTCATGATGCCGCCGAAGATGTTGACGAGAATGCCTTCGACCTTGGGGTCTGCCGTGATGATCTTGAAGGCCGCAGCAACCTTCTCCTTGCCGGCACCACCGCCGACGTCGCAGAAGTTCGCCGGCTCCTTGCCGTAGAGCTTGATGATGTCCATCGTCGCCATGGCAAGGCCAGCACCGTTGACCATGCAGCCGATATTGCCGTCGAGCGCCACGTAAGCGAGATCCCACTTGGAGGCCTCGATTTCCTTGGCGTCTTCTTCCGTCTCGTCGCGCAGCGTCTTGACGTCGTCGTGACGGAACAGCGCGTTACCATCGAAGGACATCTTGGCATCGAGGACGCGCAGATGGCCGTCCTTCATGACGATCAGCGGATTGACCTCGAGCAGGGCCATGTCCTTTTCGCCGAACGCCTTGTAGAGCGCCGGGAAGAGCGTCTTGGCATCTTCTGCGGCCGCGCCATCGAGCTGCAGCGCCTTCGAGATCGCGGCAACGTCGGCAGCCGTAACGCCTGCTTCCGGATCGATCGCAATCGTGTGGATCTTCTCAGGCGTGTCGTGGGCGACAGCTTCGATGTCCATGCCGCCTTCGGTCGACACGACGAAGGCCACCTTGCCGACCGAGCGGTCGACCAGGAGCGAGCAATAGAGTTCGCGGGCAATGTCGGCGCCATCTTCGATATAGAGGCGGTTGACCTGCTTGCCGGCTTCACCGGTCTGTGCGGTCACCAGCGTATTGCCGAGCATTTCCTTGGCATGAGCAACGACTTCGTCGATCGACTTGGCGAGACGAACGCCGCCCTTGGCATCCGGGCCGAGTTCCTTGAACTTGCCCTTGCCGCGGCCGCCCGCATGGATCTGGCTCTTGACCACATAAAGCGGACCGGGAAGCGACTTGGCGGCAGCCTCGGCTTCTTCAACCTTGAGGATAGCCACACCCTGCGCGACCGGCGCGCCATAGCCCTTCAGCAGAGCCTTGGCCTGATATTCATGAATGTTCATGGGTTTATCCCTATTTCGATAACGTCAGCGCACCGATTACTTGAGAGCGGGCGCGATGTTGATGCAGGCTTCGCAAAGACCGGCGACAGCGCCGACGGACTTGTCGAAGGCTTCCTTCTCGGTCTTGTTGAGGTCGATCTCGATGATGCGCTCGACGCCACCGGCACCGATAACGGTGGGAACGCCGACATACATGTCCTTGACGCCGTACTGGCCGGTCAGGTGAGCAGCGCAGGGCAGAACGCGCTTCTTGTCCTTGAGGTAGGATTCAGCCATTTCGATCGCAGAAGCAGCCGGAGCGTAATAGGCCGAACCAGTCTTCAAGAGGCCGACGATTTCGGCGCCGCCGTCACGAGTGCGCTGGATGATTTCTTCGAGGCGTTCCTTGGTGACCCAGCCCATCGTCACGAGATCGGTCAGCGGAATGCCGCCGACGGTCGAATAACGGGCAAGCGGCACCATCGTGTCGCCGTGGCCGCCAAGAACGAAGGCCGTGACGTCCTGGACGGAAACGTTGAATTCCTTGGCGAGGAAAAGACGGAAGCGCGAGGAGTCGAGAACGCCGGCCATGCCGACAACCTTGTTCGCCGGAAGGCCGGAGAACTTCTGCAGCGCCCAGACCATGGCGTCGAGCGGGTTGGTGATGCAGATGACGAAAGCATTCGGGGCATACTTCTTGATGCCGGCGCCGACCTGCTCCATGACCTTGAGGTTGATGCCGAGAAGGTCGTCGCGGCTCATGCCCGGCTTGCGCGGAACACCGGCAGTGACGATGCAGACGTCAGCGCCTTCGATGGCGGAATAGTCGCTGGCGCCGGTCAGGTTGGCGTCGAAGCCTTCGACCGGGGAGGACTGTGCGATATCGAGACCCTTGCCCTGGGGAATGCCGTCGGCAATGTCGAAGAGAACGATATCGCCCAGCTCCTTCAGGCCGGCGAGATGCGCCAGCGTGCCACCAATCATGCCAGAACCGATGAGTGCGATCTTGTTACGCGCCATTTCGCTTTTCCTTTGCGATCAAAATCCGTCGGGCGACGCGCGGGCATCGCCCAATGTCGCAATCGCATAGACCTAAAGCCAAAAAATGGCAATGCATTATTTTTGGTGCAGCAATTTCAATCGTTTAGATATCAAAATTCTTACGTAAACGTAAGATCAATTGTCACCAAAGTGTTACTCGGCAGCCCGCTGTTGATGATGCGCTGCGAGATATTCGGCGCTTCTCATTTCGAAAAGACGAGACACCGTGCGATCGAATTCAAAACCTTCGGTTCCGCGCCTTTCGGCGAGCAGATCTTCAGGCATGGCGGCAGCGGAAACGCAAAGGCGGACGCCGTGATCGTAGAACGTATCGATCAGAATGATGAAGCGCTTGATCTGGTTCCGCTTTTCAGGGCCGAGCAAGGGAATGTGATCAAGGAAGATCGTATCGAAGCGTTCGGCGATGGCCAGGAAATCGGCAGCGCCCAGCGGTTTTTCGCAGAGATCCGAGAAGGAGAAGCGCGCCATGCGATCGACGGCGAGCGGCACATCGATCGCTCGTCCCTTCATAGCGATCTGCGTCGGCAAGGCCTTGCGGCCGTGCAGCGCCTGCGTCCACGACGCATCCATCGCCATGTCGGTGCGCTCATCGATCGGCACGAGATAGACCGGCTGGCTGTTCAGCTTCTCCATCCGGTAATCGGTCGGCGAATCGAGCGTGACGATCTCGACATGCTTCTTCAGGAGATCGATGAAGGGCAGGAAGAGGCCGCGATTGAGGCCATCCTTGTAGAGATTGTCAGGCTCGACATTCGAGGTCGCCACCAGCACGCAGCCGCGCGCAAAGAGCTCGGAAAACAGCCGCGACAGGATCATCGCATCGGCGATATCGGTGACGGTGAATTCGTCGAAGCAGAGCAGCTCCGCTTCCTCGAAAAGAGCGGCGGCGACAGGCGGCATAGGATCGGCCTGCTTCGTTTCGCCGTTCTTCAGCTTCTGCCGATGGGCGGCGATGCGATTGTGCACATCGGCCATGAACTCATGAAAATGCGCGCGCCGCTTTTTCCGGCATGGCGCCATCTGGAAGAACATGTCCATGAGCATCGTCTTGCCGCGCCCGACGCTGCCATGGATATAGAGGCCCTTGATGCCGGCCTCCGCCTTCTTCTTGGATGCGAATAACCAACCGAGTGCGCTGCTCTTGGCCGCAGGCCGCTTCTGCTTGAGAGCGGCAAGTATCCGGTCGAGGCACTTGGCCACATCCATCTGGGCAGAATCAACCTGCAACGTCCCCGATGCGGTCAGCGATTTGAGCTGCTCGGTGACGCTGAGCGAATAGTCTGGCATTGGCTGCATGAGGGCTTGTCCGCCTATGCGTAACCGGCGGAACCCCGCCGGACTGACTTACCGGCTGAGGGTGATCGGCTGCCCGGTCGAGGTCTGGCCATTGAAGCTGTTGTCGGCAACCTTGTAGACGGAACCGATCTGGTTGCCGCTGCGGTCCTTGAGCAGAACCTGCTTGCCGGACACTTCCCAGGAGCCCATGGCTGTCAACTCGCCGACGCAACCGCGCGTACCGCCGCGCGATCCGCTGCCGAGATTGGTGAGCGTCAGGAACATGTCGCAGGTGCCGTTGACACGCCAGCTGCCGACCATCGATTCCTTGGTGACATCAAGCGAAGTCGCTGGTGCAGCACCACCCGGCTGGACACCCGCCATCGGCGCCGTCGAGGTCGGGGCGGCAGGAAACTGCCCGGCCGGAGGAGGCAGCTGGCCACCCTGTACGGAAGGTACCGGCTGCGCCGTCAGCGGCGGAGGCGCACTGTTACTGCTGTAATCATATGAGGTGCGCTGGCATCCCGCCAAGGCCAGAGCGGCCGTTAGACCCGTCACCACATATCGCAACTGCATCATCAAGCTCCCGAATGTCCGCCTCAACCGCAGAGATATTTCAATTCTGGGTTCGAATTACCGTATTTCACTTTGGTTAATCAAGTCAGCACAATACAAATCAGCCTTCGAGACACCTATGGCGAAGCCGGCACAATTCAACCAACCGCTCGCCGGACTTCTTGCTGGTAAAATATGTCAGCAAGGTGTTGTGCCCGGGCGTCCGCTCCCTGATCAAGTTTGATTTGCTCGGCGAGGTCCTGATAACGCTCAATTGATGCCGCGAGAAAGGATTGGATGCGCTTGGGCGGCAGGCCCTCGCCCATCTCGCGCGTCCGGCCTTTGACGATCACCAATTCATGAATCGCTTTGCGCAAGTCCTCATCGATGGTGACTGCGGCCAGACATTGCATCATGTTCATCGGCGGCAGCTTCTGAAAGCCATTCGAGTGCATCCATTCGAGCGCAATTGCCGGACGGATCGCATAAAGCAGCTTCTTGAGCTTTATCGGACCGCCCCCATGCGTCTGCCAGTGACTGCGCAGCAGACCGACATAGTGCAGTGCGACCTTCGGCGGCAACATGATCTCGTCAAGCACGTTGGAAAGACGGCTGCGAAATCCGGGCTCCTCTTCATAGGCGATTGGCGATTTTACCCATTCGACGACAACGGCATTGCCTTTGAGGGCGAGCAGCAGCGCCTTGCGCAGATCCCAACCGCCAGTGTCGATATCACCCACGATCGGAAACTCGATCACATCTCGATGCGAGATCAGTCCGATATGGTCGGCGACCGGACGGACATAGACGAAACGGCAATCATAATCGCTGTCGGGTGAGGGAAAGCCCCAGGCACGGCTTCCGCTTTCGATCGCAAAACCGATGCGGATACCCTGTTGTTTGACAGAGGCAAGCCGCGAACGGATTTCGGCGACCGCCTCGGAATCAAAACCTTCGATGCCGGCTGAAGCGTCAGCACTCACACGCGACGCTCGACCATCATCTTCTTGATTTCGGCGATCGCCTTGGCCGGGTTCAGACCCTTCGGGCAGGTCTGCGCGCAGTTCATGATCGTGTGGCAACGATAAAGGCGGAACGGATCCTCGAGATTGTCGAGGCGTTCGCCGGTCGCTTCGTCTCTGGAGTCGATCAGCCAGCGATAGGCCTGGAGCAGGACGGCCGGTCCGAGATAACGGTCGCCGTTCCACCAGTAGCTCGGACAGGAGGTCGAGCAGCAGGCGCAGAGAATGCACTCATAGAGGCCGTCGAGCTTCTGACGGTCTTCGTGGCTCTGCTTCCATTCCTTGGCTGGCGTCGGCGAAACCGTCTTCAGCCAAGGCTCGATCGAACGATGCTGGGCATAGAAATTGCTGAGATCGGGAACCAGATCCTTGACGACAGGCATATGCGGCAGCGGGTAGATCTTCACCGTGCCCTTGATGTCGTCCATCCCCTTGGTGCAGGCGAGCGTGTTCGTGCCGTCGATGTTCATCGCGCAGGATCCGCAGATGCCTTCACGACAGGAACGGCGCAGCGTCAGCGTCGGATCGATCTTGTTCTTGATGTAAAGAAGCGCATCGAGAACCATCGGTCCGCAATCATCGACATCGATGTAGAATGTGTCGATCGACGGGTTCTGGCCGTCATCCGGGCTCCAGCGATAGACGCGGAACTCGCGGGTGTTCTTGGCACCCGCCGGCTTCGGCCACACCTTGCCTTCGCGCATCTGAGAGTTTTTAGGGAGAGCGAGTTCAACCATGTCAGGTTCCTCTGATCAGTATACGCGGGCCTTCGGCTCGATCTTGTGGGGATCGATGCCGTCTGCGATGAGGTCGGTGTGGACAGGCCGGTAGTCGAGCTTCACGTCGCCCGCCTCGTTCACCCAGGCCAGCGTGTGCTTGCGCCAGTTGACGTCGTCGCGGCCTGCGAACGGACCTGACGTGTAGTCTTCGCGGGCGTGCGAACCGCGGCTTTCCTTGCGGGCTTCGGCGCCATAGATCGTCGTGATGGCGTTTGCCATCAGGTTCTGCAGTTCCAGCGTCTCGACGAGGTCGGAATTCCAGATCATCGAGCGGTCGGTGACCTTGATATCCTTGAGTTCGCCCCAGATTTCCGAAAGACGGCGGCAGCCGGATTCCAGCGATTCCTGGGTGCGGAACACGGCTGCGTCTTCCTGCATGGCGCGCTGCATCTTCTCGCGCAGCACCGCCGTCGGCGTGCCGCCACTGGCGTAACGCAGGCCGTCGAAACGGTCCATGATCTTGTCGCAGGCAGCCTTGTTCAGCGCCGGCACCGGTGCGTCGCGATCAATGATCTCGCCGGCACGGATCGCCGCAGCACGGCCGAAGACCACGAGGTCGATCAGCGAGTTGGAGCCAAGACGGTTTGCGCCGTGAACCGAGGCGCAGCCGGCTTCACCGACGGCCATCAGGCCGGGGATAATGCGTTCCGGGTTGGAACTGTCGGCGTTCAACACCTCACCCCAATAGTTCGTGGGAATACCGCCCATATTGTAGTGAACGGTCGGCAGAACCGGAATCGGTTCGCGGGTCACATCGACGCCGGCGAAGATCTTGGCGCTCTCGGAAATACCCGGCAAGCGCTCGTGCAGTACGGCCGGATCGAGATGGTCGAGATGCAGGAAGATGTGGTCCTTGTTCTTGCCGACACCGCGGCCTTCACGGATTTCCAGCGTCATGCAGCGCGAAACGACATCGCGCGAGGCGAGGTCCTTGGCCGACGGCGCATAACGCTCCATGAAGCGCTCGCCTTCGGAGTTGACGAGGTAGCCGCCCTCGCCACGAGCGCCTTCGGTGATCAGACAGCCTGAGCCGTAGATGCCGGTCGGGTGGAACTGCACGAATTCCATGTCCTGCAGCGGCAGGCCCGCACGCGCGATCATACCGCCGCCGTCACCGGTGCACGTATGGGCAGAGGTTGCCGAGAAATAGGCACGGCCGTAACCGCCGGTCGCCAGCACCACCATCTTGGCGGCGAAGCGATGGATCGTGCCGTCGTCGAGACACCAGGCGACAACGCCGGTGCAACGGCTGCCGTCGTCGGACATGATCAGGTCAAGCGCAAAGTATTCGACGAAGAACTCGGCATTGTTGCGCAGCGACTGGCCGTAGAGCGTATGAAGGATGGCATGGCCGGTACGGTCGGCAACGGCGCAGGTGCGCTGTACCGGCGGGCCTTCGCCGAAATTCTGCATGTGACCGCCGAACGGGCGCTGGTAGATCTTGCCTTCCTCGTTACGCGAGAAAGGCACGCCGTAATGCTCGAGCTCATAGACCGCCTTCGGCGCTTCCATGGTCAGATACTGCATGGCATCGACGTCGCCGAGCCAGTCGGAACCCTTGACGGTATCGTAGAGATGCCACTGCCAGCTATCGGGCGTCATGTTTTGCAGCGAGGCGGCAATGCCGCCCTGGGCGGCAACCGTATGCGAGCGGGTCGGGAATACCTTGGTGATGCAGGCCGTGCGAAAGCCCTGTTCGGCCATGCCGAGCGTGGCGCGCAGGCCAGCGCCGCCGGCGCCGACGACGATTACGTCATAGGAATGGTCGACATAGGTGTAGGCCTTCCCATTCTGAGCGGGTGAAGACGTTGCCATGATACGGTTATCCTACGAATGCGATTTTCAGAATGGCGAAGAGACAGAGGCCTGCGATCAGCACCGCAAAGAACGTATTCAGCATCAGCAGCAGCAACTTGCCGATCTCGCCGTGAACGTAGTCCTCGATGATGACCTGCATGCCGAGCTTCATGTGGATAGTGCCGGAGATGACCATCAGGCCCATGATGACGGCGACGAACGGGTTCGACAGCGCTCGAACCACGTCGGCATAAGGCGCGCCGGCATAGACGATCATGAAGATGGCGAAGAAGATGATGAGGGGCACATTGGCGACGGCCGTCAGGCGCTGGCGCCAGAAATGATCGGTGCCTTCCTTGGCGGAGCCGAGGCCGCGAACCTTGCCCAGAGGAGTGCGCATATCCATGAGTGCGACCTTCAGAAGCGAATGATGAAGCCGATCACCCAGACCAGCACGGTCAGACAGAGCGATCCGATGATATTGGCGATTGCGAGCTTGGTCGAGAATTCCTTCTCGAAGCCATGTCCAAGGTCCCACATGAAGTGGCGGAAGCCGCCGAGCAGGTGGTGGATCAATGCCCAGGTGTAACCGAGCAGGACAAGCTTGCCGATAATGCTGCCAAGCACCCAGTTGGCCCAGTCGTAATAGGCCTGGCCGGTGGCGGCCGCGATCAGCCACCAGGCAATCAGCAGCGTGCCGAAATAGAGAGCGCCACCGGTGATACGGTGAACGATCGACATGACCATTGTGGGGATTGGCTTGTAAATTTGCAGATGCGGCGACAGGGGCCGGTTTGTCACATTCGCCATCAGAACCTCGCGGCGTCTTCTCTTTGCCCTTGATGTCAGGGGCATTCTCAGTCAACCACACGAATGACAAAATTCTGTGTGCGTTGCATCAATCTCGACGTTTAATCACCGAAACCCCTGACGACAAGCATAATTGCTGCCTGCTTTTAATTTAATCGATTCGCGTTACCGGGAAGTTTTCACGGCCGCGAAACTCGTCTCTTTCGCTCTATTTTTAACCTGACTGCACGCCTGCGTGGACAACATCGGCCTTTTGGCGCAATCTGGCGTTAACGATTTGTTAGCGTTTCGGAGTTTGGTCCATGTTTCCCAGTCTGCCCAAGACTGCCCTTGCTCTTATCGCGGTGCTGGCAGCACTGCCAGCCGCAGCTGGAGAGCGCCACTTCGATCATCGCTTTCCGCGCCACAACGGTTTTAACGACGGCGTCTTCCTCGGCAGGCGCACTCACTGGGACAGTGGCCTGCATTTCACACGCGACAACGTCATCCGCTATCGCCCGCGCACCCCTTTTCTCAGGCAGTTCAACTATCCGGGGACAAACCGTTACGGCCGCAACAACATCGTCGTCATCGCACCCCAGCCCCAGAACTATGATCAGAATTACGGGAGCAACGGCGTCTACGCCGGATCGTCCTATGCCTATCAGGCGGATGGCGGGACCTATGTCGGCGGCGACGGGTACTATCGTCTGGCCGGGCCGGAGCGCAACCTTGCCCCGAAGGCCAAGGTGATCGATGTCGGAATTGCCGACGATCCCTGCTCTTATGAAGCCAATGTCTGCGTCATCAGACCCTAAGGTCTGAACCGCCAGACAGTCGTCTTCTTGACCTCGCTGTCTTCAAGCGCCCGGGTGACGGGCACTTCATAGACGGCGCAGAATTCCAGCCTATCCTTTGGCAAATAGGTGCGCCCGGGATCGCCGACCAGCACGTCCTTGCCCTCGGCCGCGAGCGTCTCGAACCAAGGCACCAGCGCACTGGCGAAGGATTTGTCGTAGAAAACGTCGCCTGCGAGAACCACATCAGCATCGACGTTCTGACCAATCAGATCGGTCTCGTTGAAGTCCAGCGAGACCGAATTGGCGGCCGCATTCAGCTGCACCGCCGTCTGTGACCACGGATCGATATCGGCGGCCGTCACCTTGGCCGCGCCAGCCTTGCTTGCGGCAATTCCCACCAATCCGGAACCGCTCGCGAAATCCAATATGCGCTTTCCTTTGACCGTTTCGGGGTGATCGAGAACGTAGCGCGCCAGCCCCTGACCACCCGCCCAGGCAAAGGCCCAGAAAGGCGGGGGCAGGCCGATCGCCTCCAGCTCCTCTTCCGTCTTCAGCCAGAGCTCATGGGCTTCGCTGGCCAGATAAAGCTGGATTTCCGGCACATGCGGCGGCGCAAGCAGGCTGGTATTGGCGCGGATGAAGGTTTCCGGATCGGTTTTCAAAGCTGCTCAGCGCGGCGGGTTGTCGAAACCGCCCATGCGGCAGACCTCGGCCCATTCGTCGTCGGTCACCGGTTGCACGGAAAGCCGCATCGAGGTGACCAGCGACATCTTGGACAGTTTCTCGTTTGCCTTGATGTCCTTCAGCGTCACCGGCTTCGGCACGTCCATGACAGCGCGGATATCGACGCAATCCCAGCGATCGTCGCCCTTCGCTGTCGAATCCGGATGCGAGAGGGCGCAGACTTCGACGATACCGACGATCTCCAGCCCGTCATTGGAATGGTAGAAGAAACCCTTGTCGCCGATCTGCATGGCCCGCATGTTGTTCCGCGCAAGGTAGTTGCGCACACCGGTCCATTCTGTGCCCTTCTCGCCGGCCGCCTTCTGCTGCTCCCAGGACCAGGCCGCGGGCTCGGATTTGTAAAGCCAGTGCGCCATCGCCCTCAAGCCTCCGGCTTGTTGAAGACCCAGTTGAAGGGCTTTACCTCGACGCTTTCGAAAAGGCCGGCCAGTGCATAGGGGTCGGCAGCGCCGAGCGCCGTGGCATCATCAGCCGTTTCGGCATGGACGATCACGAGGCTGCCATTCGGCTTGCCCTCCGCATCGAGAAACGGGCCAGCCATGGCAAGCTTGCCTTCGGCATTCAGCTTGTTGAGATAATCGAGATGGGTCGCGCGCGTTTCCATGCGCACATTGAGATGGCCGGGCTTGTCCTTGCAGAGAAGGGCGAAAAGCATGTCTGTCTCCTATTCGGTCGTAATTGGACGTGTCATCGATTGTTCGATGGCTTCAGAAATGCCGAGCCTGCCGTCTATGATTGCGGAAACGGCGTCGGTAATCGGCATCTCGACGCCGAGCTCCTCGGCAAGTCGTGCGGCAACTGCGGCAGCAAAGGCCCCTTCCACCAACTCGCCATGCGAAGGATCGACCTTTTCGCCGCGTCCGAGCGCAATGCCGAAACGCAGGTTACGCGACTGATGGCTGGTTGCCGTCAGCACCAGATCGCCGAGGCCGGAAAGCCCGCGCGCCGTATCGGCATTGCCGCCTTTGGCGACGATGAAGCGTGACATCTCGGCAAGCCCGCGGGCAATCAGTGCCGCCCGCGCCGAATCGCCAATGCCGGCGCCTTCGACAATACCGCAGGCAATCGCCAGTACATTCTTCAACGCACCGCCAAGCTGCACACCGATGCGGTCTGCCGAGGCATAGAGGCGGAAGGTGCGGCCGGAGATCGCCTGTGCCAGCCGTTCGGCAACCTGCATGTCGGCCGCGGCGATGGCCATGGCGGTCGGCAGCCCCTTGGCGATATCGGCGGCAAAGCCCGGGCCGGAGAGAACGCCAACCGGATGATCGGGCAATTCGCGCTCCAGCATGTCAGTCAAAAGCGCGCCTGTTTGCCGTTCGATGCCCTTTGCGCAGGTGACCAGGACGGCATCCTTGGCCAGATAAGGACCATATTGCCGTGTGGCATCCGCCTGCGCTTGTGACGGCATGGCAAAGAGGACGATGCCCGCATCGGCGATCGCATCTGCCTCAGCGGAGAATTCCAGCGTTTCCGGCAGTGGGATGCCAGGCAGAACAGCGTCATGAAGCCGTTGCGACCTGAGATCTTCGATCAGCGCGGGATCGCGGCCGACGAGAATTGCCGAATTGCGCCCTGTGAGCGCGATGACGGATGCAAGCGCCGTACCGAAAGCTCCCGATCCGACCACAGCGATCCGTTCGCTCATGCCTTGGCTCCCCGCTTTCCGGATCCGAGCACGGTCCCGGCCTTGGAATCGAGCGGCCACCGCGAGCGCGGCTGCACATCGAGATCGTCTGGCACTACGCCCTTCGCCATGCGCTCAAGTCCGGCCCAGGCAATCATAACGGCGTTGTCGGTGCAGAGGTGAAGAGGCGGCGCGATGAAACGGAAGCCATTCTTGTCGCAGAGCGCCTGAAGCGTGCTGCGGATCTCCTGGTTCGCTGCGACGCCGCCGGCCACCACCAGCGCCGGCTTTTCGGGAAGGTCCGGAAATTCCGCCTTGAATCGCTGCAGGCCGCGGCCGATGCGATCTTTCATCGTGCGGGAAATCGCCTTCTGGAAGGAGGCGCAGATATCGGCGACGTCCTGGTCCGTCAGTGGCGCGATCTCGGTCGCCGCCTGGCGCACGGCCGTCTTCAGGCCCGAGAAGGAAAAATCGAGCCTCGCTTCGCCAACGAGCGGCCGCGGGAAATTGAAGCGATCGGCATTGCCACCCTGCGCCGTCCTCTCCACCGCCGGCCCGCCGGGATAGGGAAGGCCGAGCAATTTCGCCGTCTTGTCGAAAGCTTCGCCCAGCGCATCGTCGATCGTCGTGCCCCAGCGCTCGTACTCGCCGATGCCCCGCACGAGGATGAGCTGCGTATGGCCGCCGGAAACGAGCAGCATCAGATATGGAAAGGAAAGACCATCCGTCAGCCGCGCCGTCAGCGCATGGCCTTCCAGGTGGTTGACGGCATAAAGGGGTTTGCCCGCCGCCTTGGCGATCGCCTTGCCGGTCATCAGCCCGACAAGCAGCCCCCCGATCAGGCCGGGCCCCGATGTCGCGGCAATCGCGTCGACATCCGAGAGCGACACATTGGCGCGCTTCAGGGCTTCGTCGATCAGGTCGTCCAGCGCCTCGACATGGGCGCGGGCCGCAATCTCCGGCACCACGCCACCATAGGCGCTATGCTCGTCAAGCTGGGAAAGAACGACATCCGACAGGACATTGGAGCGGCCTTCGGCATCGCGCTCGACGACCGCAGCGGCGGTCTCGTCGCAGCTTGTCTCGATGCCGAGGATGCGCAGAAAGGGAGCCATGAAATCTGTTCGTTGATTGCGATAGGGGTTAAACCTGTTTACGAGAACTCCGGTAACAACGGAACAAAGCGGATGCAAACAAAACCTTTCCGTATCGGCACGCGTGGCAGCCCGCTGGCGCTTGCACAGGCGCACGAAGCCCGCGATCGGCTGATGGCAGCCCACAATCTGCCGGAGGAAATGTTCGAAATCGTCGTTCTGACGACCAAGGGCGACCGTATCACCGACCGCTCGCTGGCCGAGATCGGCGGCAAAGGACTTTTCACGGAAGAGCTCGAGCAGCAGCTTGCGGCCGGCGATCTCGATTTTGCCGTGCATTCGAGCAAGGACATGCCGACCAACCTGCCAGAAGGTCTCTACCTCTCCGCCTATCTGCCGCGCGAAGACATTCGCGACGCGGTTGTCGGCCGCACCGCTCCGAAGCTGATCGACCTGCCCCATGGCGCAACCGTCGGCTCATCCTCGCTTCGCCGTCAGGCGCTCATTCGCCGCATGCGGCCGGATATCAACGTCATCACTTTCCGCGGCCTTGTGGACACGCGCCTGCGCAAGCTGCAGGAAGGTCAGGTCGACGCGACGCTTCTGGCGCTTGCGGGCCTCAAGCGTCTTGGCAAGGTCGAGGTGATCACCGATATCCTCGACCCCGATAGCTTCCCGCCGGCACCCGCACAGGGCGCGATCTGTATCGAGAGCCGTATCGACGACAACAGGATCGACGAACTGCTGACGCCGATCAACGATCCGCCGACCTTCGACACGGTCTCCTGCGAACGCGCATTCCTTGCCGCCCTCGATGGCTCCTGTCGCACGCCGATCGGCGGTTACGCCGTCTGCGAGGGTGATCAGATCCGCTTCTCGGGTCTCATCATTACCCCTGACGGCCGCCATCAGCATGCGATCACCATAGATGGCAATCGCCGCGATGCCGCTGCACTCGGCACCCGCGCCGGACAGGATGTCCGCGCAAGAGCAGGAAGCAGCTTCTTTGAGGACTGGAGCTAGCCGGCATGCGCGTGCTCGTCACCCGTCCGGCACATTCGGGCGAGCGAACCGCTCAACGTTTACGCGAGCTAGGCCACGAGCCACTATTGCTGCCGCTGACCCGTCCCATTCATGACGCGGCAGCCGCTCGTCAGGCTCTGGACACAACCATTGGGGCGATAGCGATAACGAGCGCGGAGGCGGTGCGCACGTTACAATCTCTGGATGACGCGCTGACACCCCACCTTTCGCGCCGTCTCTTTGCCGTCGGCGAGACGACGGCTGAGGAGGCCCGCAAGCTGGGATTCCGCTCCGTCACGACATCGTCCGGCAGCGGCCGCGAACTGGCCGAGTTGATCGCGGCAAACAATATCGGCCGGCTTGTCTATCTCGCCGGCCTTCCGCGTGCCGAGGCCTTCGAGACGCGGCTGACCGAGCTGGGGCGTCAGTTCTCAGTGGCCGAATGTTATCGGATGGAATCTATCGCTCTCGACCCCGGGACGGTCGCCACCTTCCTCATGCGCAATCCTCCTGATGCTGTTCTTTTCTACTCCCGCCAAACGGCCGCAAATTTCTTTCAGATCCCGCAGGTAGAGTCCCTTTTATTGCAGCTGCCGAAAATCCGTCTCATTTGTCTCAGCAACACTGTAGCGGAAGCTGTTCCATCTCTTTTGAGCACAGCCTTGGAGATTTCGCCGATGCCGGATGAAAAAAGCCTTTTGTCGCTGCTTTGAAGGCTTTAGCCGCCCAAATTTGATCTAACCTCTTCCCTTAACTGCCGTCCCTGTCTAGTTTCGTTGCAATGCAGGATAATGAGGACCTCATGGTATCGGGAAATCCGCCACGCCACTCGAAGAGCTCCGACAAGCCGGTCACGATTGACCTGGACGCGCAGGACTTCGCCTCGGCGACTGATCCTGAAAAGCCTGCTGAAGAAGCCGCACAAGCCATCGATGATGCGCCTGTCGCCGAGGCCGTTTCCGCTGCAGAAGCCGCGGGTGAACCGCTGTCCGAACACGAAAGCGAACGCGCCGCCGGCGCGCGGGATGGGTCCTTCTCCAAGGAACCCCCGCTCTCGGAACCGCTGCAACCGCCGCCGCCGCAGAAGGGAGCGGTCACATCGGGTCTGATCGCCGCGGGCATTTTCGGCGGCCTTGTCGCACTGCTCGGCGCCGGAGCCATTCAATATGCCGGTTATCTGCCGGGTTCCTCAACCTCGCAGACGAATTCAGCCGATATGGCCGATCTCGCCGGCGAGATCGAAGGCCTCAAGCAATCGGTCGCAAGCCTTGCCGCCAATCCGCCGCCGGCCGCCGATACAAGTGCTCTCGAAAAGCGCGTCGCGGCTCTCGAAGCGGCTCCCCAGGCACCGGCATCCGGCACAGCGACCGAGCCTGGCGGTGTTGAAGCGCTCAACCAGAAGATTGCAGATCTGACTGCTCAGATCGAGCAGTTGAAGACGAACCTTACGCAGACCACCGAACAGCAGGCCTCCAACGGTGCCGATATTTCCAGCCGCCTTGCCGAAGCCGAAAAGAAGCTGAATGAACCGCGCGAGGATGTCGCCGTCGCCCGGGCTATCGCAGCCGCAGCGCTGAAGGCCGCGATCGACCGCGGCGGCCCCTTCATCGCCGAACTTGATACATTTGCCGGCGTAGCACCCGACGATCCCGCTGCAACCGATCTGCGCGGCTTTGCCGAAACCGGCGTGCCCTCCCGCGCCGAGCTCATCCGTCAGGTTCCCGACGTTGCCGCAGCAATCGTCGAGTCCGTCAACCAGCCCGATCCCAACCAGAGCTGGTCCGACCGGCTGATGTCGAGCGCCAAATCCCTGGTTTCGGTCCGCCCCGTCGGAAATGTCGAAGGCGAAAGCGTTGAGGCGATCGCCGCGCGTATGGAGGACAAAGTGAAGAACGGCGATCTGCCCGGTGCAGCTACTGAATGGAACAGCCTGCCTGCTGCTGCCAAGCAGGCTTCCGCCGCCTTCAAGCAGTCGCTCGAAGCTCGTATCCGCGTCGAGGATCTCGTTGGCGGCGCTCTCTCGAAGGCCGTTTCCGGCACCGGCAAGGAAGGATGAGTATGGTCCGCCTGGTTATCTTCGCGCTCCTCGTCCTCGTTCTCGCATATGGTTTCTCCTGGCTTGCCGATCGTCCCGGCGATCTGTCGCTGATCTGGGAAGGCCAGATCTACCAGACCAAGCTGATCGTGGCGGCAAGCGCCATCATTGCGCTGATCGCTGCCGTCATGGTGGCCTGGTGGTTCGTCCGACTGATATGGACCTCTCCGCATTCGGTGACGCGCTTCTTTCGCGCCCGTAAACGCGACCGCGGTTACCAGGCGCTGTCGACCGGCCTCATTGCAGCCGGCGCCGGCAATGCCCTGCTCGCCCGCAAGATGGCGGCCCGCTCGCGCGGTCTTATCCGCGCCGATCAGGAACCGCTGATCAATCTTTTGGAAGCACAGGCGGCGCTCATCGAAGGCCGCTACGACGAGGCACGCTCCAAGTTCGAAGCGATGGCCAACGATCCCGAGACTCGGGAGCTTGGCTTGCGCGGCCTTTACCTGGAGGCCAGGCGTCTCGGCGCAAACGAAGCCGCCCGCCAATACGCGGAAAAAGCGGCCGACAATGCGCCATACCTGCCATGGGCAGCACAGGCAACGCTCGAATATCGCAGCCAGTCCGGCCGCTGGGACGACGCCATCCGCCTGCTGGAACAGCAGAAGGCCGCCAAGGTTGTCGAAAAGGCAGAGGCCAACCGTCTGCATTCAGTGCTGCTTACGGCGCGCGCCGATGACAAGCTGGAAAGCAATGCCGCCGGCGCTCGTGACGATGCCCTCCAGGCGCTGAAGCTTTCAGCCGATTTCGTGCCCGCCGCACTTATCGCCGCAAAGGCGCTGTTCCGCGAGAACGGCATACGCAAGGCTGCCTCCATTCTCGAACAGGCATGGAAGGCCGCGCCACATCCCGAGATCGGTCGCGTCTATGTCCGCGCCCGCAGCGGCGATTCGACACTCGATCGCCTGAAGCGCGCCGAGCGGCTGGAAGGCATGCGGCCGAACAATGTCGAATCTCTCCTCGTCGTCGCACAGGCCGCACTCGATGCACAGCAATTCGCCAAGGCGCGTGCAAAGGCGGAAGCAGCCGCCCGTATCGAACCCCGCGAGGCAGCCTTTCTGCTGCTTGCAGACATCGAGGAAGCAGAGACCGGCGATCAGGGTCGCGTGCGCCATTGGCTGGCACAGGCGCTGAAAGCGCCGCGCGATCCGGCCTGGGTTGCCGATGGTTTCGTTTCCGACAAATGGTTGCCGGTCTCGCCGGTGACCGGCCGTCTCGACGCCTTCGAGTGGAAGGCACCTTTCGGCCAGCTAGAAGGACCAGTCGAGGAAGGGTCGACCGCCCCGATCGAAACGGCGCTGAAGACATTGCCACCGCTGCGCCATACCAAGCCGGAAAGCGTGGTCAACGACCACCGCATTATCGAACTGGAACGAGCCGCAACCATTGCGGAAGCCGTGCGGCCAGCAACTCCGGCCCCCGCACCGGCAAAAGCCAATGAACCGTCCACCTCCCGACCGGCTCCTGCTGCGTCTGAACCAAAACCCTTCTTTGGTGGCCTGCCGGATGACCCCGGCGTGCGCGATCCCAAGATGGAGCCGGAAACCAAGACGCGACTCCGCCTTTTCTGAAATGGAACAAAAACCGCATGTTCGAACGCTTTCAGGCATTCTTCCAAAATCTGACCGCCGACCGCCCGAAATCAGGCTTTGCGCCCGATGACCCGCGCATCGCGGTGGCCGCGCTCTGTATGCAGGTCATGGAGGCCGACGGTCAGATCAAGGACAGCGAGAAGAAACGGCTGCGCAAGCTTCTGAAGGAGCAATACGCGCTTGATGGCAAACAGCTCGACGCCTTGATGGCCGCGGGGCTGGAAGCCGAAAGCACGGCAGTTGATTATTTCCGCTTCACCTCCGATCTGAAGAGACATCTCAATACCGAGCAGCGTCTGGAGCTGATCGGCATTCTCTGGGATATCGTCTATGCCGACGGCGAGCGCAGCGAAATGGAAGACCATGTGATCTGGCGGATCGCCGATCTCCTGGGGGTTTCCTCCCGTGAGCGTATTCAGAAGCGGCAGGAGGCGGCAGCACGAGTGACAAACGCACAGGTGGTGCAGGACGATGGCGACTGACAGGATAGTGAGACGCGACAAGCGTCCCATTCTCATCATTCTTCATCAGGAGCGCTCAAGCCCCGGCCGTGTTGGCCAACTTCTTGTCGAGAAAGGCTACGACCTCGATATCCGGCGCCCCGTGCTTGGCGACCGGCTGCCCTCGACGCTCGACGACCATGCGGGTGCAGTGGTGTTCGGCGGCCCGATGAGCGCCAACGATCCCGATGAATTCGTCAAGGCGGAGATCGACTGGCTGGAAATCCCCCTCAGGGAAAACCGTCCCTATCTCGGCATCTGCCTCGGCGCACAGATGCTGGCGCGCCAACTCGGCAGCAAGGTCGCGGCCAATTGCGACGGGTCTACCGAGATTGGCTGGTATCCACTCCATACGACGGAGAAGGGCCGGCTGCTGATGCGCTGGCCGAAGATGGTCTATCACTTCCACCGGGAAGGATTTGAACTGCCGCATGGCGCCGAGCTGCTGGCATCCGGCGACGCTTACCCCAACCAGGCTTTCCGCTACAATGGCAACGCCTGGGGCCTGCAATTCCATGCGGAGCTGACGCGGGTGATGATGCACCGCTGGGTCGTGCACGGCGCCCATCGCTTCATCCTGCCGAATGCACAGCAGGGACGCGAACATCTCGAAGGCCGCATGTTGTTCGATGCGCCGCTGAGAGCCTGGCTCGACGAATTTCTTGATGTCGTCTTCGAAGGCAAGTCGACCGTGGCCAGGACGACTAGGGCGCTTCTCGTATAGGCGCGTCGAGCGTATCGATATTCCTGAGCTTCGGAAAGCCGCTTGCCCAGAGCGCAGCGACCGCAAGCGTACCGACCCCGCCGATGATGACGGCCGGGACGGCGCCGAAAACCGATGCCATCGTACCCGCGCGGAATTCCCCGAGCTCGTTGGATGCGCCGACAAAGACCGTATTGACCGCGTTGACGCGGCCGCGCAGATGGTCCGGCGTCCAGAGCGCGATCAGGCTCTCGCGAACATAGACGGAAATCATATCCGCAGCGCCCATGATCGCGAGCGCTGCGATGGAAACCTCGATATTGGTCGAGAATCCGAACACGATCGTACCAACGCCGAAAATCGCCACGCCGATGAACATATACAGGCCGGCCTTGTGCTTCAGCGGATAGGCGGCAAGGAAGATCGCCATGATGATGGCGCCCACGCCCGGCGCCGAACGCAGCAGGCCGAGGCCCCAGGGCCCGAGCGTCAGGATATCACGCGCAAAGATCGGCATCAGCGCGGTGGCGCCGCCTAAGAGAACGGCGAAGAGATCCAGCGAGATGGCCCCAAGCACCACCTTCTCTTCCCTTATATAACGGAAACCGCCGAGGATCATGTCCCAGTTCTTGGCTTCACCCGTCGTCTTCTGCGGCGGTTTCGGGATCGTGTAGAGCAGGATCGCGCCCAGCGCAGAAAAGATGACTGCGACCATATAGGCCGTCGAAGCGCTGACGCCGTAAAGCAGACCGCCGAGCACGGGGCCGGTGATGGCCGCAAGCTGCCATGAGGAGGAATTCCAGGCGATCGCGTTCGAAAGGTCCTTCTCCGGTACGAGGTTCGGCGCAAGCGACTGCACGGCCGGCGTCATGAAGGCGCGTTCTATGCCGAAGATCAGCAGCACCGCGAAAACCGGAACTGGTGAAAAGCTGCCGGTAATCGTCATCCCCAGGAGCGCAAGCGTGCAGAGCGCACTGACGAGCGAGCAGATCGAGGCGATCGCACGGCGATTGTGCCGGTCGGCCACCGATCCAGTAACGAGGATCAATGCGAGAGACGGCAGGAACTGCACGAGCCCGATCAGGCCGAGATAAATGGCGCTGCCGGTCTGGTCATACATCTGCCAGCCGACGGCGACGCTGACGATCTGCTGCGAGAAGGAAAGCAGAAACCGCGCGAAGAAAAAGCGGGTGTAGGACGGATGCCGGAACGCGGCAAAACGGTCTCCGGTGGGCGAAAGCGACATGAAGCTTTTCCGAGAGAGCGGGCGCAGAATTGCCTGCGAAGCGGCCCGTTAAACATGATTTGCCATGCGTCTCCACACGGCCCTTGCTCGTTTAATCGCCAATGTCTACATATCTGTCAACAACGAACTGGAGACGGTAATGGCGGGAATTCTTGAAGCCATTTTTTTGATTATCAATGTGGCTTTGAACCTCTATTGGTACGTGATCATTGCCAGCGCCATTTTCTCGTGGCTGTACGCATTCAACGTCATCAATTCGCATAACCAGTTTGTCAGCCAACTGGGCATGTTCTTCTATAACGCCACCGAACCTGCATTGCGGCCGATACGACGTTTTCTGCCCAACCTGGGTGGCATCGACATCTCTCCGATTGTTCTGTTGCTGATCATCCTGTTCATCCAGGCCATACTCAACAATCCGATCAAGCCTTTCCTATTTTCGCTGGTCGTTTGAGCCGTCCCTGGAGGCTTTCCGGTGATCACGTCCGTCTTGCCGTAAGGCTGACGCCGAATGGCGGGCAGAATGCCATCGACGGTATCGAACCAGATGGCGAAGGCGGCGTCTTCTTGAAGGCGCGTGTCACCGCCGTCCCGGAAAAGGGAAAAGCCAACAAGGCCCTCATAGCGCTCGTCGCCAAGTCTTTGGGTATTGGAAAGTCCTTGGTCAGCCTTGCTGCCGGCGATACGTCGCGCAAAAAAATCCTCCGGATCGATGGCGATCCGGAGGATTTGATCAACAAGCTCGAAACGCTATTCGGCTAGAGCAATCCCGGCGAGGATGTGCAGCGGTCTTGCATCCGCAATTGCGGAATGGCCGGAATCAGGCCTTTTCTTTCTTGGCGCGCTCGATTGCTTCGAGGATCAGCTCGCCTGCTTCCTTGGAGTCGCCCCAGCCATAGATCTTCACCCACTTGCCAGGCTCCAGATCCTTATAGTGCTCGAAGAAATGCTCGATCTGCTTCAGCGTGATGTCCGGAAGATCGGTATAATCCTTCACCTTGTCATAACGCATCGTCAGCTTCGGCGAAGGGACGGCGATGATCTTCTCGTCCTTGCCGGAATTGTCTTCCATCTTCAGAACGCCGATAGGGCGCACGTTGATAACGCAGCCCGGAACCAGCGGACGGGTGCTGGCGATCAGCACGTCGATCGGGTCGCCGTCTTCGGAAAGCGTATGCGGCACGAAGCCGTAGTTGCCCGGGTAGGTCATCGGCGTATAGAGGAAACGGTCAACGACCAGCGTGCCGGCTTCCTTGTCCATTTCATACTTGATCGGATGACCGCCGACCGGAACCTCGACGATAACGTTGACGTCTTCAGGTGGATTCTTACCGATTGAAACGGCGTCGATGCGCATAGGAAACTCCCGGGAGGTTGAATTGCTCGAAGCCAGTTAATCGGTTTCATGACGCAACGCAACATGCCTCGCAAGCAATGCTTAATGCGCGCGGGCGTCAAAATATATAATTTTTCTAATGAAAGATGCAGCGATTGCGGTACCGCAATCAGTTCCAGATGAAGCCGATCTTTTTGATCTGCTTATGGTCGAAATTTTCCATGCCTTCGCAGAAATCGACACCGCCATGGTCGCGATAAAAGCCGGCTGCGGTCTCATTTTCTTCCAGGCACCAGACGACCATACCGTTACAGCCGAGAGATTTCAGCAACCGCCGGGCTTCACCGAAAAGCAATTTTCCGAGGCCGATACCCTGATATTCCGGGCGCAGATAAAGCTCGTAGATTTCGCCTTCCTGAGGCAATGCGCGAGCGCGATTGAGGCCGAGGGTCGCATAACCCGCGACAGTTCCTGCCACATCCAGAACAAGCAATGTCGCCGGACCGCGCGTCGCCTTGCGCCACCAGTTTTCGCCGCGGCGCTCGATCATCTGCGTCAGAGCACGATGCGGAATGATGCCGGCATAGGTATGCTGCCATGAAAGCCGGTGGGCTTCCGAAATGGCTCGGGCATCATGCGGTTCAGCCCGCCGGACATCGATCGACAACGTCTTCATAACGCTTACTCTGGTCCCGCTGGCGACAATTAACCATATGCGGCAGCCGCATCGTGATCGATTGCCCACAGACTTGATATGTGGACGACAGAGAAAATTTAACGCTTTTTTAACGATTGTCACAAGACGGAATCGACGCAGCGCACAATAAAAAGCCCCGGCGCGAAGGCCGGGGTTTTAAAGGAGTAGGCGAGGCTCTTAGAGAGCTGCCTTCGACTTTTCGAAACGCTTGCGGTCGTTGGCGTCGAGATACATCTTGCGCAGGCGAATGTTCTTCGGCGTTACTTCCATCAGCTCGTCGTCCTGGATCCAGGAAAGAGCACGATCGAGCGTCATGCGGATCGGCGGGGTAAGCTTCACGGCTTCGTCCTTGCCGGCGGCGCGGATGTTGGTGAGCTGCTTGCCCTTCAGGACGTTCACTTCAAGGTCGTTGTCGCGCGAATGGATGCCGATGATCATGCCGGCATAGACCTTTTCGCCCGGCTCGATGATCATCGGACCGCGGTCTTCCAGGTTGAACATCGCATAGGCGACGGCTTCGCCGGAACCGTTGGCGAGCAGCACGCCGTTGACGCGGCCACCGATCACGCCCTTGTAGGGCTGGTAGTCGTGGAACAGGCGGTTCATGATCGCCGTGCCGCGCGTATCGGTCAGCAGCTCCGACTGGTAGCCGATGAGGCCGCGGGTCGGTGCGTAGAAACGCAGGCGAAGACGATTGCCGCCGGACGGACGCAGCTCGACCATCTCGGCCTTGCGCTCGGACATCTTCTGCACGACCACACCGGAATGTTCTTCGTCGACGTCGACGACAACTTCTTCGATCGGCTCGAGAACCTGGCCGCTTTCATCCTTGTGCATCACGACGCGCGGACGCGACACGGCGAGCTCGAAGCCTTCGCGACGCATGGTTTCGATGAGAACGGCGAGCTGAAGTTCACCGCGGCCGGACACGTAGAACGAATCCTTGCCTTCGGCTTCTTCGATCTTCAGGGCGACGTTGCCTTCGGCTTCCTTGAAGAGACGGTCGCGGATGACGCGGCTCGTCACCTTGTCGCCTTCAGTGCCCGCCAGCGGGCTGTCGTTGACGATGAAGGACATCGTGACGGTCGGCGGATCGATCGGCTGCGCCTTCATGGCTTCTGAGACGGCAGGATCGCAGAACGTATCAGCGACAGTACCCTTGGACAGGCCGGCAATCGCGACGATATCGCCCGCATGGGCCTCTTCGATCGCGGTACGCTCGATGCCGCGGAAGGCGAGGATCTTCGAAATTCGGCCGGTTTCGATCAGCTTGCCATCCTGGCCCAGAACCTTGACGGCCTGGTTCGGCTTGATCGAGCCCGATGCGATACGGCCGGTGATGATGCGGCCGAGGAAGGGGTTGGCTTCAAGGATCGTTCCGATCATACGGAACGGGCCTTCTTCGACCTTCGGCTCCGGAACGTGCTTGAGCACGAGATCGAGAAGCGGCGCAAGACCTTCGTCCTTCGGGCCTTCAGGATTGACGTTCATCCAGCCGTCGCGGCCCGAGCCATACATGATCGGGAAGTCGAGCTGTTCGTCGGTCGCGTCGAGATTGGCAAAGAGGTCGAAGACTTCGTTGATGACTTCTTCATGGCGGCCATCAGGACGGTCGATCTTGTTGATCGCGACGATCGGGCGAAGGCCGACCTTCAGCGCCTTGGAGACGACGAACTTCGTCTGCGGCATCGGACCTTCGGAAGAGTCGACCAAAACGATCGCACCATCCACCATCGACAGGATGCGCTCGACCTCACCGCCGAAGTCGGCGTGGCCGGGGGTGTCGACGATATTGATGCGGACACCCTTCCATTCCACCGAGGTTGCCTTGGCGAGAATGGTGATGCCGCGTTCCTTTTCGAGGTCGTTCGAGTCCATCACGCGCTCTGCAACGCGCTGGTTCTCGCGGAACGAACCGGACTGTTTCAGAAGCTCGTCGACGAGGGTCGTTTTGCCATGGTCAACGTGCGCGATGATCGCGATGTTGCGAAGTGCCATTTGTCATAATCTCTGAGGCTGGGGCGCTACGCTTAGTGGACGCGCCATTTATGTTTGGCGCGCTCATACCGTTTTTTTTCGCGATTGCGAAAGGGGGTGGCACGCGAAAGCTGCGGCATGGCTATCACCATGCCGCTTTGCTCTATGTCATCAAACTGTCTTAAGCGTCACTGCCTGTCAATTCCTCGAAGGTCGCAAGGCCCTTCTTGACCAGCATCGCGTCCGGGCTCGGCAGCTTGCCGCGGAAAGCCTTGTAGGCGTCTTCCGGATCGACGGAGCCGCCCGTGGAGTAGATATTGTTCCGAAGCTTTGCGGCCATTTCGCCGTTGAAGGCATCGCCCGTCTCTTCGAAGGCGGCGAAGGCATCGGCATCGAGCACTTCCGACCACATGTAGGAATAATAGCCCGCCGAATAACCGCCGGAGAAGATATGCTGGAAGTGCGGCGTGGCGTGACGCATGACGATCGATTTCGGCATGCCGATCTCCGAGAGCACCTCGGCCTGAACGGCCATCGGATCCTCCACCTTGTCGCGCGTATGGAAGGCCATGTCGACCAGCGCCGAAGAGGTGAACTCCACGGTGTTGAAGCCGGAATTGAAGGTGCGGGCAGCGAGCACCTTGTCAAGCAGCGCCTGGGGCATCGGCTCTCCGGTTTCGAAATGCACGGCATATTCCTTGAGGATGGCAGGAACCGTCAGCCAGTGCTCGTAGAGCTGGGAAGGAAGCTCGACGAAATCGCGCGAGACCCCCGTTCCCGATACAGAGGGATAGGTGACGTTGGAGAGCATGCCGTGCAGCGCATGGCCGAATTCATGGAACAGCGTACGCGCGTCGTCGAGCGAAAGCAGCGCCGGCTTTCCTTCCGCGGGCTTTGCGAAATTGCAGACATTGTAGATGATCGGCATCTCGCCATGGTGGCCGTTCTTCATCGTCAGCTTGTGCTGTGACTGGAAGGAGCTCATCCAGGCGCCCGAACGTTTCGAGCTGCGGGCGAAATAGTCGCCGAGGAAAAGCGCGACCAGCTTGTCGTCCCGGTCGCGAATCTCGAAGACCCGGACGTCCGGATGATAGGCGGCAACGCCCTTCTTCTCGACGGCATGAATGCCGAACAGGCGACCAGCAACGTCGAAGCAGGCGTCGATGATCTTTTCGAGCTGCAGATAGGGCTTCAGCTCCGCTTCCGAGAAATTGAACCGCTGCGCCCGGATCTTCTCCGCATAGTGACGCCAATCCCACGGCATGACGTCGTGGTTCTTGCCTTCCGCGGTGATCAGCGCGGCGATATCCGCTTCTTCCTCGTGAGCGCGCTTCACCGCCCTTGCCCAGACGGCGCGCAGCAGATCATTCACGGCCTCTGGCGTCTTCGCCATGGTGTTGTCGAGCTTCAGCTCGGCGAAGTTGGCGTAGCCGAGAAGCTTCGCCACCTCGTCACGCAACGCAAGGGTCTCTCTGATAATGCCGCGGTTATCCGTCTCGCCAACATTTTCACCACGCGCCACCCAGGCCTTGAAGGCCTGCTCGCGAAGGTCCCGGCGCTCGGAGAAAGTGAGGAACGGCTCGATGATCGAGCGTGACAGCGTTACAGCATATTTGCCGCCCTCGCCGCGCTCGCGGGCAGCAGCTGCCATTGCGTCGCGCAGGAAATCGGGAATGCCGGCAAGTTCCTCTTCGCTGGAGAGGATCAGCGACCAGCCCTTTTCGTCGGCAAGCACGTTCTGGCCGAAGCCGGTGCTGAGGCCGGCAAGCTTTTCGTTGATCGAAGCAAGTTTCTCCTGCTCTGCCTTCGGCAGCTTGGCGCCCGATTTGACAAAGCCTTTCCAATGCCGCTCCAGCACGCGTGTCTGCTCCAGCGTCAAGCCAAGGCTTTCACGCTTTTCCCAGAGTGCGTCGATACGCTTGAAGAGGTCGGCATTCATGCCGATCTTCGAATAATGCCGGGACATTTTGGGCGAAATATCCCGCTCCAGCGCCTGAATGACATCATTGGTATGCGCGCCGGCCCGGTTCCAGAAGAGAGAGGAAATGCGCGATAGTTCATCCCCGGCAATCTCGAGTGCGACGACTGTATTGTCGAAACTCGGCTCTTCCTTGCTGCCGGCGATCGCGTCGATCTCTCTTTCGTGCAAGGCGAGCGCGGCCTCGAAGGCCGCGGCAAAATCGCTATCGGCAATGGCGTCAAAACGCGGCAGGCCATGAAGGCCATTCCAGTTGACAAGTGCCTGATTGAATTGAGTGGAAGAAGACATATGAAAGTCCTTTATGCCGGCAAGTGGATCGATAATATAGGAAGGTCGCCACGGAATTGATATGTGGCCGGCCGTGACTTTTGTCCGCCCGGCTAATTCTTGTGGGCAAGAATTGATACATAAAAATTAACCAATCGTTAACGATTGACGCGAATCGGCTCGAGACGCTAGTTTCGCCTTATCTTCAAGTAAGAGGACATGCGCATGGAAATTTTTTCCCTGCGGTCTTCTCAGAGTTTGCTATTCAAAAATAATACAAACAATAACGCAAAAAGTTCGAAGACCGCTGATATTGTAATCGAGCCTAAGCACGGCATTGCTCAAGGCTCATTCCAGATCGAAGATTTTGATAATCGCCAGGCGATCGATTTCACGGCCGTCAGTGCAGGCGAATTGCGCAGCTATGCCCGTCAGAGCCTTGACAATGGCTTGATTGATCAGAGTACCTTTGCCGCAATATCCGAACCATTGCCCATGCACGCGATCGATCCGCTCGGCAACGTCATCGATCTGTCCAATGTCACCGACGGCACCAGTTTCAACTTCCTGGACTACTACAAGGACCAGCTTCAGATCGCCATGTCGATTGGCGACCCGAATGAGGTTCAGACGCTGAGATCAGTCGTCGGCTTCCTTGCCAGCGAGACCTGATCAGGCTTTCCGCCAACCGAGCAGACCAGGCGTGGCATGCCACAGGGCCTGAACGGCGAAACCCATGAAGAGCACGCCCGAGCAACGTACGATCAGCCTTTCATGGGCGCGGTAGAAGCGGCGTACGACGCCGGCACCGATGATCCCGATCAGGATGATGTCGGCCGTGATGAAACCGACGAAGGACACGCTGAGCAGCATCGGCAGGGCCTGAAAGTCGAGCGCACTTGCAGAGCCTGCGACCAGCGCCGTGAACGTGGCGAGCGCCACCGGATAGCCCTTCGGGTTGGTGACCCCGAAAATCAGTCCGCGGCGGAACGGCCGCTCCACGACGAGCAGCGCCTGTCCCTCGGCCTTCGGCTTCGCATTGACGGCGCTCCAGCCGATCCAAGCGAGATAGAAGCCGCAGGCAAGCCCCAGCAGGTCGAAAACGAACGTGCCGATCGTCTTGGCACCGACGATCGCAACCAGCGCCAGACCCGACCAGACGAGATCGCCAACAAGATGGCCCATCATGAAGAAGGCGCCCGCCTTGCGACCCTGCCCGGCGCCAATACCGAGAAGCTGCAGAAAAGCCGGACCGGGGATGAGCACATAGAAAAGCGCCGCCAGAAAGGCGCCGATAAGCAGGGAAAGCGGCATGGAAAGGCTCCGATGGTAACCGGTGCAGCTTATGCCATGACCTCGTCCCGTCAAGACACTCGTCTACGGTGTATAAGCCGTGAAAGAAAAAAGCCCGCGCGGCGAGGCCGGCGGGCTCTTTCGGATCGGTCCGACGAGCGTTACTTCTGCAGGTTACGCTTGCCGAGCGTGCGAAGACGCAGCGCATTGAGCTTGATGAAGCCGGCGGCATCCTTCTGGTCGTAGGCGCCCTGATCGTCTTCGAAGGTGACGAGCTTGTCGGAATAGAGCGACTTTTCGCTCTCACGGCCGGTGACCATGACATTGCCCTTATAGAGCTTCAGCGTCACTTCGCCTTCGACATGTTCCTGGCTCTTGTCGATGAGGGCCTGCATCATTTCGCGCTCCGGCGAGAACCAGAAGCCGTAATAGATGAGCTCGGCATAACGCGGCATCAGCTCGTCCTTGAGGTGTGCCGCGCCACGATCGAGCGTGATCGACTCGATCGCGCGATGCGCTGCCAGCAGGATCGTGCCGCCGGGGGTCTCGTAGACACCGCGCGACTTCATACCGACGAAGCGGTTCTCGACGAGATCGAGGCGACCGATACCATTGTCGCGGCCATAATTGTTGAGGGTCGCGAGCAATGTTGCCGGCGACATCTCGACACCGTTGATCGAGACGGCATCCCCCTTGCGGAAACCAACCTTGATGGTCGTGGCCTTGTCGGGCGCTGCTTCCGGGGAGATGGTGCGCATATGCACATATTCCGGCGCTTCCTGCGCCGGATCTTCCAGAACCTTGCCTTCGGAAGAGGAGTGCAGCAGGTTGGCATCGACCGAGAAGGGAGCCTCACCCTTCTTGTCCTTGGCGACCGGAATCTGGTGCTTTTCGGCGAATTCGAGCAGATCGGTACGGCTCTTGAAGGACCAGTCGCGCCACGGCGCGATGATCTTGATGTCGGGATTCAGCGCATAGGCAGAAAGCTCGAAGCGAACCTGGTCGTTGCCCTTGCCGGTCGCGCCATGTGCGATCGCGTCGGCGCCGGTCTTGCGGGCGATATCGATGAGGTGCTTGGAAATAAGCGGACGGGCAATCGACGTGCCGAGCAGGTAGACACCTTCATAGACGGCATTGGCGCGGAACATCGGGAAGACGAAATCGCGCACGAATTCTTCGCGCACGTCCTCGATATAGATCTCCTTGATGCCGAGCATCTCGGCCTTCTTGCGCGCCGGCTCCAGCTCTTCGCCCTGGCCGAGATCGGCGGTGAAGGTGACGACTTCAGCGCCAAGTTCGGTCTGCAGCCACTTCAGGATGATCGAGGTATCGAGACCGCCCGAATAAGCGAGCACGACTTTCTTCACGTCTTTGTATGATGCCATGATGATGAGGTCCGTTGCATGAAGGCCGCGGCACACCCGCAGAGCCCGGTATCGCGGCACTTTTAGCGAGATTGGCGCGTGACGCAAGGGCAACGAGGCGCCAGCGGTACCCCGATAAGGTTTGACAGCGCAAAAGCAGAGCCCATATTCGGCACCGTCCGAACAATGCTCCGAGGAGAGGCCAGTCCCGTGACGAATATTCAAGACATTTTCAAACAATCCAATGTTGCCGTCATCACCGGCGGCGCATCCGGCATCGGCCTTGCCGCCGCAAAATATTTCGCCAGGGCCGGCATGAGCGTCGTGATCGCCGATCTCGGTGGCGACAGGCTCGCCAGCGCCCGCGCCGAACTGGAGGCGATCGCGGGCCAGGAACATGTGATGGCTGTCGAGACCGACGTCTCGCAGAAGGAGCAGATCGAAGCCCTCGAGCGCGCTGTCATCCAACGCTTCGGCCGCGTGCATGTGTTGATGAACAATGCCGGCATTGGCCCGGAAACCTCGATCTTCAGTCCGCAGGCCGGCTGGGACAATATTCTTGCCGTCAATCTTCTCGGCGTCGTCAACGGCGTCAGGGCATTCGGCCCGGGGATGATAGCCCATAACGAACCCGGCCTGATCATCAATACCGGCTCCAAGCAGGGCATCACCACCCCGCCTGGCAACCCCGCCTATAATGTTTCCAAGGCCGGTGTGAAGGTCTTCACTGAAGCGCTCGAGCATGAGCTGCGCAATACCGAAGGTGCGGGAATTTCAGCGCATCTGCTGATCCCCGGCTTCGTCTTTACCGGCCTCACCAAAGGCGATCGCCAGGAAAAGCCTGCCGCGGCCTGGACGCCGGAGCAGACGGTCGATTTCATGGTCGAAAGCCTGGAGCGCGGCGATTTCTACATCCTATGCCCCGATAACGACGTAACCCGTCCTGTCGATGAACGCCGCATGGCCTGGGCGATGGGCGATATCATCGAGAACCGCCCGCCGCTGTCACGCTGGCACAAGGATTACGCTGACAAATTCAAGGCCTATCTCGAACAGAAGTAATCGGTGCCATCACAAGGTTTGATTGGTAAATTTCTGAAAGCCGCGTAGGAGATCGTCGGATCTTTCTCCGGCTTTCAGAGTATACCATGGAGTTCCTGCCAAGCCTTCCGACGCTTATTGCCTTCGCCGCCGCCACTTTGTTGCTTGCGGCAACCCCCGGCCCTGACATGACTTTGTCGATCAGCCGTGCGCTGGCACAGGGCAAGAAGGCAGCCCTTTTCGTTGTTCTTGGCACCAGCCTCGGCATCGTCGTCCACACGATGCTGGTCGCCTTCGGCATATCGGCTTTGATCACCGCTTCTCCGACCGCTTTCCTGATCCTGAAGACCGGCGGCGCCGCCTATCTCTTCTGGCTGGCAATGCAGGCAATCCGCTACGGCTCGAAGCTGACGGTCGCTAAGGTTGAAGGCCCAAGGGGCACGATCCTTTCGAACATTTCCTCGGGCTTCTGGGTCAACCTGCTGAACCCGAAGGTCATCATCTTCTTCATGACCTTCCTGCCGCAGTTCGTCGATGCGAGTGATCCCGCCGTGACGCACAAGCTGCTCTTCCTCGGCTTCTGCTTCATCCTGGTCGGAATGCCGGTTAACGCGGCGGTCGTCATGGCCGCCGACTGGCTGTCGAGCTGGCTGCAGAGCAACAGGAAGGTGCTGCGCGGCATGGATTATACCTTCGCTGGCGTCTTATCGGTCTTCGCCGCCAAGATCCTGCTCACACAGGCGCGCTGATCAGCCGATCAGCACGCTGTCACCTTAGCCGATCAGCACGCTGTCGGCCTAACCGATCAGCAGCGCATCGTCGTCGAGCGTCTGGCCACGCATCTTGCGGAACATGGCGATCAGATCTTCGACCTGCAGGTTCTTCCTGTTGTCCCCAGCCACGTCGAGCACGATCTCGCCGCCATGCAGCATGATCGTGCGGTGGCCGTAGTCCAGCGCCTGACGCATGGAATGCGTCACCATCATGGTCGTCAGCTTGCGTTCGGAAACGATCTTCTGCGTCAGGTTCATGACGAACTCGGCCATACCGGGATCGAGCGCTGCCGTATGCTCGTCGAGCAACAGCACTTCGGAGCCGGCAAGCGTCGCCATGACGAGCGAAACGGCCTGCCGCTGACCGCCGGACAGCAGGTCCATACGGTCTTTCAGCCGGTTTTCCAGCCCAAGATTAAGCTCGGCGATCCGCTCCTTGAAATAGTCGCGGCGGCTTCCACCGAGAGCTGCGCCAAGCCCGCGCTTTTCACCACGCCGGGCGGCCAGAGCAAGGTTCTCCTCGATCGACAACGCGCCGCAGCTTCCGGTCAATGGATCCTGGAAAACGCGCGCCACCAGACCGGCGCGGGCCGATGTAGACTTGCGCGTCACGTCGGTCTTGCCGATCAGAACCGAGCCTTCACTCGGCATGACATCACCGGCGAGCACGCCGAGCAGTGTCGATTTGCCGGCGCCATTGGAGCCGATGACGGTGACGAAAGAGCCTTCCTCGATTGTCAGGCTGACACCGTTCAGCGCCTGTTTCTGCAGCGGCGTGCCACGCCCGAAAACAACCTTGATGTCCTTGACGCTGATCATGATGCGGCACCTCCGCGAAGGCGGGGAAGAATGAGCGCGACAGTCACGAGAACCGCCGTCACGAAATTGAGGTCGGAGGCCTGCAGGCCGATGACGTCGCTCGACAGCGCAAGCTGGATGGCGATGCGGTATATGATCGAGCCGAACACGCATCCGATAAGCGCAATCAGCAGCCCCCGCCGCCCAAGCAGCGTCTCGCCGATAATGACTGCAGCAAGGCCGACGACGATGGTGCCGACACCCGAGGTGACGTCCGCAAACCCGTTGGTCTGCGCAAAGAGCGCGCCGCCAAGCGCCACCAGCGCATTGGAAATCGCCATGCCCAGATAGATCTGCCGGCTGGTATCAACACCCTGGGCACGGGCCATGCGGGCATTGGCGCCCGTGGCACGCATCGCAAGCCCTGCATCGCTTTCAAGGAAGCGCCAGACGACGATGACGGCGATAACGACGAGAGTGCCGACGAAGAGCGGCCGAACGTAGAAATCCCTGAGCCCATGCCCGAAGAAGGGACTGATCATCGTATCGGCATTGATGAGCGCGACATTCGGCTTGCCCATGACGCGTAGATTGACCGAAAAGAGCGCGATCATCGTCAGGATCGAGGCGAGCAGGTTGAGGATCTTGAAGCGCACGTTGAGGAGCGCCGTCACCATTCCGGCTCCGGCCCCCGCTGCCATCGCGATCAGTGCTGCGAGCCACGCATTGACGCCGGCGATTATCAGCACCGCAGTCACGGCTGCACCGAGCGGGAACGAACCGTCCACCGTCAGATCCGGAAAATCGAGAACGCGGAACGCAAGATAGACGCCGAGCGCGACGAAGGAATAAACCAGACCGAGCTCGACGGCCCCCCAGAATGCAATTTGGCTCAAGGCTTTCAGCCCCTTTTGTTTCCGTTCCGCCCGTCGCGAAACGGGAGCCTTTTAATATATTCAGCCGCCCCCGTGCAAACGGGAGCGGCTGATCGTAGCTAAGACCTTGGAACGACAGTCGATTATTCGATGACTTTGTTGGCGCGCGAGACAACGCTTTCCGGCAGAGTGACACCCATTTTGGCCGCAGCTGCCTTGTTGATGACGAGATCGCTGCCGGCCGCGGTCTTCACCGCGATATCACCGGGATTTTCACCCTTCAGCACGCGAACGACGATCTCGCCGGTCTGCTTGCCGACATCATAGTAATTGAAGCCAAGCGCTGCGATCGAGCCGCGAGAAACGGAATCCGTATCGGCGGTGAAGAGCGGCAGCTTGCTTTCTTCTGCAACGGCAACCGCACCTTCCAGCGCCGAGATGATCGTGTTGTCGGTTGGGATGTAGATCGCATCGGCGCGGCCGACGAGCGCGCGGGCAGCGCCCTGCACTTCGGCGGACTTCGTCGCGGCCGATTCAACAACGGTGATGCCGGCCTTCTCGGCTTCAGCCTTCAGTGCCGCCAGAAGCGAGACCGAGTTGGCCTCGCCGGAATTGTAGAGGTAGCCGATTGTCTTCACATTAGGCAGGATTTCCTTGATGAGCGCGATGTGTTCGCCGACCGGCGACATATCGGAAAGGCCCGTCACGTTGCCGCCCGGCTTGTCCATGTTCTTGACGAGCTGCGCGCCGAGCGGGTCGGAAACGGCCGTGAAGACGACAGGGATATCGCGCGTCGAGGAAACGACGGCCTGGGCCGACGGCGTGGAGATCGGCACGATGACGTTGGGTTCGTCACCGGCAAACTGGCGGGCGATCTGGGCTGCCGTTGCCGGATTGCCCTGCGCGGATTCGAAGACGAACTTGAGGTTTTCGCCTTCCTTATAGCCGGCAGCAGTCAGCGCATCGAGCACGCCTTTACGCGCGGCATCGAGCGCCGGATGTTCGACGATTGCGGTGACGGCAACCGTGACGTCAGCGGCCTTGACCGGCAGTGTAAGGGCCAAAGTTGCAGCACAGGCCAGAAGAATTGAACGCATGGGGTGTCCTCCAGAGTGATTTTGGGGGCACTTTTAGAAAAAGCGCCCCCGTTAATCAATCGCGGAGATTTGTTGCGACGATCAAACTTGCTGATCAGTCGTCTGCGCCGTGGTTGGCGATCATCATGGCTTCGAAGGCAAGACGCTCGGTCTTGCGCATGCGTTCGGATTCCGACTTCAGCTGACCGCAGGCGGCGAGAATATCGCGGCCGCGTGGCGTGCGGATCGGCGAAGCGTAACCCGCCGAATTGATGAAATCGGCAAATTTCTCGATCTGCGCCCAGTCGGAACACTGATAGTTCGTGCCCGGCCAGGGGTTGAAGGGGATGAGGTTGATCTTCGCCGGCACGCCCTTCAGGAGCTGGATCAGCCCCTTGGCGTCTTCCAGGCTGTCGTTGACGTCCTTCAGCATCACATATTCGAACGTAATGCGCCGCGCATTCGAAAGACCGGGATAGTTCCTGCAGGCTTCGATCAGCTCCTTCAGCGGATACTTCTTGTTGATCGGCACGAGAATGTCGCGCAGGTCGTCACGCACCGCATGCAGCGAGATCGCCAGCATCACACCGATTTCTTCTCCGGTGCGCAGGATCTCGGGCACGACACCAGACGTGGAAAGCGTTACGCGGCGCTTGGACAGTGAAAGACCATCACCGTCGGTAGCGATCAGCAGCGCCTGTTTGACGGCATCGAAATTATAGAGCGGCTCGCCCATGCCCATCATCACGATATTGCTGACCTTGCGGCCTTCCGACGGTACCATGGCGCCGACAGGCACGTCGCGGTCAGGGAAATCGCCGAGCCGGTCGCGGGCGAGCAGAAGCTGGGAGAGGATTTCCTCGGCCGTCAGGTTGCGCACCAGCCGCTGCGTGCCGGTGTGACAGAAGGAACAGGTGAGCGTGCAGCCGACCTGGCTGGAAATGCAGAGCGTGCCGCGCCCTTCCTCGGGGATGTAGACAGCCTCGATCTCGACCGGACGACCGGCACCCCGCGGCGGAAAACGCAACAGCCACTTGCGCGTGCCGTCATTGGAAATCTGCTCTTCGACAATTTCGGGCCGGGCGATGGTGAAATGCTGCTTCAGCATCTCGCGCATGTCCTTGGCGACATTCGTCATGTGGTCGAAATCGGAGACGCCGCGCACATAGATCCAGTTCCAGAGCTGCGACACGCGCATCTTGATCTGCTTGTCCGGCACACCTTTTTCGCGCAGCGCCGCACCCATTTCCTCGCGCGTCAATCCGATCAGCGAGGGTTTTGGCGAAAGCTCAGTACCGAGAGGCGCCCGCCCGGCGGGCTTGGCAACGGTCATCGCATCCATAACGGACATAATCTTCTAATCCCGAACTCAACATGGCAACCATCCCGGAAAGCCGGAAGACTTGCGGGGCCGTTGACGCATGATTGCAGAAATGAATGGGCGGAGCGGCGATGAATTCGCCATCCTTCCGCAGTTGCGCGCCGCTTTAGCATCATTTTGCCTCCACGTCACTAGACCCGCGTCACGAGAGGTGGAAGCGTCCCTATAGATGGAAACGACGAAGGCCGGCACAAGGCCGGCCTTCGAAACATTGCCTCAAGCAATCGAACTTACTTGCAGCTTTCGATCTGCTTCAGTGCAGCCGAAATACCAGAGAGCGAATAGCTGTAGGACGTGCCGGTGCCCTTGCGCGAGACAGCGTTGACGGTCATCGAATGGCCCGTCTTCATGGCTGCAACGAGCGCCGGCTCCTGCGCGGCGTTCTCGACCCATGCAGCCTTGTCCTTGGTGAACATCACGAAGGTCTTGTTGTCGATGACAACATTCACCTTGGAGTTTTCCTGCAGTGAATAGCCCATCATAGCCTGCGGCTCATAGGAGATGTTCTGGCCCGGGCGCTGCGACACGATGAAGAAATTGTCGCCGTGGTCGACGCTTGCCGGCTGCTTTGCAGTCGGTACCGAAAGCACGTAGCAGACGGTGGATGCACCGGACTTGTAGGAATAGGCGCCCCATGCCTGGAACTGCTGGATGCGGGTCGGTGCTGCTGCCGCCTGCTGCGCTGCCGCCACTCCGGTCATAGCAACTGTGAGGGCGAAAGCGGATACGATACTTTTTACGAACATGGAATTCCTGCCGGTTCTTGCGGTTCAAGGCCCGAAGCGATCATTGCGGGCGGCGCATAATCACGATCTGCTTTATTTTGACTTAATTCAGGTTACCAAATGGTCAACAATGGCTGCGAATTGTATCTGCCTGTTTCATTTTCGCCCGACCGTTAACGTCTGAACCCGACAGCGGCGCCTGTGTCACGCTCTGTCGTGATGGGCTGAGCCATCGGTTCGGGTGAATTTAAGACACAAAGATTCAGGCAAGAGTTTGACCTTTCTCAAATCCGTTGTACCTCATTAAGGTGTGGAAATTCAGGACGAAATCTGTGTCTTAGGGAGTGCGTGAGGGGATATGGATGCCGAGGAAAGACAGCGTTTCGCTGCCCTCGCAAAGGCCGTTGCCGATCAGCGCGACGAGTCCGCATTCTCCGTTCTGTTCGACTATTTCGCACCGCGCCTGAAATCATGGCTGATGCGCCAGAAGATGACATCAGGCGAGGCCGAGGAACTGGTTCAGGAGATCATGATCGTTCTCTGGCACAAGGCCGCTCTCTACGATCCCAGCCGCTCCTCGCTTTCGACCTGGCTTTTTCCGCATCGCGCGGAACCGCCGCATCGATCAGCAGCGCCGCGCCCGGGTTCGTGTTCTCGATGGCGAGGATCCGACGCTGCAGCCGCCGGAGGAAATGCGTGCCGACGAAATCATCGCCAATGACGATCGCGATGCGCAGGTGCGCGACGCCGTCAGTCAATTGCCCGAGGAGCAGCGGGCACTTCTCCAGGCTGCCTTCTTTCTCGGCCAGTCGCATTCGCAAATCGCTGACGCGACCGGCCTGCCACTCGGCACGGTAAAATCGCGCATCAGGCTCGCCTTCGGCAAGCTGAGAAACCTGCTGGAGCGGGAAGAGGTCTGAAGCGTGCGGCGGTTTGCGATGACGACAGGCGTCAAAACAAAGGTCCGGCGGAGCAGGCGCATCTGAAAAATCGGGACGCGATTTAAATCGTCTTCATCCCGTCTTCGGAACGGTCGGCGAGAACGCGATCGGCCGCCTCGTAATGGCTTGGCCGGATATTGCCCCTCACCATGGCAAAGGCTGCCGACAGGACGGCGACATCATCCGAAAAGCCGATTACGGCGAAGATATCGGGGATGATATCGACCGGCATGACGAAATAGGCAAGCGCTGCCAGGAGAACGCCGCGCACCCTGGTTGGCGTCTGCGGATCAAGCGCGCAATAGAAACCGGCAACCACATCGCGTGAGAATGGAATTTGACGTACGGCACGGCGAAAGGTCGGCCAGAATTTCTGCCGCACCGTCTTTTCACGACGGTTCTGCGTATCCTCGTCGCCCGGCAACAGGATTTCTCCGTATTTGACCTCGTCCATCCCGATATCCCTTGTGGTCGCTCCGAACATATGGTGACGACCGAAACCGTTTCAATCAACTCGCGGCGCTGCAGCCTTGTCCATGGCCTTTGCAAGCTTGAAATCCAGCTCAGTCAGACCGCCGGCATCATGCGTGTTGAGCTTGACCTCGACTCGGGAATAAACGTTGAACCATTCCGGATGATGGTTGAGTTTTTCCGCAGCAAGTGCCGATTCGGCCATGAAGCCAAAAGCTTCGACGAAGCTGCCGAATTTGAACGTCTTCGAAATCGAGCCCGCCGCATCATCGAGTGTCCAGCCCTTGAGCTCGCCAAGCAATTGGCTGATCACCGGTCTTTCCAGCTTTTCCTTTTTCATGCCATGCTCCTTCCATCCTTCGCCAGGTTCTCAGATGAAACGTATCAGCATCCTCTTTGTTTGCATGGGCAATATCTGCCGCTCTCCGCTTGCCGAGGGAATATTCAGCCATATCGCGGATGAGGCAGGCCTTGGCGATGCATTCCGCATTGATTCCGCCGGCCTCGGCGGCTGGCATCAGGGAGAACTTCCCGACCGACGCTCGATCGCCACCGCAAGCGCACATGGCATCGACATTTCGGGGCAACGCGCCCGCAAGATATTGCTCGAGGATTTTGACGGTTTCGATCTGATCCTCGCCATGGACCGGTCGAATGTCTCTGAACTGCACCGGCGTTTCCCCGACCGGGAAAATATCCACCTTTTCGGCGATTTCGCGCTCAACACCGGGGAAGATATTCCCGATCCCTATTATGGCGACCGGGAAGACTTCGAGTTCGTTTACGCCAGGCTCTTCAATGGCTGCAGCACGCTGGTCGAGAGGCTCGGTGCCATCAGCGGTTCGTGGAGTGGGAACACCTCCTCGGTGAGGTAGGGTCCGCCGCCAACCGATTCGCGCGACGACAGAAGCACGAAGCGCGGTACGGTGAAGGTCGAGGTCTGGAAGTTGCCGCGGCCGGCGAGGTACTGGACGACATCATCGACACGGGAATATTTCAGCCTGGCAAGGGTGACATGCGGCGTGAACTTGCGCGGGTCCGGCGGCAGGCCGATTCGCTGGCAAATCCGCTCGATCTCGCCCTGCAGGGCGTACATTTCCGGCGAAGGAGAAACTCCCGCCCAGATCGAGTGGGGTTTTTTGGAGCCGAAGGAGCCGATGCCCTCAAGCCGGAGCTGGAATTCCGGCCGGTCGATACGATCGAGGCGCTCGACGATTTCGTCTGCCGTGCGTCCGTCGACATCGCCGATGAAGCGAAGTGTGATGTGGTAATTCTCCACATCGATCCATCGAGCTCCGGGAAGACCACCGCGCAACAATGACAGGCTCATCGCCGCATTGCGCGGAATTTCGAGGGCGGTAAATAGTCTCGGCATAACGAGCACTCCCCGAATCTTTTGCAGGTGCTCACACGGAATCACGCATTACAAACCTGTGCAAGCCCCTATTTCTTCACAGAAGAAATCGTTCCAACGAATTTCGTGACAGCTGGTTCCATCTTTTCCACCATCACGTCCACCCCCTTGGCGTTTGGATGCATGCCATCGTCGAGTTTCAGGCCAGCATCCAGGACCACGCCGTCGAGAAAAAATGGATAGAGTTCAACCCCATGTTTTTCCGCAAGTTTCTGGTAGATCGGGTTGAAGCGTTCGGCATAGTCCGCACCCATGTTCGGCGGGGCCATCATGCCGGCGAGCAATACAGCAATGCCGCGCTCTTTTAACCGGCTTATCATCTGGTCGAGGTTCTTTTCACTCTGATCCGGCGGGATGCCGCGAAGCGCATCATTGGCCCCGAGTTCGAGAATCACCCCATCGGTTCCGTCAGGAATGGACCAATCGATTCGCGCAAGCCCGCCCGTGGTTGTGTCGCCGGAGACGCCGGCATTGGTGATCGAAACGTCGATCCCCTTGGCCTTCAGAGCCGCCTGCAGCTTTTCAGGAAAGCCGTCGCCCGGCGGCAGCTGGTAGCCCGCCATCAGGCTGTCGCCGAAACCGACCAGATTGATCGTGCGTGCTTGCGCAACCGTCGAGAAAATCAGGGAGAAGACGATGACAGCGAAGTGAAGGGCGGCAACTTTAAATCTCATAATGCTTTCCCTAGATTGGCTAGGTGCCGTTATGCGGCCATTCGGTTACGGAACTTATATAGGGCGATTTCTGTTGGCCAAAACCATCATCGATCTGAAACACGCCGATTTGACGCTCGGTAATGCTGCTGCCTCCGTGCATGTGCTGAAAGGCATCGATCTGGAGATCAGCGCCGGCGAATCCGTCGGTATCGTCGGCCCCTCGGGCTCCGGCAAGTCCACGCTGCTGATGGTGCTTGCAGGCCTTGAGAAACTCGACAGCGGCGAAATCAATATCAACGATACGCCCCTGCACGCGCTGAGCGAGGATCAGGTCGCCGATTTCCGCGGCCGCAACATCGGCATCGTCTTCCAGTCCTTCCATCTGATCGCCAATATGACGGCGCTGGAAAATGTCGCGGTCCCCCTCGAGCTCGCCAATGTACCCAATCCCTTCGAGATCGCTCGCCGTGAGTTGGCATCCGTGGGGCTCGCCGAACGTCTGAACCACTATCCTGGTCAGCTCTCCGGCGGTGAACAGCAGCGTGTTGCAATCGCCCGTGCGCTCGCGCCGTCACCTGCCCTGCTGATCGCCGACGAACCAACCGGCAATCTCGATACCGATACCGGACGGCAGATCGCTGATCTCCTGTTTTCCAAACAGGCCGAACGCGGCATGACCTTGCTGCTCGTCACCCACGATATTGGTCTCGCCAATCGCTGCTCGCGCCAGATCCGCGTCCGCTCCGGACGCATCGAAGGCGACAGCGCCGTCCGCCAGTCCGAGGCGGCGATTGCATGACGATCGTCACGCCGCATATCTCGCTCGCCTTCCGTCTGGCCCTGCGCGAGCTGCGCGGCGGCCTGAAGGGTTTCTACATCTTCCTCGCCTGCATCGCACTCGGCACCGCCGCAATCGCTGCCGTCAACTCGGTCTCGCAATCGATCACCGATACGATAGCCTCGCAGGGGCAGGAGCTTCTGGCAGGTGATGTCCGCTTCGAACTCAACAACCGCGAAGCGACGCCGGAGGAAATGAATTTCCTCCGCGGCCTCGGCGAGGTCTCCGTTTCCACCGGTCTGCGTTCAATGGCCCGCAAGCCCGACGGTTCGGATCAGGCGCTGGTCGAGGTGAAGGCCGTCGACGGCGCCTATCCGCTCTACGGCACTTTTGAAGCGCAGCCGAATTATCCGCTCTCCTCCCTGCTGTCAGGAGAAGGCGGCACATACGGCGCGGTCGTTGCCCCGCTGTTGCTGGAGCGGTTGGGATTGCAGATCGGCGACGAACTACTGCTCGGCAACGTCAAGCTCAGCATCACAGGCACGGTCAAGACCGAGCCCGATGCGCTTTCGGAAGGTTTCGGCTTCGCCCCTCGCATGCTCATCAGCCGAAACGCACTGCAGGCGTCGGGCCTGATCCAGACGGGCAGCCTTGTGGAACATGTTTACAAGATCAAGCTGGAAGACCGCAGCACGATGAGCGGCATCCAGGCGCGCGCCACCAGGGAATTCCCGTCAGCCGGCTGGTCGATCCGGACCAGCGATCGCGCCGCCCCGTCACTGACGGAAAACATCACCCGCTTCTCGCAGTTCCTCACGCTGGTCGGCCTCACCGCATTGATCGTCGGCGGTGTCGGCGTCGCCAACGCGGTTCGCGCCTTCCTTGATGCCAAACGGACGACGATCGCTACCTTCAAATGCCTGGGCGCGCCCGCCGCCGTCGTGGTCTGGATCTATCTCTTCCAGATCGGCATTATCGCGGCAGCCGGCATCCTGATCGGTCTCGTGTTCGGCGCATTGTCACCAATGCTGGCTGCGCAGTTCCTTGCCCAGTTCCTGCCGGTTTCCACCGATCCGACGCTCTATCCCGGCGCTCTGCTTCTTGCGGCCCTGTTCGGCATGCTCACGACGCTTGCCTTTGCCATCCTGCCGCTCGGCCATGCACGCGAGGTGCCGGCAACCGCACTCTTCCGCGAACAGGGGTTCGAAGCACGTCGCTTGCCCTCCTGGCCCTATGTGCTGCTGGCCGTGCTCTTCATGGCAGCACTCGCAGGCCTTGCCATCTTTACCGCCTATGATCGCTTCATCGCTGTGGTTTTTGTCGGCGCCATCATTTTCGCCTTCGTCATCCTGCGGCTGGTCGCGGCTTTGATCGCCTGGGTGGCGCGTAGAAGCCCGCGCGTCAACTCGCCGGCGCTGCGGCTTGCGATCGGCAACATCCATCGCCCCGGAGCACTGACGCCCTCCGTCGTTCTCTCGCTCGGTCTCGGCCTTGCGCTGCTCGTGACGCTGACGTTGATCGACGGCAATCTGCGCCAGCAATTGACCGGCCGTATGAACGAAGGCGCGCCGAATTTCTTCTTCGTTGATATCCAGGGCGCCGAACTCGATACCTTTCGCGACCTGATCCACACCCGGTCACCAAATGGCAAACTGGTGGAAGTGCCGATGCTGCGCGGCCGCATCATCGCCTTTAACGGCCAGGACGTGACCAAGATGAATGTTCCGGCGGCTGGCCGCTGGGTGCTCAACGGCGACCGCGGCATCACCTACGAGGAAAGCGCGCCGGAAAATTCGACACTTGTCGAAGGTCAATGGTGGGCAAAGGATTACAGCGGCGAGCCGCTCGTTTCCTTTTCCGCGGAAGAGGCGCATGAACTCGGCCTCAAGGTCGGCGATACCGTGACTGTCAACGTCCTCGGCCGCAACATCACGGCCAAGATCGCCAATCTGCGGCGGGTCGAGTGGGAATCGCTGTCGATCAACTTCGTCATGGTCTTCTCGCCGAACACCTTCCGTGGTGCTCCGCATGCGTGGCTGGCGACACTGACCGACCCTGCCTCGACCGAGGCGGAGGACGCCGCGATCCTGAAATCCGTGACCAATGCCTATCCGACCATCACCAGCGTGCGTGTCAAGGACGCGATCGATATCGTCAACCAGTTGGTCGGCGAGCTTGCGACCGCCATCCGCGCTGCAGCATCCGTTGCACTCATCGCCTCCGTTCTCGTGCTGGCCGGCGCACTTGCTGCCGGAAATCGAGCGCGCACTCATGATGCTGTCGTGCTGAAAACGCTTGGCGCGACGAGAGCCATGCTGATCCGTGCCTTCAGCTACGAATATCTCATCCTTGGTGTGGCCACTGCGATTTTCGCGCTCTTTGCCGGTGGCGTTGCTGCCTGGTTCATCGTCAGTCGCATCATGCGCCTGCCCTCCAGCTTCATGCCTGATGTCGCGGGTCTCACGCTTGTCACCGCCCTTGTATTGACCGTCGGCATCGGCCTGATCGGCACCTGGCGCATCCTTGGACAGAAGGCAGCACCCGTTTTGCGCGAGCTGTGACGGACAAGGGGCCCAAATCCCTTCACCTTACGGCGATTTAACCGAACGGCAGATTGCAAAGGCCTTGTTTGAAAAGGGCGAAAGCCTCATATTGTCAGCAGGCATGCTGGAAGCTCCGCAGCGGCGCCCGGGTCGTAAACCCGACACCGTATTTCCATCGGAGCTTGTAAGAGGAAATTATGGCTGATCTTCGTAACTACCAAAGCCGTGCACAAACCGGCGAAGTGATTGATCAAGGCCTCCGCGCTTATATGCTCAAGGTCTACAACCTGATGGCGCTGGGTCTGGCGATCACTGGTTTGGCCGCCTATTTCGCCTTCACCTTCGCCGTCCAGGACGGCCAGCTCACCCAGTTCGGCCAGGTCCTGTACCAGTCGCCCCTGCGCTGGGTCGTGATTCTTGCGCCTCTTGCGGCGGTCTTCTTCCTGAGCTTCCGCATTAACCGCATGAGCGTGGCTGCGGCTCAGACAACCTTCTGGGTCTATGCTGCACTGGTCGGTCTGTCGCTGTCGTCGATCTTCCTGATCTACACGCAGTCGAGCATCACGCAGACCTTCTTCGTGACCGCGGCCTCCTTCGGTGCGCTGTCGCTCTACGGCTACACGACCAAGCGTGACCTGTCGGCGATGGGCTCGTTCCTGATCATGGGTCTCTTCGGCCTGATCATCGCTTCGCTGGTCAACATCTTCCTGGCTTCGTCGGCCCTGCAGTTCGCAATCTCCGTGATCGGCGTGCTGATCTTCGCAGGCCTCACCGCCTACGATACCCAGCGGATCAAGGAAATGTATTATGAAGCAGACGGTTATGACGTCGCTGGTCGCAAGGCCATCATGGGCGCCCTCACGCTCTACCTCGACTTCATCAACCTCTTCATGTTCCTGCTGCAGTTCATGGGCAACCGCAAGTAAGCAGGCTGGACTGAAACACGAAAAGGCGGCTTCGGCCGCCTTTTTTGTTGCGGGCACCTCGCTGGAATGCTTCAACGTGGGCTGTCATCCAACCGTGCCGATCGATCCGAAATGCCCCCTCTCCTGCGCGACGCTCTTCCCTCCGATCTTCCTGTCATTACCGAAATCTATCGCGAGTCCGTACTGAACGGCACGTCGAGCTACGAGATCGTGCCGCCGACCGAAGCGGAAATGACGGCACGCTACTGCGCTATCAGGGAGCAGTCCTATCCTTATATTGCCGCAACGGCCGAGGACGGCACGCTGCTCGGTTATGCCTATGCATCGGCATTCCGCACCCGTCCGGCCTATCGCTGGCTGGTCGAGGATTCGATTTATCTCGGCACGGAGGCGCGCGGAAAGGGCATCGGCAAGTTGCTCCTCGGAGAGCTGATTTCACGCTGCACCGTCTCTGGCTTCCGCCAGATGACCGCCGTCATCGGCGGCGCGAGCCCGGCATCGATCGCGCTTCACCGGTCGCTGGGTTTCGAAGAGATCGGTCTGATGAAAGGTGCCGGCTACAAGCACGGCCGTTGGCTGGATACGATGCTGATGCAGCGCAGGCTTGGCGAAGCAACAGAAACCCATCCCGATCCCGAGGCCTATCCAGGCACCCTGTTCAAGGGATGATATGGCCTATTTGTCGACGAGCTTCAGCGACTTGTCGAAAACCTTCAGAACAGGCCCAAGTTCGTGGCCGCGTTTCAGGATCACGCCGTTGAAGTTTACCACCGAATAGGCGCCCTGCTTGGCGGCAAGCTTCGGGTTCTTCTCGATGCGGAATAGCGGCATTTCGCCTGAACGCTTGAAGACGGAGAATACCGCCTTCTCCCTGGTATGGTCGATCGCGTAGTCTTTCCACTCGCCCTCGCCGACCATGCGGCCGTAGATCCACAGAATCTGGTCGAGTTCCCGCCGGTGAAATGTCACCGGCATCGGGTCCTTGTTTTGTCTGTATTCCTTGAGATCAACGACGGTTGAAGAGCTATTGTCGACGGAGCGGCTTTCGCCGTGTCGCAAATCCGGCGTATCTGTCATCAGACTCCCAAGACCTCCACGTGTGACAGGAGAGTGACAGTTTGCCCGAGCCACGACAAATTGCAAGGGCGCCGACTATCACACTGGGGACGAAACCGGCTTTCTCGGCGGTGCCGCAATTCAGACAAAACAGCGCCTCATTTGCAAGAGAACTATAGGCTCCAGTTTGGCGCCAGCGCGCCAAAGGGCCCGGCGGAGCGTATCGACCTTAACCCCAGCCCCGAATACGCTTTGCCGGGCCGCCTAACTTTCATCCGCAAGCGAATGAAATCCTTATATATTTTTTCCTGCCATGACGACCGTCGCGCCGAGGATCGCTCCCGGATCGCCGTTGTCAGTCACAGACTGCAAGAGAATCGCTGATCCCTCGAGATCCGGTTTTTCCATGACGCTCGCCGGCAGAGTGAGCGTCGTCGCCTTGCCATCCCACATGCCGACCGTCTCCACGTCGGTGACACTGTGGAGGTACGAGATCTTCTGGCCGCTGTTTTCGCCCTTCTCGACGTCGATCGTTTTTTCCTTGTCGAAATAGACCATGACGACATTGGCCTTGCCTTGGCCAGCACCCAGCTTGATCTCCATTTCGTCACCACGCATGTGGGCACTGACAGGAACGGTCAGGCCTTTGCCGTCGTTGGCGTAGCCATTTATCTTACCGTTGATACCGGCAAGATCGGCACCTGCGAGATGGTCCCGGCCATTGACGATGGCCTGGGGCGTATAGACGTTGCTGCGCCCCATCATACGGGCATAGCCGTACTGGCGCTCGGTATTTTCCTTCGAGCTCAGCGTGTCGGCCCAACCGAGATAATTCCAATAGTCGACGTGATAGGCGAGCGCGATGACGTTGCCCTGGCTGACGAGCTTGCGGAATGCGGCATCGGCAGGCGGACAGGAGGCGCAGCCCTGCGCCGTGAACAGTTCGACGACGCCTTTCGGCGCGCCGTCTTCAGCCATGAGAGGACCTGCATAAGCAAGCCCGACGATCAGCGGGATCATAAAACGCGGGGACATTCACCAGCACCTCTTTTTCAGTGCCGGCAATCCTGACCGCCGGCTCTGAGATATGAACGTACGAATAATCCTTCCGGCTCCAAACGCAAAGTCACGAACGGGTGAGACGAAGCCCCAGGCCGCAGGCTGCTGAAACACATCGGCGTGAGCGGTGATACCGACCTGTTTTGCGCAAAGAAAAACCGCCGGAAATTGCTCTCCGGCGGTCATTATCAGTCAAGTATCTTAAAAATCAGGCTGCGAGATCGCGCAGAACCGTCTGCAGGATGCCGCCATTGTTGAGGTAGACAACCTCGTCCAGCGTGTCGACGCGCGACACCAGCGGAACGTCCTTCACCGTGCCGTCGGCATAGGTGATCTTGGCGATCTTCTTTTCGCGCGGCTTGATGTTTTCGAGGCCCTCGATGGTGACGAGTTCGTCGCCCTTCAGGTCGAGGCTCTGCCAGGTCGTGCCCTCTTCGAAGACGAAGGGGATGACGCCCATGCCGACGAGGTTCGAACGGTGAATACGCTCGAAGCTCTGGGCGATCACGGCCTTGACGCCGAGCAGGTTCGTACCCTTCGCAGCCCAGTCACGCGACGAGCCATTGCCATATTCCACGCCAGCGAAGATGACGAGCGGAACGCCTTCGGCCTTGTACTGCATGGCCGCATCGTAGATCGAGGTCTCTTCCTTGGACGGGTAGTGGATGGTGTAGCCACCTTCCTTGCCGTTCGCGCCAAGCATGAAGTTGCGGATGCGGATGTTGGCGAAGGTGCCGCGCATCATGACTTCATGGTTGCCGCGGCGCGTTCCGTACTGGTTGAAGTCGGCGACGGCGACGTCATGGCCGAGCAGGTAGGCGCCTGCCGGCGACGCAGCCTTGATCGAACCGGCCGGAGAAATGTGGTCGGTGGTGATCTTGTCGCCGAAGAGGCCGAGAACACGTGCACCCTTGATGTCGGATGTGCCGGTGCCCTTCTTGCCCATGCCGACAAAGTACGGCGGGTTCTGGACGTAGGTCGAATCGTCGTCCCACGCATAGGTCTGGCCCGGAGGAACCTGAACGGCCTGCCAGTTTTCGTCGCCCTTGAAGACGTCGGCATACTTCGTTTCGTAGAGTTCGCGGGTGACGTACTTCTGGATGAAGTCCTGCACTTCGTGCGAGGTCGGCCAGATGTCCTTCAGATAGACCGGGTTGCCGTTCTGGTCTTCACCGATCGGCTCCTTGGTCAGATCCTTCTGCACCGTGCCGGCGAGCGCGTAGGCGACGACCAGCGGCGGCGAAGCGAGGTAGTTCGCCTGAACGTCCGGCGAGATACGGCCTTCGAAGTTGCGATTGCCGGAGAGCACGCCGGAAACGATCAGGCCCTTGTCGTTGATCGTCTTGGAGATCGGTGCCGGCAGCGGACCGGAATTGCCGATGCAGGTCGTGCAGCCGAAGCCGACGAGGTTGAAGCCGAGCTTGTCGAGATCGGCCTGCAGGCCGGACTTGGCGAGATATTCGCCGACGACCTGCGATCCGGGAGCAAGCGAGGTCTTGACCCACGGCTTGGTCTTAAGGCCCTTGGCAACGGCGTTGCGGGCGAGAAGGCCGGCAGCGATCAGAACCGACGGGTTGGACGTGTTGGTGCAGGAGGTGATGGCGGCAATCGCCACGTCACCATGGCCGAGATCGAAATCCGTGCCTTCGACCGCATAGCGGTTATTGAGCTGGCCGGGCTTCTTGTAGTCGGCATCCATCGAGCCGGCGAAACCGGTGGCGATGTTTTCGAGTGCGATTCGGCCTTCCGGACGCTTCGGGCCGGCCATCGAGGGAACGACGTCGCCGAGGTCGAGTTCCAGCGTGTCGGTGAAGACGAGGTCGGAACCGTCGCCGTCGCGCCACATGCCCTGTGCCTTCGAATAGGCTTCGACGAGTGCGATCCGGTCATGCGTACGGCCGGACATCGTGAGGTAGTTGATGGTTTCGCCATCGACCGGGAAGAAGCCGCAGGTTGCGCCATATTCCGGACCCATGTTGCCGATCGTCGCGCGGTCGGCGAGCGGCATGTTGTCCATGCCCGGGCCGAAGAATTCGACGAACTTGGATACGACGCCCTTCTTGCGCAGCATCTGCACGACGGTCAGAACGAGGTCGGTCGCGGTGACGCCTTCCTTGAGCTTGCCAGTCAGCTTGAAGCCGATAACCTCAGGCAGCAGCATCGAAACCGGCTGGCCGAGCATGGCGGCTTCAGCTTCGATACCGCCGACACCCCAGCCGAGAACGCCGAGTCCGTTGATCATCGTCGTATGCGAGTCGGTACCGACGCAGGTGTCCGGATAGGCGATCGTCTCGCCGTCCTCTTCCTTCGTCCAGACGGTCTGGCCGAGATATTCGAGATTGACCTGGTGACAGATGCCGGTGCCCGGAGGAACGACGCGGAAATTCTTGAACGCCTGCTGACCCCACTTCAGGAAGCGGTAACGCTCGCCGTTGCGCTGGTATTCCAGCTCGACATTCTTGGCGAAAGCCTGCGGCGTGCCGAATTCGTCGACGATGACGGAATGGTCGATGACGAGGTCGACGGGAACGAGCGGGTTGATCTTTTCCGGATCGCCACCGAGGGAAACCATCGCGTCGCGCATTGCGGCAAGGTCAACGACGGCGGGAACGCCGGTGAAGTCCTGCATCAGCACGCGGGCCGGGCGATAGGCGATCTCGTTCTCGACGGCGCCCTTGTTGTTCAGCCATTCGGCGACGGCGAGGATGTGCTCCTTGGTAACCGACTGGCCGTCTTCGAAGCGCAGCAGGTTTTCCAGTAGCACCTTCATCGAATAGGGGAGCTTCGAAACGCCGGGCAGGCCGTTTGCCTCAGCCTTCGGCAGGCTGTAGTAGACGTAGTCCTTTCCACCAACGGAAAGCGTGGACCGACAATTGAAACTGTCAAGAGATTTAGACACGAGAGACCCCGTTTCTGATAGCCAACACAGTCGTGCGAACGCCTATGCACTTAATGCACATCAGGATGCGGGTACGGCCATTTCCGCTGTCCGCACGTGAGGAGAAACCTCAAGTTCGGCGCAAGGATGATATTCACGCCGACCGCTGGCGTGGTTGCAGGTCTTATAGATAATTTCGTAAAGACTTGCCATAGCGACAAGGTCAAAATTGGACATTTTTTGAGCCCGCCCGAGAGCACCAACGAAGAAAGAGCCGATGCATGCATCTCATCGCTGAAAATCTGGCGGCCCGGCGCGGGGAAGATCTGATTTTCGTTAACGTTTCCTTTCACTTGCAGCCCGGCGAGGCACTGATCCTGACAGGCAAAAACGGATCGGGAAAGTCCACTTTATTGCGCGTGGTGGCCGGTCTTTTGAGGCCTGAAAAAGGCTCCGTTACAGTCAGTGATTCGCCAGCCGGCGAAAGTCGTCCGGCAGCTGAAGCGAGCCACTACCTTGGCCATCGGAATGCAATGAAGACGGAACTTACGGTTGCAGAAAATCTGGATTTCTGGCGGTCCTTCCTGAGTTCTGGCACGAGAACTGGCCTGGGCACCGAAGAGGCCGCGGAAGCCGTCGGCCTGTCCGGCATCACGCACTTGCCCTTCGGCTACCTCTCAGCCGGCCAGCAGCGCCGCTTCGCCTTCGCCAAGCTTCTGGTTTCCCATCGCCCAGTCTGGATCCTGGACGAGCCGACCGCAGCGCTGGATGCGAATGCGGACAGGCTGTTTGCGCAATTGATCGAAGCGCATTTGACGGAAGGCGGGATTGTCGTCGCCGCGACGCATCAGCCTCTTGGACTGGAAAGGGCCAGGGAAATGAGAATGACCGGCTTTGCCGGCGTCGAGCAGGGAGTGTGGGGATGATCGCCCTCTTTCTCCGCGACCTCCAGCTTTCCGTCCGCGCCGGCGGCGGCGCGCTCATCGGCATTCTTTTCTTCCTTACTGTCGTTGCTGTCATTCCCTTCGGTGTCGGCCCGGATCTCGCGCTTCTCTCGCGCATCGGGCCTGCCATCGTCTGGATTGGCGCACTGCTCGCCGCCCTTCTCGGGCTCGATCGCCTGTTCCAGGCGGAGCGAGACGACGGCTCACTCGACCTGATGCTGATGCAGGACACACCCCTGGTTCTGACGGTGCTCGTCAAATGCGCCGCTCACTGGACGGCAACCAGCCTGCCGCTGGTCATTGCCTCGCCGCTGCTCGGGCTCTTCATGAATATGAATGAGACGGCGATCGGCGCCACCATGCTCACCCTCCTCGTCGGCACGCCGGCAATCACCTTTATCGGTGCCGTCGGTGCAGCCGTTGCCGTCGCGCTGCCCCGAGGCGGACTGCTGGTCTCGGTACTCATCCTGCCGCTGACGATCCCGGTACTGATCTTCGGTGTCAGCGCCACCTACGCGGCGGTGGTTGGACCGTCACCCTTTCTGCCGCCGTTTCTGATACTCATTGCCCTGACACTCTTCTTTGCGGTGATAGGCCCGGCTGCCGCCGCACTGGCACTTAGAAACACGGCGGATTGATCCGCGCTTCGATTGCGGCTCCCAGCGGATCAAGGTAAGGAAGCGGATATGAGCGAAACGAGCCTTGCCATCAGCAAATTCAGCGATCTCGCCAACCCGACGCGGTTTCTGGCGCTGGCATCGCGCGTCATTCCATGGCTGGCCGGCATCACGGCCCTCTGTTTCATCATTGGTCTCTATCTGAGTTTCTCGACCGAGGGCGACTACCAGCAGGGCGAAACGGTACGCATCATGTATGTGCACGTTCCCTCCGCCTGGCTTTCCATGATGTGCTATACGATCATGAGCATTTCGGCGATCGGCACGCTGGTCTGGCGCCATCCGCTGGCCGATGTTGCGGCCAAGGCTGCCGCTCCACTCGGCGCCGCCTTCACGCTGCTTGCGCTGGTTACCGGCTCCCTCTGGGGCAAACCCATGTGGGGTACGTGGTGGGTTTGGGATGCGCGGCTCACGTCCGTCTTTATTCTCTTCTTGATGTATCTCGGCCTGATCGCGCTCAACCGCGCCATGGACGAGCCTTCCAAGGCTGCTCGCGTCACTGCCGTCCTCATCCTCGTCGGCTTCGTCAACATTCCAATCATCAAGTTTTCGGTAGACTGGTGGAATACGCTGCATCAATCGGCAAGCGTTCTGCGCCTCGACGGACCGGCAATCGATCCGGAATTCCTGCGCCCGCTGCTGGTCATGGCGATCGCTTTCACCCTGCTCTTCTTCACGCTGCATCTGATGGCAATGAGAAACGAGATCTGGCGACGCCGTATCGCCTCCCAGCGTCGCATGGCCGCGCGTATGGCAAACCGGGAGGAATAGCGGTGGGTTCCTACGCTTTCTACGTCTACGGCTCTTATGGTTTCGCCGCCCTGGTGACACTTGCAGTGACGCTTTGGACCTGGGCTGACGGGCGCGCGCGTCAGAAGGAACTGGCAGCACTCGAAGCCGCCGGCATCCGCCGCCGTTCCGCCCGACCAAAGGACGCCGAATGACCGAAACCCCGCAAGAAAGTAGGCCGCGGAGCGGCGGCTTCAGCCGCTATGCTTTTGCACTGATCCCGCTCGTCGTCTTCGGCGGCATCGCCGCAACGGCTGCTAAAATGCTCTACGACCAGGATTTCCATGGCAAGAACATCGCCGAAATCCCCTCCGCATTGATCGGTACCAAAGCGCCGTCACTGAACCTGCCGCCGCTCGAGGGCTCCAACCTGCCGGCACTGACGGATGAAGCAATCAAGGGCAAGCTCACACTCGTCAACGTCTTTGCATCCTGGTGCATCCCTTGCCGTGACGAGCATCCCCTTCTCAAGCAGCTTGCCGAGGATGGGCGACTGAACATTGTCGCGATCAACTACAAGGATAAGAACGAGAACGCCTTGCGTTTCCTCGGTGAGCTCGGCAATCCCTACCACGCCATCGGGATCGATCCGAACGGCAAGGCCGCGATCGACTGGGGCGTCTACGGCATTCCGGAGAGCTATCTCGTCGCGCCGGACGGCACGATCATTTATAAGCGTGTCGGCCCCTTCGACGATATCAGCCTCAGGGAAGGCCTCTTTCCAGCAATCGAAAAGGCGCTGGGCAAGCCTGTTTCCTAGACGCCGCCCTGCCATATCTTGATCGCCTCGACGGGCCAGATCAGCATAATCACGTTCAGCGTGAGATTGTCGCGGATCACGTAGCCGGTGAAAATCTCGAAGAAGATCGCGATTGCCACCGTCAACGCCACCGGCGCTCTTGAAGCGAAAAAGAAGCCGACGGCCATGAAGATCGTATCCATCGCCGAATTGATGATGCTGTCGCCGTAGTAATCGAGCGAGATCGTCGCGGTTCGGTAGCGATCGATGATCAGAGGCGAATTCTCCAGAAGCTCCCAGCCGGATTCGATGACAACGGCTAGAAACAGGCGCGCCGCAAGCGGCTTGCCGCGAAGCACGAGATGCGCCAGCCCGTAAAACAGGAATCCATGGATGATATGCGACGGCGTGTACCAGTCGGACAGATGCTGGGAATTGCCGCTGGAATTGACCGTGCCTTCCCACAGCTTGACGTAGCCGCAAGTGCAGATCGGCACCCGGCCCATCATATATTCGGCAATGATCTGGAGGATCAGAACCGCGAAACAGGCGGAAAACCAGAATATCTGATGCCGTGACCGGTCGGCGCCGTCGATGACAGTCACTTCTCGCTTTCAGCCTCGGTGGAAATGCTGTGCTTCAGCACCAGCGGCATCTGCGCCATGGTGAAGATGATGGTAATCGGCATCGTGCCCCAGACCTTGAAGGCGATCCAGAAATTGTCAGAGAAATTACGCCAGACGACTTCGTTCAGCACTGCAAGGAACAGAAAGAAGATGCCCCAGCGAATTGTCAGCTTGCGCCAACCTTCTGCATCGAGCTGGAAGGCCGCGTTGAAGACATAACCGAGCAGCGACTTGCCGAAGGCGAGACCGCCAAGCAGGGTAAAGCCGAAAAGCGCATTGACGATTGTCGGCTTCATCTTGATGAAGGTTTCATTCTGCAGCCAGATCGACAGCGAACCGAAGATCAACACGACGATGCCGGAAACGAAGGGCATGATCGGCAGATGGCCGAGCACGACCTTGGAAACCACCAGCGAGAGAATGGTTGCTCCCATGAAAAGCCCGGTCGCCACGAAGAGCGGACCGCCGAGCTCAGCCAACGCCGGAAAACGGGCGACGAGCCATTCCCCACGCAGATTGGCAAAGAAAAAGACCATAAGCGGCCCGAGTTCCAGCGCCAGTTTCAGAAGCGGATGATGCCGGTCTGCGGCGCTCGGAGTAATATCGCTTTCAGTCGTCATGCTCTTTCAAACCTGCTTTTTGCAATGCATGCAAGCCATCAACGGCTAATCTGTGGCATCACTGGCCGATGCCGGCAATAGCCTGCGCAAAATCCTCGGCCTCGAAAGGTTCGAGATCGTCGACCCCTTCCCCGACACCGATGAAATAGACCGGCAGCTTGTGCTTGGCGGAGATCGCCACCAGAATGCCGCCGCGCGCCGTGCCGTCAAGCTTGGTCATGATCAGCCCGCTGACACCGGCGACATTGCGGAAGATCTCGACCTGGTTGAGCGCATTCTGGCCCGTCGTCGCATCCAGTGTCTGGAGAACAGTGTGTGGCGCATCGGGGTCAAGCTTGCCGAGCACGCGCACGATCTTCTCCAGTTCTGCCATCAGCTCCGCCTTGTTCTGCAGGCGCCCAGCCGTATCAATGATCAGAACATCGCATTTCCTGGCCTTTGCCTGCTCGAACGCATCATAGGCAAGGCCCGCCGCATCCGCGCCGAGCTTGGTACCGATGAATTCGGATTTGGTGCGATCGGCCCAGATTTTCAGCTGCTCGATGGCAGCGGCGCGAAATGTATCGCCGGCGGCCAGCATCACCTTGAGGCCAGCACCAGAGAGCTTCGCCGCAAGCTTGCCGATCGTTGTCGTCTTGCCGGTGCCGTTGACGCCGACAACAAGGATGACATGCGGCTTGTGCGACAGATCGAGCTGCAGAGGCTTGGCGACGGGCTTCAGCACCTTGGCGATTTCGGTTGCCATAATGCGGCTCACATCCTCGCCGGTGACGTCCTTGCCATAACGTTCGGAAGCGAGCGTATCGGTGACGCGCATTGCAGTCTCGACGCCGAGGTCGGCCTGGATCAGCAGATCTTCGAGATCCTGCAGCGTGTCGTCATCCAATTTACGCTTGGTGAAGAGTGCTGCAATCTGACCGGTAAGCTGCGAGGAGGTCCGCGCCAGACCATTGCGCAGGCGCTGAAACCACGAAAGCCTCGGCTGCGGAGTGACCAGAGGCTCGGGTTCGGCGAGGGATCCGGTGGCGAAGCCTTTGGGAAGAACAGGGTCCGCGACTTGTTCGTCGGACACGATACCTTCCCCCTCTGGCAAGGATCGGGAACTTGGCTCTACCTCAAGCGAAGCCTCCTGCGCGTCTCGAACAGGAATCTCTTCCGGGAACACCTCCGTGGGCTCGACTCGGCCTTCCTCTACAGGGGCAGCGGCATCCTCAAAACGATCTCCCTCCGTGTGCGGGAGATGATCCAACACGACAGAGGAGGGCGCCGACGCATCGTCATCGGCATTTGCTTCCGCCTCGGCCTCCAGCAGCGACAAAGGTACGACGCCCATGTCACCGAGATCATCGACGGGCGGCAGTAATTCCGGCTCGGCCTCAACGGGCTCCGGCTCCATCGCGCCATCCTGCCCGACATCTGCGGCCGGACCGCCGGCGGTTTCCATTTCTTCGGCAAGAACTGGATCGGCAGCAAGCGGCAGATCTTCGTCACGCGAGCGCGGCTCCAGCTCCCTTTCCACGACCTCCGGCACGGGCTCGTCCGTCGGCTTGCCGAAGGTGAAGACCTTTTTGATGAAACTGAGCGCCATGAGTTGTCCGTGAAGTCAGGCTGCCGCAGCAGCCGTCAATTGCATATCAAGATACTTGCCATCGTGGCCGGTGATCTTCACTTCGACGATATCGCGCGGGCGAAGACCGGGAACCGTGACGAGCGTGAAGTCTTCCGTATGCGCGAGACCGTTGTTTTCCACCAGCAGCCACTGCCGCGTTCCAACCATCTTGTCCAGATGGCGCTGGTGCAGCATCTGTCCAGTGGCGCGCAGCCGGGCGGCGCGGTCCTTGATGAGAGCGCGATCGAGCTGCGGCATGCGCGCGGCAGGTGTGCCGGCTCTCGGGCTATAGGGAAAGACATGCAGATGCGCGATCTCGGCTTCTTCGGCCAGCCGCACGGCATTCTCGAACATATCTTCGGTTTCTGTCGGGAAGCCGGCGATCATGTCCGCGCCAAAGCTGATCTCCGGCCGCAGCCGGCGCACGTCTTCGATGAAACGCAGAGCGTCGGCCCGGAGATGTCGGCGTTTCATGCGCTTGAGGATCATGTCGTCGCCATGCTGCAGGGAAAGATGCAGATGCGGCATGAAGCGCGGCTCGTCTGCGATCAGATCCATGAGATGCCGATCGACCTCGATACTGTCGATGGAAGACAGTCGCAGTCGACGAATATCGGGCACCTGCTTCAGGAGCGTCTTTGCAAGCAGCCCCAGCGTTGGCTCACCCGGAAGATCGGCGCCATAACTCGTGGCATCGACCCCGGTCAGCACGATTTCGCGATAACCGCTGTCGACGAGGTTGCGCGCCTGATCGACCACTGCACCCATTGGCACGGAACGCGAATTGCCGCGACCATAGGGGATGATGCAGAAAGTGCAGCGGTGATCGCATCCATTCTGCACCTGGATGAAGGCCCGGACATGACCGTCTATATGTCTCACCATCTGTGGCGCCGTATGGCGCACGCTCATGATGTCGTTGACGCGCAGCTTCTCTTCGGCTGAAACACCGAAATCCGGAAGCGCACGATAGGAGGCTGCCTTCAGCTTCTCCTCGTTGCCAAGCACGGCATCGACCTCCGCCATTTCGGCAAAGGTCTGCTTTTCGGTCTGGGCGGCACAACCGGTAACGATGATGCGGGCATGTGGATTGTCGCGACGCGCGCGGCGGATCGCCTGACGGGCCTGACGCACGGCCTCGCCGGTCACAGCGCAGGTGTTGACCAGGATGGCATTGTTGAGCCCGGCCGCTTCGGCCTGCGATCTCATGACTTCGGATTCATAGATATTGAGACGACAGCCGAAGGTAATGACCTCGACGCCGCTCACCGCACTTCCGCTCCGGGTACAGCATCGCGTGACCATGAGCCGGTCGTCGGGTCGACCGTGCCGGACCATTCCCATTCGGCAGGACCGGTCATGACGACATGGTCGTCTTCGCGCCAATCAATCGTCAGTGGCTGGCGGATCGGGCTGGACGCGACGTCGATCGTCACCTTGCGACCGGTGCGGCCGGTACGCGCCGCACTGACGGCAGATGCACAGGCGGCCGAACCGCAAGCAAGCGTCAGCCCCGCACCCCGCTCCCAGGTGCGTGTCCGCAGCGCCGAGTCCGAGATGACTTGCGCCAGCGTGATATTGGCCTTTTCCGGAAAGATCGGGTGGTTTTCGAGCAGCGGACCGAACCGTTCGAGATCGAAGCTCATCGGATCGCGATCGACCCAGAAGATCGCATGCGGGTTGCCCATCGACAGGGCCGAGGGCGAATGCAGGACAGGATTATCGATCGGCCCGATCTGCAGTTCGATACGGCTCGTATCGTGGAATTCTTCCGCAAGTGGGATCCGGTTCCAGTCGAAGACCGGCCGCCCCATGTCAACGGATATCGTGCCGTCCTCATGTTCGACGGCATTCAGGATGCCGGCAACCGTCTGGAAGGTGAAAGCCTTCTTACCGGTCTCGGTGGCGAGCGCCTGCACGACACAGCGAGTTCCGTTGCCACAGGCCTGCGCCTTGGATCCGTCGGAATTGAGGATGTCGATATAGGCATCGGTGCCATCCGCCTTCGGATCATGAATCGCCATGATCTGGTCGAACTGCGTCTCGGTATCGGCATTGAGCGCGATGGCAGCCTGTGACGTCACCCTGTCGCTCCGCCCGCGCATGTCGACGACCAGGATCTTGTTGCCAAGCCCGTTCATCTTCGCGAATTCGACCGTGTTGCTCATCTGACTGTTTCCGCTGCGTTTCGGCTGTATATGGCGGAAATGCTCAGGGATTACCAGTGGGTGAGCGCCAGGCGAGCTTCGTCCTTCTTCCTACGCGCAAAGGCGAAGCCCGCGAAATCAGGGCGGATACGGCAAAGCCAACCTATGGAAACCAGACAGAATCTGGATCTAGCGCGCCGCCGGGCCGTCGGAACTGAGGGACGCCGCATGCGCTTCAACAATAGCGGCAGTAATGACCTTTCTGAGCTCATAGACCAACAAGCGAGACCGCTTGCGATCCAGGTCCTGCGCCGCCTTCGCCAGATTCAGGCCTTCCTTCAGAACTATATTATGGGCGCGTGCCAGCGCCCAGCTTTCTATATCTGGGTTTATCATTTGATATCTCCGCCGATTCATTCGACATCAAGGATATTCACGAATCATTTTACAGAATTTACTTAAGTAGAAAGTAGAATCAGAAGCGGAATATTTTGCAACTGGCTTTTAGAGCGAATTCGGGTCTGCGTTAGAAATATTCTACCAGACATCGGTGAATTCCAAGGTGAATATGTTAGTATATATAGATATATACTTCCGTCGTCGCGACCGGTCGCATGGCGTATTGTCCCGCACCACGCCTGCCGTTCGGGTTTGGAAAAGCCCGCCACAGCGCCGCCGGACGCATTCGCCTTGACATTCCGGCAGCTTTCCTGTTTATCGCCCCAAATCCGCGACGAGTAAAAGACTCCGAGCCGCCGACCGGGACATTGGATTCCGGAGGTCAACACCCGACAGCGCGTCGCGCCCTCGGGTGCTTTTTGGCTTTGCGTCTTGTTTTCGTCAAGGAAAAGCACGACGTTCGGGACATCCCAAAACTCCCCGAAACGTATCAAGGAAGAGCCGATGTTTGAGAACCTCCAGGACCGTCTTGGTTCCATCCTGAATGGACTGACAGGCCGTGGCGCGCTTTCGGAAAGTGATGTTTCCGCAGCGCTGCGCGAGGTTCGCCGTGCGCTTCTGGAAGCCGACGTTTCGCTGGAAGTCGTGCGCTCCTTCACCGATCGTGTGCGTGAAAAGGCTGTCGGCGCCGAGATCCTGAAGTCGATCAAACCAGGCCAGATGGTCGTCAAGATCGTCCATGACGAGCTCATCGAGATGCTCGGCGGCGAAGGTGTCGGTGTCGACCTTCATGCAGCCGCCCCGGTCGTCATCATGATGGTCGGCCTGCAGGGCTCCGGTAAGACGACGACCACGGCAAAGATCGCCAATCGCTTGACGACGCGCGAGAAGAAGAAGGTGCTGATGGCATCGCTCGACACGCGCCGTCCGGCAGCGCAAGAGCAGCTTCGCCAGCTCGGCGCTCAGGCAAACATCGACACCCTGCCCGTTATTGCCGGTCAGTCTCCGACCGATATCGCCGCCCGCGCCGTTCAGGCAGCCAGGCTCGGCGGCCATGACGTCGTCATTCTCGACACCGCCGGCCGTACCCATATCGATGAACCCTTGATGGTCGAAATGGCCGATATCAAGAAGAAGTCGAACCCGCACGAAATCCTGCTGGTCGCCGATAGCCTGACCGGCCAGGACGCCGTCAATCTCGCTCGCAGTTTCGATGAGCGTGTCGGCATCACCGGCCTTGTGCTGACCCGCATGGATGGCGATGGCCGCGGCGGTGCGGCCCTTTCCATGCGCGCCGTCACCGGCAAGCCGATCAAGCTGATCGGCGTCGGCGAACGAATGGGCGAGCTGGAGGAATTCCATCCCCGTCGTATCGCCGACCGTATCCTCGGCATGGGCGATATCGTTTCGCTCGTCGAGAAGGCTGCAGAAAACATCGACGCCGAAAAGGCGGCTGCCATGGCCGCCAAGATGGCCAAGGGCAAGTTCGACCTGAACGACCTCGCCGACCAGCTGCGTCAGATGCAGAAGATGGGCGGCATGGGCGGCATCATGGGCCTGATGCCCGGCATGGCCGGCATGAAGGACAAGATGGCCGCTGCCGGCCTGGACGACAAGCTGTTCGGCCGCCAGATCGCCATCATCCAGTCGATGACCAAGGCCGAGCGCGCCAATCCCGACCTGCTCAAGCATTCGCGCAAGAAGCGCATCGCTGCCGGCTCCGGCACGGATGCGGCTGCCATCAACAAGCTTCTGAAAATGCATCGGCAGATGGCCGACATGATGAAGATGATGGGCGGCAAGGGCAAAGGCGGCATGATGAAGCAGATGATGGGCGGCCTTGCCGGCAAGATGGGGCTGGGGGGCCTCGGTGGCATGGGCGGCATGCCCGATCTCTCGAATATCGACCCGAAGCAGCTTGAAGCGCTGCAGAAGCAGGCAGAAGCCGCGGGTCTCGGAAAGCCGGGTGGGGGTATGCCCGGTCTAGGCGGAGGTCTGCCGGGCGGATTGCCCGGTCTGGGCGGCGCGAAGCTGCCGGGCCTCGGTGGTGGTTTCCCGGGCCTGCCCGGATTGCCGAAGAAGAAGTGAAAGGATCGCCTGCCCCATGATTGATCCAGACGTCAAAGCCCAGCTTTCGAGCTACCGCCAGTCGATCGACAATATCGATGCGGCACTCGTTCATATCCTGGCCGAACGCTTCCGCTGCACCAAAGAGGTCGGCGTTCTCAAGGCCAAGTACAAGTTGCCGCCGGCCGATCCGGCGCGCGAGGAATACCAGATCACGCGTCTTCGTCAGCTTGCCGAAGATGCGCATCTGGATCCGGATTTCGCCGAGAAGTTCCTGAACTTCGTCATCAAGGAAGTCATCCGGCATCATGAGCAGATCGCTGCGGACCACGCTGAACAGAGCGCCGCAGCCCGATAACCATGCCGCTCAACGAAGCGGTTCAAGAAAAGCCTAAGGAGTAAAAACATGGCATTGAAAATTCGTCTCGCACGCGGTGGTTCCAAGAAGCGCCCGTACTACCACGTCGTTCTCGCTGACGCCCGCAGCCCGCGCGACGGCCGTTTCCTTGAGAACCTCGGTTCCTGGAACCCGATGCTCGCCAAGGACGACGAAAAGCGCGTTCAGCTGAACGGCGAGCGGATCAAGCACTGGCTCGATCAGGGCGCCCTGCCGACGGACCGCGTCCTGCGCTTCCTCGACGAAGCCGGCATCTCCAAGCGCGAAACCCGCAACAACCCGGAAAAGGCAAAGCCGGGCAAGAAGGCTCAGGAGCGCGCTGCCGAAAAGGCTCAGAAGGTTGCTGACGCCGCTGAAGCTGCTGCTTCCGCCGAATAATCGGTTTCGATCCCATCTGAACGGGCGGCATGGCGACATGCCGCCCGTTTTCGTTTCCATTCCCGCGCACTTCGTTTATGAGAAGCGTGATCTCGGCTTCTTGCCTGCGTTCGAATGAAGGACCCCATGACCAAGCTTGAAAACCCGGTGCTGATGGCGACCATCGGTGGCGCCCAGGGCATTCGCGGCGAGGTGCGTGTAAAAGCCTACACGGCCGACCCGACCGCGCTCGGCGATTATGGCCACCTGCACAGCATGGATGGGCGCATTTTCGAGGTTCTCGAATTGCGCGAGATGAAGAATATGGTCGTCGTCCGCTTCCGCGGCGTCAATGACCGCAACGCCGCTGAGGCGTTGAACGGCCTGGAACTCTACATCGAACGCGACAACCTGTCGGACGAGGAACTGGAGGACGACGAGTTCTTCTATGCCGATCTGGAAGGGCTCGAAGCCTTCGACGATCAGGGCATCAGTTACGGCACCGTGACCGGAGTCTTCGATTTCGGCGCCGGCGATCTTCTGGAACTCAAGGGCCCCGGCAAGCGTCCGGTGCTGATCCCCTTTTCGGAAGCCTCCGTGCTTGAAATCGACCTTGAAGCCGGCAAGCTGCTCATTGATCCGCTTGCCGCCGGCCTCATCGACGATCCCGATGATCTGAAGGGCCTCACTCCCGCCAAGCCGAAGAAAAAGAAGTAGGCGCCATGGCTTTCCGGGCGACCGTTCTGACACTTTACCCGGAAATGTTTCCGGGTCATCTGGGATTTTCGCTCGCAGGCAAGGCGGCAGAGCGCGGACAATGGTCGCTTGATGCCGTGCAGATCCGCGATTTTGCCTCTGACAAGCACCGCACCGTCGACGACACGCCGGCCGGCGGCGGCGCCGGCATGGTGCTGAAGCCCGACGTGCTCGCCCGCGCCATCGACAGCACTTCTGAAAGCGACACCCGTCCGAGACTGCTGATGAGCCCGCGCGGCAAACCGCTGACGCAGGAGCGCGTGCGGCAACTGGCGGCCGGCGATGGCGTTATCATCATCTGCGGCCGTTTCGAGGGCGTCGACCAGCGGGTGATCGACGCGCGCGGGCTCGAGGAAGTCTCGATCGGCGACTACGTACTGTCAGGCGGCGAGCCGGCGGCGCTGATCGTGCTCGACGCGATCGTCCGTATCCTGCCGGGCGTCATGGGTAACGACCTCTCCGGCCTGCATGAAAGTTTCGAAGGCGGGCTGCTGGAACATCCGCACTATACCCGTCCGCAACAATGGGAAGGCCGCGAGATTCCGGCGATCCTGACGTCGGGCAATCACGGCGCGATCGAGAAATGGCGCCACGAACAGGCCGTCTCCCTGACGAAGGAAAGACGCCCCGATCTTCTTGCAGCGCAGAAGTCCGGAAAAGGCGGCTGATTTCATAAATTTGTCGTCCAAGGGATGACAAGCGGAAGTCTTTCGTGTATTGGCGCACGCGGAAATGGGGTTTAACCCTGTCTGCCAGCAAACAAAGAATGGCGAACCCGCTCCCGCCCGCAAGGGCAAACTCCGGAGGCATAGACCGAAGGACAGTGTGAGCGCTCTGGCTGTTTCAGAATAACCAAAGGTTAAGACGATGAACATCATTCAGCAGCTTGAGGCCGAACAGGCCGCCAAGATCGAAGCCAAGCGTACGCTTCCCGAATTCTCCCCGGGCGATACCGTCCGCGTCAACGTGAAGGTCACGGAAGGCAACCGTACCCGTGTTCAGGCCTATGAAGGCGTCTGCATCGCCCGCTCCGGCGGCGGCCTGCAGGAAAACTTCACGGTCCGCAAGATCTCCTACGGCGAAGGCGTCGAGCGCGTATTCCCGGTTTACTCCCCGCTGATCGAAAGCGTCGAAGTCGTTCGCCGCGGTAAGGTCCGTCGCGCCAAGCTCTACTACCTGCGCGACCGTCGCGGTAAGTCGGCTCGTATCGTCGAGAACACCGGCACCCGCGCCCGCAAGCTCAACGATGCCGAGCGTCAGGCCCTTGCCGAGGAAAAGGCACGGATCGAAGCTGAAAAGGTTGCAGCAGCTCAAGCTCTCGCCGCCGAAAAGGCAGCAGCCGAAGCCGCTGAAGCAAAGGCCGCCGCAGAAGCAGCAGCCGCTGCTGAAGGCTCGGCTGAGTAAGCTTCTCGCGAAAGCGAAAATCATTGCATGGGGAAGGCGGTCTTTGGGCCGCCTTTTCTTTTTTGCGCGGGTCGGCGATGCCTGCAGCCTTGCCATGAGCACATCTTCCATGACAATTCTGCCACTCAAATATTGGGGAGCCACATTATGTTCTTTCGCCGCACCGTTCTTGCCGGCCTGACCGCCGTCATGTTTTCGCCGCTCGCAGCCTTCGCCACCAGCCTGCCGGACCTCGGCGGCAAGACGGTTGTCGTGGTGACGGAAAATGCTTATCCGCCGCTGCAGTTCGTCGATCCCAAATCCGGCAAGGCGATTGGCTGGGAATATGACGCGATGAACGAGATCGCCAAGCGGCTGAATTTCAAGGTCGAGTACCAGAACACCAGCTGGGACGCGATGATCCAGGCCGTGTCCGACGGCCAGTACAATATCGGCATGACCGGCATCACCATCAAGGACGACCGCAAGCAGAAGGTCGACTTCTCCGACCCCTACATGCGCTCGCAGCAGTTCATGCTGGTTCGTGGCGACGAAAAGCGCTTCACCGACGCCAAGAGCTTCGGCGCCCTCAGCGATGGCCTGATCGGCGCCCAGCCCGGCACTTCGCCTTTCTATACCGCCGTCTACGAAATCCTCGACGGCAACGAACAGAACCCGCGCATCAAACTCTTCGAAACCTTCGGCGCAACCGTACAGGCCCTGAAGACCGGTGACGTCGATCTGGTCCTCACCGACAGCGTCGCTGCCAAGGGTTATGTCGATTCCTCGAATGGCGGTTTGAAGGTCGTTGGCGAACCGCTCGGCACCGAAGACTTCGGCTTTATCTTCCCGAAGGGCTCCGATCTTGTCGCCCCCGTCAATGCCGCCATCGCCGACCTGAAGGCGGACGGCACCTTTGATGCGCTCAACAAGAAGTGGTTCCTCGACTACAAGATGGGCCAATAGTCCCCGAGCGATCGCAGATGGCATTACCCCCATCCCCGCGACACGAAAAGGACGACCGTCCCTGGTGGCTGGTCGTCCTTGTTCTGATCGGCATCGTTCTCGCCGTCGTCATCGTCACCAATGATATCTACGCGCAGGTCTTCCGGACCGTCGTGAATGGTGCCGGTATTACCGTGTTCGTGACGCTCGTCGCCTTTGTGCTGGCGACCGTGCTCGGTCTGGGCATCGCGCTGCTGGGTCTCTCCGACAATATCGTACTGCGCCAGATCGCCCGCTTCTACATCGAGATCATCCGAGGCATTCCGATCCTCGTGCTGCTGTTCTACATCGCCTTCGTCGGCGCGCCGGGCGTTGTCGCAGCCTATAATTTCTTGATCACACCCCTGGTGCAGGCAGGTATTGCCGAGCCTATCCTCGTGCGTGATCTGTCGCTGATGTGGCGCGCCATCATTGCCCTGATGATCGGTTATTCCTCCTTCATCGCCGAAATCTTCCGCGCCGGCTTCCAGTCGGTCGATATCGGCCAGATCGAGGCGGCCAAGTCGCTAGGCCTGTCGCGTTACCGCCGCTTCCGTCTCGTCGTCTTTCCGCAGGCGATCCGGGTGATCTTTCCGCCGCTTTCGAACGACTTCGTCTCGATGGTAAAGGATTCATCGTTGGTCTCCGTTCTCGGGGTCGCCGACATCACGCAGATGGGCAAGGTTTATGCCTCTGGCTCGTTTCGCTTCTTCGAGACCTATTCGATCGTCACCTACATCTATCTGATCCTGACGATCGGTCTGTCGCTCTTCCTGCGACGGATCGAGAAGAAGATGAAGCAGATGCCGCGGCGCTAGAGCGCATGACGATTCGAATTGCCGTTTCGATCAAAAATCGCTATATCCAGCGCCATGGAATCCAAGTTCAGATGCATCGGTGCGCATATTTTCGTGCTGCAGGACCATTATCGCCTGCCCGCACGTTTCTTTGCGTCCGTTTCCGGTGCGCTCAACAGCCGACTTCGTTGATCGAATGACGGCCTGCGGAGCCTCTCCGCCACATTCTTTATTCCACGCTCCAGCCAAAACGGACGATTAGCCATGAGCGCACCGCGTACCCTTTACGACAAGATCTGGGCCGACCACCTGGTAGACGAACAGCCTGACGGCACCTGTCTTCTCTACATCGACCGTCACCTGGTCCACGAAGTTACCTCGCCGCAGGCTTTCGAAGGTCTGCGCATGACCGGCCGCAAGGTTCGCGCGCCGGAAAAGACGCTTGCCGTCGTCGACCACAACGTTCCGACCTCCGCTGACCGCCATCTTGGCATCAAGAACGAGGAAAGCCGCATTCAGGTCGAGCAGCTCGCCAAGAATGCCGCCGAATTCAACGTCGAATATTATTCAGAGAACGACAAGCGCCAGGGCATCGTCCACATCATCGGACCGGAACAAGGCTTCACTCTGCCGGGCATGACGATCGTCTGCGGCGACAGCCACACCTCCACGCATGGCGCCTTCGGCTCACTGGCTCATGGTATCGGCACGTCTGAAGTCGAGCACGTTCTCGCCACCCAGACGCTGATCCAGAAGAAGGCCAAGAACATGCTGGTGCAGGTCGACGGCCAGCTGCCGCCGGGTGTTACCGCCAAGGATATCGTCCTTGCCATCATCGGCGAGATCGGCACTGCCGGCGGCACCGGCTACGTCATCGAATATGCCGGCGAAGCAATCCGCGCGCTGTCGATGGAAGGCCGTATGACGATCTGCAACATGTCGATCGAAGGCGGCGCCCGCGCCGGTCTGATCGCGCCCGACGAGATCACTTTCGAATATATCAAGGGCAAGCCCCGTGCACCCAAGGGCGAAGCGCTCGAGCAGGCGATCACCTACTGGAAGACCCTGAAGACCGACGAAGGCGCGCATTACGACCGCGTCGTCACGCTCAACGCTGCCGAACTGCCGCCGATCGTCTCCTGGGGCTCCTCGCCCGAGGACGTAATTTCGGTTCAGGGCATCGTTCCGAACCCGGACGATATCCAGGACGAAACCAAGCGCGCCTCCAAGTGGCGTGCGCTCGACTATATGGGCCTGAAGCCGGGCACGCCGATGACTGATATCAACATTGACCGTGTCTTCATCGGCTCCTGCACCAACGGCCGCATCGAAGACCTGCGCGCTGTCGCCAAGGTCGTTGAAGGCAAGACCGTCGCCTCGACCGTCAACGCCATGATCGTTCCGGGCTCCGGCCTCGTGAAGGAACAGGCGGAGCAGGAAGGCCTCGACAAGATCTTCAAGGCAGCCGGTTTCGACTGGCGTGAACCGGGCTGCTCCATGTGCCTCGCCATGAACGACGACCGCCTGAAGCCGGGCGAGCGTTGCGCATCGACCTCGAACCGTAACTTTGAAGGCCGCCAGGGCTTCAAGGGCCGCACGCATCTCGTCTCGCCGGCCATGGCCGCCGCAGCCGCGATCGCTGGCCACTTCGTCGACATCCGCGAGTGGAACTGATCTTTCGCTCCCATCCAGAATGACAAAAGCCCGGCGCAATCGCCGGGCTTTTTTATTGCGCATGGGCAAAGGAACGCCGCTTAGAACGTTGCGGTGTAGGGATCGGGCCCCATGCGGGCGCCGGCATTGTCAAGCTTGGCAATCGCTGCCATGTCTTCACCATCAAGCTTGAAATCGAAGACATTGAAGTTCTCCTCGATGCGCGAGGGCGTCACCGACTTCGGAATGACGACAAGGCCGGTATCGATGTGCCAGCGAATGATGACCTGCGCCGGCGTCTTGCCATGCTTGGCAGCAATCTGGCCGATGACCGGGTTGGAAATGAAGCGGCCCTGGCCGAGCGGGCTCCAGGATTCCGTGACGATGTTCAGTTTCTTGTGGGCTTCCTGGGCCGCCTTCTGCTGGAAGTCCGGATGCAGCTCGATCTGGTTGATAACAGGAACCACACCTGTATCGCCGACGATGTGATCGAGATGGTCGGGATAGAAGTTGGAAACGCCGATGGATCGTACGCGGCCCTCTTCCCGCAGCCGCACGAAAGCTTTCCAGGTTTCGCGATAAAGCCCACGGTGCGGCGACGGCCAGTGGATGAGATAGAGATCGATATAATCGGTTCCGAGCTTCTTCAGGCTGACCTCGAAGGCACGCAGCGCATTGTCGTAGCCCTGGTCGGTATTACGCAGTTTCGTGGTGACGAAGATATCCTTGCGATCGGTTCCGGAGGACCGGATGCCTTCCCCGACGCCCTCTTCATTGTCGTAGCCGGACGCCGTATCGATGTGACGGTAACCTGCGGCAAGTGCGGTGCGCACGGTCGGAGCCGCGATATCCTGCGGCGTCTGCCAGACGCCAAGACCGACCTGTGGAATGGAGTGTCCGTCGTGAAAAGTAATGATGGGCTGAGTGGTCACAGTAGATCTCCGGAAGTTTGAAGAATTGGCCAAAGACATGAATTGAATGGGGCATGAATTGAAGCCGCGAAGCGGTTTTCCCTGGACACATCGAAGCCCTCGCGTCCGGTCAAAAATCCATATAGGACAGGTTGTCGGCAATACAATCAGAGAACGCGGACGATCGTTCCCTTTCTGAGATGGGGCAGAAGACGGCGCATGTCGCGGGCGCTGATCGCAACGCAGCCCGCAGTCGGCTCATATCCGGGCCGGATGAGATGGAAAAAGATCGCCGAGCCGCGATTGCGCGCCCGGGAGGTTATGTTCCAGTCGAGCACCAGACAGATATCGTAGAGCCCGTCCTCACGCCTCATCTCTTCATGGCTCGGCTTGAACGGCGCCTTCACCAGCCTGTTGTAGTTTGGATCGTCCGATTGATCACACCACAGCATATCGGTGCGGATGCGCCGGATCGGCAATTCCGAGGGAAGATGCCCGTTTCGTTCGCCGCGCCTGAAACCGTAAAGAAGTCGCATGGCAGCAATCGGCGTTGCCCCGTCACCTTCCCGCTTGATCACGGTCCGGCCGCTGCGGCCGATAGCGGCAGGCAGGGCAAGCGGGCCGCAACGGATGATAGCCCTGCTCTTTTTGCCCGGAGCGGCACGCACAACGAGCGTAGGAGGCCTGCCGTTTCGCTCTCGCCTTGCTTTTTCCATTTTTCTCGCATGTTCTTGAATTGCCTTGGGCTTCGATTGAAACCATATGAAGCCTTAGGCAGCAACAGCAGCAGATCGCCAATCCTTGCCAAATGTGGAATTTGGCGTAGGAGTATCTGACCAACGCAAGGACGCACCCGCATGACCGCACGCACCATTCTTCTGGTGGATGACGACGACGACCTTCGCCAGACACTGACGGAGCAATTGTCGTTGTATGAGGAATTCACGGTCCTGCAGGAAGCGACCGCGGGCAAGGGCGTCCAGGCCGCCCGCTCCAACCCTGTCGATCTTCTGATCATGGACGTCGGCCTGCCCGATATGGACGGCCGCGAGGCGGTGAAGCTGTTGCGCAAGGGCGGCTTCAAGGCGCCGATCATTATGCTCACCGGCCATGATACGGATTCCGACACGATCCTCGGCCTTGAGGCCGGCGCCAACGATTATATCACCAAACCCTTCCGCTTCGCCGTGCTGCTTGCCCGCATCCGCGTACAGCTTCGCCAGCACGAGCAGAGCGAAGATGCGACTTTCACCGTTGGTCCCTATCTCTTCAAGCCGAGCCAGAAGCTGCTGACCACCGATAACGGCCAGAAGATCCGCCTGACGGAAAAGGAAGCGGCGATCATTCGCTACCTCTACCGCGCCGAACAGAAGGTGGTCACCCGCGACGTGCTGCTGGAAGAGGTCTGGGGCTACAATTCCGGCGTCACCACACACACGCTGGAAACCCACGTTTACCGTCTGCGCCAGAAGATCGAGCGGGATCCATCCAACGCCGAGATCCTCGTGACGGAAAACGGCGGCTACAAGATTATCCCGTAGAATGTCTCTTTCCGACGATATTCTCCTGCTGGCGCAGCTGCCGCTGTTCAAGGACATGAACGACGACCAGCTGCGCCTTATTGCCTTCGCCGCGGACCGTCGTGTGATTGCGGCGGGGCAGATGCTGTTCCGTCAGGGCTCGCCCGCCGAAAGTGCTTATGTGATCACCAGCGGCAGTCTCGAACTCAGCGTGACGGGCTCGGATGGCATGGGGCGGACCGAAGCCATTGCCGAATCCGGATCGCTGATATCGGAACTTGCATTGGTGACGCAGGTAGAGCGCAAATTCACCGCTATCGCGCGCGAAGATACCGGCATCATCCGCATCACGCGGGCCCTGTTTCACCGCCTGATCGAAGAATATCCCTCGGCGGCACGCATTATCGAAAACCGCATCCGCGATAGCATTGCCGATCTTGCGGCGCAGGCCGCAAGCCAATTTCACCGGTTCAGTTGAAGCTTCTCAGAGATTGAGATGCACGGTCACCGGCACATGGTCGGACGGCCGGTCCCAGCCGCGTGCTTCCTTCAGCACCTCGATGCGCTGCAGAAGCGGACCAAGGTCGGGCGAGGACCAGATGTGGTCGAGACGCCGGCCCTTGTCGGCAGCTTCCCAATCCTTCGCGCGGTAACTCCACCAGGTATAAAGCTTCTCATTGGCAGGCACGTGCTGGCGCATGAGATCATGCCAGCCGCCGCGCTTCATCACCTCGAGCAGTCCGTCGGTTTCGACAGGCGTATGGCTGACGATCTTCAGAAGCTGCTTGTGAGACCAGACATCATGCTCCAGCGGCGCGATATTGAGATCGCCGACAAGGATGGCAGACGTGTTCGGCTCGGCGCTCGCCTTGAGGTTCTTCATCTCCTCGATGAAATCGAGCTTGTGGCCGAATTTCGGATTGATCGTGCGGTCCGGCTCGTCGCCGCCGGCAGGAACATAGAAATTATGCAGGCGGATGCGCCGGTTGCCGCGCTGGAAGACCGCCGAGATGTGGCGCGCATCGCCGACATTGCAGTAATCCTGCCGGTGATCCTCGGTCAGCGGCACGCGAGAAGCGATGGCAACGCCATGATAGCCCTTCTGGCCGTGGATGATGATGTGCTCGTAGCCCATGGCGCGCAGCGGTGCCAACGGGAAGAGATCGTTTGTAACCTTCGTTTCCTGCAGGCAGAGAATGTCGGGCCGGTGCTTCAGCACCAACTGCTCGACGATCGGCATGCGCAGCCGCACCGAATTGATGTTCCAGGTGGTAATGGAAAAGCTCATGCCATGCCCTTTCAGATCCCTCTGAAAAGGCTTTAGAGCAAAGGTGTAAGCGAGAAAACCGGCCACAGGCAAAAGCGACCGGCGATCAACCGAAAAGGATCAGTCGCGGTTCGCCGAGGTGCCCTTGATATCCTCGTAGGGCACACGGAAGACGCGCTCGTCGAAGGCCATGCCGGTTTTTACGTTGAAGATCATGACCGACGTATCCTTGCCCTGATTATCGGTGATCGTCCACTGGCGCAGGTCATAGGTCTTCGGGTCGAACATCATGGTGATGGTCGAGTTGCCGAACACCGTATTGTTGCCGAGCGAGATCGTCGTCAGATCGGACTCTTGCTTCACGCCCTTCACCATGCCAGCGGAAAGGTCGATACGCGGCGCAAGCAGCAGGCTGAGCGGCGTCTTGGAAAGCGGATAGAGATCCCAGGTCTTCAGCTTGATGTTGCCGATCGCGACATTCCTGCCGTCGGCAATGACGCGCATCGGCGACGGATCGTCATAGTTGAAGCGCAGCTTGCCGGGACGCTCGATGAAAAATTTGCCACCGGTCTGTTCACCCCGAGGGCCAAACTGCACGAACTCGCCCTGCATCGTGGCAACGGCGGAGAAATGATCGGCGATCGCCTGTGCCGTAGCGTTGTTGCCAGCGGGTGCGGCCGCCTGTGCGACCTGAGCGAGAGCGGGAAACGGGACGGCGCTTGCAACGGCCGCAGCGGCAAAGACGCCGAGGACGTCGCGGCGGCTTACCGGCAGGCCGGAAAAAATGGATGCGGAGTTGGTCATATGAACCTCCTGTATGCGATCTGCATGCCGCCGAAAGGCGGCGTCTTCAAGGCGCCGCGATCACCCGGTGAAAGGTAACGGATTACACGGCCCAGGGTTTCCGTCGGACGGGCGGCGCTGCAAAATTTTCCTGTATCAGCGGTCGAGAATATCCCCGTCCGTGGGCACGAGAATCTCGCGTTTTCCGGCATGGTTGGCAGGGCCGATGATGCCCTCCTGCTCCATGCGTTCAATCAGCGAAGCAGCACGATTATAACCGATGCCGAGCCTGCGCTGAACATAGGAAGTGGAGGCCTTTCCGTCGCGCAAGACAATGGCAACGGCCTGATCGTAGGGATCCTCCGAATCGGCGAGATTTGCTGTGCCGGCCGGACCGCCACCATAATCACCATCTTCGTCGTCATCAGCAGTGATGGCATCGAGATATTGCGGCGAGCCCTGCGTCTTCAGATAGGAGACGATCTCTTCGACCTCGACGTCGGATACGAATGGACCATGGACGCGCTGAATGCGGCCGCCACCGGCCATATAGAGCATGTCGCCCATGCCGAGCAGCTGCTCAGCACCCTGCTCGCCGAGGATCGTGCGGCTGTCGATCTTCGACGTGACCTGGAAGGAGATGCGGGTCGGGAAGTTCGCCTTGATCGTGCCGGTGATGACGTCGACCGACGGACGCTGCGTTGCCATGATGACGTGAATACCGGCCGCACGCGCCATCTGGGCAAGACGCTGCACGGCGCCTTCGATATCCTTGCCGGCGACCATCATCAGGTCGGCCATTTCGTCGATGATGACGACGATATAGGGCATCGGCTGCAGATCGAATTCCTCGGTCTCGTAGACTGCTTCGCCGGTCTGCCGATCGAAGCCGGTCTGTACCGTGCGCGAGATCGTGTCCCCCTTAGCAAGTGCCTGCTCGACACGCGTATTGAAGCCGTCGATATTGCGAACGCCGATCTTCGACATCTTCTTGTAGCGCTCTTCCATCTCGCGGACGGTCCATTTGAGCGCGACGACAGCCTTTTTGGGATCGGTGACGACAGGCGAAAGCAGATGCGGAATGCCGTCATAGACGGAGAGTTCGAGCATCTTCGGGTCGATCATGATGAGGCGGCACTGCTCCGGCGTCATGCGGTAGAGCAGCGACAGGATCATCGTGTTGATGGCGACCGATTTGCCCGAGCCGGTGGTACCAGCAACGAGCAGATGCGGCATCTTCGCAAGATCGGCGATCACGGCCTCGCCGCCGATCGTCTTGCCGAGCGCCATGGCGAGCTTAGCCTTGGAGCTTTCGAAATCACGCGAGGCAATGAGTTCGCGCAGATAGACGGTCTCGCGTGACTGGTTTGGCAGCTCGATGCCGATCGCATTGCGGCCCGGCACGACGGCAACGCGGGCAGCAATCGCACTCATCGAGCGGGCGATGTCGTCGGCAAGACCGATGACCCGGGATGACTTGATGCCGGGTGCCGGTTCCAGTTCGTAAAGCGTGACGACGGGGCCGGGGCGAACGTGGATGATCTCGCCCTTGACGCCGAAATCCTCGAGCACGCCTTCCAGCATGCGGGCATTCTGCTCCAACGCATCAGCCGAGAGTGTGGAATCGCGCACCACGTTTTTCGGCTCGGCAAGCAGATGCATGGAGGGAAGCTGGAAGCCCTCCGGCCGGATGAACGAGCCTTGCGCCTCGCGTTCGACGCGGGCGCCGGGCTTCGGACGAGATGAAGCGGGAATGACGCGCGGCTCGGGTTTACCGGCCGACTTGGCCGGCGCGCGGATCATCCAGTCGTCATCATCGTCATCTGGCAGAATATCGGCCGGACGCGGAGGCAAGTCGGTATCGAACGGCGGATCGTCATCCTCGTCCTCATCGTCGTTCAGCGAGATGGAAGGCGCAGAAACGACGCGGCGGGCGGATACGGCACGCGGCTCCATGGAAGGATCCGTGCGCTCGCCACGCGCTGCGGGCTTGGCGCGCACCGGTTCGTTCAACGTGCCGAATTCGTCATCGTTGAAATCATAGGGCGATTCGAAGTCGCTCTGGCGCCGCTTGCGCGGTCCCATGCCGAAGAGCCGCCGGAAACGCGCCTGGTTCATGTACCAGGCATGCGTCATGGCACCGCTAAAGGCCATCCAGCGGGATCCATCGTCGTCTTCATCCTCGTCGCCGACGACACGCACCTTGCTGCGCGTCTCGACATAATCCTCTTCTTCGTCCTCTTCATCGAGCTCGCTGCGGCCGACGATACCGGCCGCAAAGAGCATCATCCACGCAGTCGGGACAGAGAAGATGCAGCCGACGGCGGTTGCGAAGACACCGGTCGGATAGGCGCCGACGAAGAGTGCCGGAAAACGCAGGATCATGTCGCCGATGACACCGCCGATGCCATTCGGGATCGGCCAGGTGAGCGGCGGTGGAAAACAGCCGATGACGGCGGAGGAAAGTACGGTGCCTAGAAGCCAGGCGCCGGCGCGCGCCGGAATGCGGCTGATGCGACGGCCGGAAATCAGCGCCAGCGCCCAGGCGACGATCGGCAGCATCGAAACGACACTGGCAAGCCCAAGGAATTGCATGGCGACATCCGCAAAGGCAGCGCCGCTATAACCGAGAATGTTGGTCGGCAGGTTGCCGGTGGCGTAGGAATAGCTGGGATCGGTGACGTTCCATGTTGCAAGCGCCGCAACCGCGAGCGCCAAGACGAGGAAGACCGCAAAGCCGGCGAGAGCCTGGATCTGTCGCAGCATGAATGCCGAGAAGGAGAACCGGTCAGGACGGCCGTCCATCGCCGGCGACGTGCTTCTTGCCATATGTCAAACCCGTCCAATGCCTGGGGGCACGCGAATCGCCAATGCTTCGCTGCGCCAAATGCGTCCGCTCTACCTAATCAAAGTAGGGTTAAAGCGATGTTAACCATGCATATGCCGGATCGCTAAAAAGAAAAGGGCCCGAACCTTGAGGGGTCCGGGCCAAGAGCGGCTTATGGTTAGATAGGCCGCGACGGGCTGTTCGGCGGCGCCCTTGTGCCGGGCGCCGCAAACCCTTTGATCAGGCGTGATAGGCAGCTTCGCCGTGCGTTGCGAGGTCAAGACCTTCGCGCTCGGCTTCGACCGAAACGCGCAGCCCGATAATGACATCGACGACCTTGTAGAGGATCGCAGAGCCAATGCCCGACCACAGGAGCGTGACCACAACGCCCTGAAGCTGCTTGAATACCTGAGCTCCGGTGCCGAGATAGGTTGCCGCAAAGTCCGGTGTCCCATAGTCAACGATACCAGCGCCGCCGAGAGCCGGGTTGACGAGAATGCCGGTGCCGATGGCGCCAAAGATGCCGCCAACGCAATGGACGCCGAAGACATCGAGCGAGTCGTCATAGTTGAACTTGTTCTTCACGACATCGACGAAGAAGTAGCAGACCGGCGAGACGATGAGGCCAAGAACGATCGAACCCATCGGACCGGCAAAACCGGCTGCCGGGGTGACGGCGACGAGACCGGCGACGGCACCAGAAGCAGCACCGAGCATGGAAGCCTTGCCGCGAGAGAAGCTTTCAACAATGCACCAGGAAACAGCGGCAGCAGCCGTTGCGACGAAGGTGTTGATCATGGCGAGCGATGCATAGCCGTTGGCTTCTAGGTTGGAGCCGGCGTTGAAACCGAACCAGCCGACCCACAGGAGCGAGGCACCAACCATGGTCAGGGTCATGGAGTGCGGAGCCATGATTTCCTTCTTATAGCCCGTGCGCTTGCCGAGCATGATAGCGCCGACGAGGCCAGCGATACCGGCATTGATGTGAACGACCGTGCCACCCGCGAAGTCGATCGCGCCAAGCGAGTAAATGAAGCCAGCCGGAGCAGTGTAAGCGCTCGGACCGCCCCAGAACCAGACCATATGCGCCATCGGGAAGTAGACGAAGGTGACCCACAGGATGACGAAGAGCATGACAGCCGAGAACTTGATACGCTCGGCGAACGCGCCGACGATCAGGGCCGGCGTGATGCAGGCGAAGGTCATCTGGAAGCAGATGAAGGTGAGTTCCGGAATGGCTACACCCTTCGTGAAGGTTTCAGCCAGCGAAGACGGTGTGACGCCGGCCAGGAAAGCCTTGGAGAAGCCGCCGACGAAGCTGTTCAGCGAGCCGCCATCGGTGAAGGCGAGCGAATAGCCGTATGTAACCCAGATGATCATGACGACAGCCGTGATCATGAAGACCTGCATGAGCACCGACAGCATGTTCTTGGCGCGGACGAGACCGCCGTAGAACAGCGCAAGGCCCGGGATGGTCATCAGCAGAACGAGCACCGTGGAGATGAGCATCCACGTATTGTCGCCCTTATCCATCGTCATGGCCGGAGCAGCAGCGGCTGCAGCATCGGCGGCGGCCGGGGCGGCTTCCTGCGCGAAAGCGACGACCGGCGCCAGGAGGGCGGCCGAAAGGGCGCCTATCCGTGCGATGTTGGAGGAAAACTTCGAAATTGACATTGGAAATGGCTCCTTGATCTGCCGTTCTTTACAGCGCTTCTGAATCGGTCTCGCCCGTACGGATGCGCACGGCATGGTCGATCGAGTAGACGAAGATTTTGCCGTCACCGATCTGGCCGGTCTTGGCAGATGCTGCGATGGCCTCGACCGCCTTGTCGACGATCTCCGATGCGACCGCGATTTCGATCTTGAGCTTCGGCAGGAAGCTGACCGCATATTCAGTGCCGCGATAAATTTCAGTGTGCCCCTTCTGACGACCGTAGCCCTTCACTTCGGTCACAGTCAGGCCTTGGATGCCGATCGCCGTGAGGGCTTCGCGGACCTCATCGAGCTTGAACGGCTTGATAATGGCCATCACAATTTTCATCTGGTTTCCCATCCTTCGTTATCCTCGGCGCGGAGCCGACTCTCCTTGCCGCTGACGGTTTCCTGACCAGCGACCGGCGATAGACATTCAAAGGGCGTGCCAGATTCGTGACAACTACATAAGTTATTGAAATATAAAGACTATAATTGAAGACGCCAATAAACAGGCAAATGATTGGCCAATAAGCGCACAAATAATGCGCAAATTTATAAATATGCACATTATTTATTCATTTGCCTTTTTCCGAATCAGGCCCTCCTGCGCCACCGACGCGATCAGGACACCGGATCGGGTAAACAGGCTGCCGCGGGTCAATCCCCGTGCGCCCGAAGCCGAAGGACTGTCCTGCGTGTAGAGCAGCCAGTCATCGAGCTTGTCGGGACGGTGGAACCACATGGCATGGTCGAGGCTTGCAACCTGAAGGTTCTGGTCGAAGATGGACGTTCCGTGGGCATGCAGCGATGCATCAAGCAGCGTCATGTCCGAGAGATAGGCAAGCACCGCAGCCTGATAGAGCCTGCTGTCCGGCACCGGCCCGGTGGCGCGAACCCAGACGTCCTGCCGCGGTTCGAGCTTCTCACGCGTAAAATAGTGCTTCAGCGAGACCGGACGGATTTCGATAGGCCTTTCTCGCTCCCAATATTTTCGCACCGCCGCCGGAGCGTGAGCAAGATACTGCTCCTTGATCTGCTGTTCTCCGAGCAGCGTTTCCGGCATCGGTACAGGCGGCATCGGGATCTGGTGGTCGAATCCCGGCTCCTCCACCTGGAATGAGGCAGAGAGCGCGAAGATCGCCTTGCCGTGCTGGATCGCGACGGCCCGGCGTGTGTTGAAGCTCGCCCCATCCCGGATGCGCTCGACCTGGTAGATGATCGGCACGGAGGGGTCGCCGGGACGCATGAAATAGGCATGCAGCGAGTGAATGAACCGCTCGCCGTCCACAGTGCGCTGCGCCGCCATCAGCGCCTGTGCGATCACCTGCCCGCCAAACACCCGCTGCCACCCCACCTGCGGGCTACGGCCGCGGAAGATATCGACCTCGATCGGCTCGATATCGAGCGTCGAAATCAATGTTTCCATGGCGGTGGACTTGCCCGTTTGCTCCGTCATTTGTTCGGCTCCCGGCGGTAGGAAGTGGTAACCTGATGCTCTATATAGATCGCATCTGATCGTAGAATGTAAGAGGAGCGGGCTATGCTGGACATGCTGGTTGTAGGCGGAGGTTATGTCGGCCTGTCCGTGGCAGTGGCGGTCAAGCAGGCGGCGCCGCATCTCGCTGTCGCGGTCGTGGAGGCCGCTCCCGAACATGCCTGGAAGAAAGATATGCGCGCTTCCGCCATTATCGCGGCCGCGACAAAGATGCTCGAAGTCTTCGGCATCTGGGACGAGATCCAGCCGGAGGCTCAGCCGATCACCAAGATGATCGTGACAGATTCCAAGATGTCCGATCCTGTTCGCCCGATCTTCCTGACCTTCGACGGCGAAGTTGCCGATGGCCGGCCCTTTGCCCACATGATCCCGAATGTTGTTATGGTCGGCGCGCTGCGCAGCGCCTGCGAGCGGCTCGGCGTCGAGATTCGCCATGACCTGAGCGCCACCGGCCTGAAGACGAGCGATATCGATATCGAAGTCAGCCTGTCCGATGGCAGCGCGTTGCAATCGCGCCTGCTGGTTGCCTGCGACGGTGTACGTTCCAGGCTGCGCGATTTTGCCGGTATCAAGACAGTGACCTGGGAATACGGCCAATCCGGCATCGTCACCACCGTCGAGCACGAGCGCCCGCACCACGGCTGTGCCGAAGAACATTTCCTCCCATCCGGCCCCTTTGCCATCCTGCCGCTGCGCAACAACCGCTCGTCGCTGGTCTGGACCGAGCGGACAAATGACGCAAACCGCCTTGTTGCCGCCGACGATCTGGTTTTCGAGGAGGAACTGGAACGCCGCTTCGGTCACAAACTCGGCCCCCTCAAGGTGGTCGGCGGCAAGCGCGCCTTCCCGCTCGGTCTCACACTCGCCCGCTCCTTCGTCGCCCCGCGCTTTGCGCTTGCCGGCGATGCCGCACACGGCATTCACCCGATCTCCGGCCAGGGTCTCAATCTCGGTTTCAAGGATGTGGCCGCCCTTGCTGAAACCATCGTGGAAGCTGATCGCCTTGGGCTCGATATCGGCGCCATCAACATCCTGGAGCGTTACCAGAGCTGGCGCCGTTTCGACACGTTCCGCATGGGCGTCACCACGGACGTATTGAACCGGCTGTTTTCCAATGACGCGACGCCGATCCGCATCGCCCGCGATTTCGGCCTCGGCATTGTCGATCGCCTGCCCGGCCTGAAGTCCTTCTTCATCGGCCAAGCGGCAGGAACGACTGCCAAGGACAATCCGAAGCTGCTCGCAGGTGAGGCGATCTAGAGCTGAAGCTTAGTCTTCGAGGCTTCTGGCTTCCGAGACCAGCATGATCGGAATGCCGTCCCTGATCGGATAGGCAAGACGCGCCTTTTCCGAGACCAGCTCATTATGCTCGCGGTCGTAGGAAAGCCGTCCCTTGGTGAGCGGGCAGACGAGAAGTTCGAGAAGCTTGGGATCGACCCGACTGAGTTTTTCGTCCATCCCGCCCTCTACTGCAGCACGGTATCGGAATCGCCGAAGACGCGGGCAAGCACGATTTCGGTGATGGCGATCAGGGTTTCCGCCCTCGTCTTGAGGTCCGGCGCTTCGAGCAGCGCCTGCTTTTCGGCCGGGCCGAATGGCGACATCATGGCGAGCGAATTGACGAGCGTAAGGTTGCTTGCCCGCTCCACGCTCTCCCAGTCCGCCTCGAGTTTGTTGGCGTCGAGATAGGCCTTGAAGGCCGTCAGCAGCGCGCCGCGGTCGACGGCTTCTTCTTCATTCTCGGCAGAAAGATCCGATATGAACGGCGCGATACGGAAGCTGCGGAACGGCTGGCCATGCGATCGCTCCTCCAGCAGCCGGAAGCGGCAGACGCCCGTCAGCGAGACGATATAACGCCCGTCACCGGTTTCGGCATAAGAGGTAATCCGGCCGAGGCAACCCACAGCCGCAAGCTCCGGAGCATGCGTCTTGTCTTCATGCTCGCCGTGTGCCGGCTGCACCATGCCGATCAGACGGTTTCCAGTCAGGGCGGAATCGAACATCGAAAGATAACGCGGCTCGAAGATATTGAGCGGCAACTGGCCGGCGGGCAGGAGGAGCGCACCGGTCAAGGGAAAAACTGCAATTTCATCCGGTAGATCGCCGGGCTTCAGGTATCTCGCATTGCCGACTTGCATGAACACTAGTCCCGCACTCTTTCGGCGGGCGCATCTTCGGCGCCCGTCCTCACGAGAAATGTGGTGCCCTTGCGTAAAAACGCAAGGGCGGATGCGGCAAAGTCAGGAAAACAGGATCGAGGACAGCTTCCGGCGGGCAGAAACGGTCGCCGGGTCCTTGAAGCCCCAGACCTCGAAGAACTGCAGAAGCTGGCGCCGCGCACCGTCATCATCGAAGGCACGATCCTTGCGCATGATGGTGAGGAGGTGTTCAGCCGCCTCCTCACGCCTGCCCTCGACATTGAGGATCTTGGCAAGCTTCAGCCGAGCCTCGTGATGATCGGGGTTCGATGCCAGCTCGCGCTCCAGCGCGACGGGATCGCCGAGCTTGCGGGCTTCTTCGATCTGGTCGAGCTTCTTCAGGACCGCCTGGATGCCGGCATCCTTGCCAAGCTCCCCCGGCAGTTCGCTCAGCATCTGGCGCGCCTCGCCGTGCTGGTCGGCTGCGATCAGGCATTCGGCCATGCCGGCAAGGGCCTTGGCATTTTCCGGATCGGCCTGCATGACGGCACCATAAAGCTGGCCCGCTTCATTGATGTTTCCGGCAGCGAGCAATTCGCCAGCCTGCGTCAGATAAGCCTCGATCTCTGCGGTCTGGTCGGCATCCGCAGGACCTGCGAGCCGATCAATAAACTGGCGAACCTGGCTTTCGGGCACCGCACCCATGAAGCCGTCGGCCGGACGGCCGTTGACGAAGGCGATGACGGCCGGAATGGACTGGATGCCGAGCTGGCCAGCGATTGAGGGATGATCGTCGATGTTCATCTTGACCAGCTTGACGCGGCCCTGACCTTCATTGACGACCTTTTCCAGAACCGGCGTCAGCTGCTTGCACGGGCCGCACCATGGCGCCCAGAAATCGACCAGAACCGGCTGATTGCGCGATTCCTCTAGGACGTCCTTCCCGAAATTCGCCGTCGTCGTGTCCTTGATATGGCTGCCGCCCGCCTCAGGCTGGGATACTGCGCCATAACTTGCCGTTGCCGACATCTGGTTGCCGAAGGAACCGTTGTAAGGATTGTCGCTGCCGCTCATAGGTATCTCCCGCCGCGCCGATCTGCCGGCGTCTCTGATAGCGCTAAAATCGTATGTCAGGACGTCACTTTCAAGACAAGCGGCTTATGCCCTGTCGCTTCCATGAATCGTATCAGATCGGCGCCGGCGATCGAAGTCGTCGCATCGTTGGAAAGCGGATGGCAGTTGATGATCTCGTCATGCATCAGATCCGCATCGAGCACGAAGGTGACATTATTGCCGGTATCATTGATCGCGCCGAGCGCGGTGACAGCGCCCGGAATGACACCAAGATATTCCATCAGCTTCTCGGCCCTGCCGAAGGAGACGCGACCGGAAGCGCCGATAAGAGTATGGACCTGCTTGAGGTCGACAACGGCATTTTCCTCCACCGTCAGCAGGAAATAACGGTCCTTTTTGTCCTTCACGAACAGGTTCTTGGTATGGCCGCCCGGAATCTCGTCCCGCAGCGCAACCGATTCGGCCACCGTAAATACTGGTGCATGGTCTTTGGTGGTGTGGACGATGCCGAGGCCATCGAGAAAAGCGAGAAGATCCTGGCGAGTCCTGGGCTTGTTTTCGGTCATCGTCATTCCGTCAGACAGGAGAAAAGCAGATTGGACTGTCTGCTTACGTCCGCCTCATGCGCTTGGCAATCATCAGGACCGACGCTTTGCCCTGCATTCGCGGCGTTTTCGAAGCCTGTTTTCCACCGCCAGAACTTTTCTTCGTTTTTCCGTCATTTCCCTGTTGCATTTGAAAATCGTTTGGGCGATATAGCGCCCGTCGCCGCAAGGTGGCGCCCACGGTCCGCTACTTACTACCCCGGACCGGCGCGGATTTGAGCGGGTGTAGCTCAGGGGTAGAGCACAACCTTGCCAAGGTTGGGGTCGAGGGTTCGAATCCCTTCGCCCGCTCCAGTTTCTCCTTTTACGTCAGTAAGTGCTGTTGCGTCACAAGATCTTGTGATGCATCACGAGTGCATCCGGTATTTTCATCACCCGGCGGTCCGCTTCTGCCTTCGTGAGATACTGGCGACGCCGATCTCCCTGACAGCGTCCGGCCAAATCACTCCTCATCGCGTTATCGACTATCGCTCCCGGTACAAGTTGCGGCGCCCGATTGATCTTACTCAATGCAAACCACGCCAGTATCTGGCTAGGTTTTCCTGGCGCTGGCGAATGAGGTTCACATCGTTCGGCCTCGAGAGGCGTTGCAGACATTTTTGCCAGATCGCCGAGATGAGTTTAATGTAGCCGGAGCTAGATCGACATGCTTGTCAAAGATGTCATGACGACAGCGGTCGTCACATTGTCGCCTGACAATAGCGTTCGGCATGCGGCCAAGCTGATGTCCGACCAGCGGGTGAGCGGTCTTCCCGTGGTCGACAATGAAGGGCGCTTGGCAGGCGTCATCAGCGAGGGTGATCTGATCCGTCGAACGGAACTCTCAAGCGGCGCGTTCGCCCCGAATGCGAACATGGAACTTGGTCCCGACGACAGGGCAAACGCTTTCGTTAAGCGATGCGCATGGAGAGTGGGGGATGTCATGACACCCGACGCTGTCACGATCGACGAAGATGCCCCCCTTTCCCGTGTTGCCGAGCTCATGCAGAACCGCAACATCAAGCGCATTCCGGTTCTTCGGGCCGGCAAGCTGATCGGCATCGTCAGCCGCGCCGATCTCCTGCAGGTGATTTATTCGGCAAAGCCGGACGATACGGCAACTGGTGACGAAGCGATTCGACGCAGCATTCTCGTTCGGCTCGGCGAAAACACCGGCCTGGAGGGATTGGATCTGTCCGTCACGGTGGCTGACGGTATCGTGCATTTTTGGGGCAACCTCGAGACGGCAGCTCGCCGCAGGGCCGCGCGGATCCTGGCGGAGGGCGTCAACGGTGTCCGCGGCGTGGTGGAGCATTTCCCGGAATCTCCTCCTCAATAGTGCAGCCGTAACGACCGGAGACTGCACCGGCCCGAAACGGGCCGGCGAATTCAGCAATGTCATTTTGATCGGAGACTCAGATGGCTTCACCTGAAACGGCAGTGATGAAAAAAACCGCCTCGGCGGCAGCGCATGGAAAAGCACCGCTTTCGTCCGAGGAACTCCGCCTGATGGATGCCTACTGGCGGGCATCGAACTATCTGTCGGTCGGACAAATCTATCTGCTCGACAATCCCTTGCTCAAAAAGCCTCTGGCGCGCGCGCATATCAAGCCGCGGTTGCTCGGCCATTGGGGAACGTCTCCCGGCCTGAACATGCTTTACGTGCACCTCAATCGGGTGATCAAGCGCGACAATCTCAACATGATCTATGTGATCGGCCCTGGCCACGGCGGACCGTCCCTCGTTGCGCATGCCTATCTGGAGGGAACCTACAGCGAATTCTACCCGAATATTGCCCAGGACGAAGAAGGCATGAAAAGGCTGTTCAAACAGTTCAGCTTTCCAGGCGGCATCCCGAGCCACGTCGCTCCGGAAACACCGGGGAGCATCCATGAAGGTGGTGAACTCGGTTATGCGCTCAGCCATGCCTATGGTGCAGCCTTCGACAATCCCGATCTGATCGTCGCCTGCGTCGTCGGTGACGGCGAGGCCGAAACCGGCCCTCTTGCCACCGGATGGCATGGCAACAAATTCCTCAATCCGGCCCGCGACGGATGTGTTCTGCCGATCCTGCACCTCAATGGCTACAAGATCGCCAATCCCTGCTTCCTTGCGCGTATTCCCAAGGAAGAATTGATGAAATTCTTCGAGGGCATGGGGTATGCACCCCTCTTCGTGGAGGGCCATGAGCCCGATCAGGTACAGCAGCAGCTTGCCGAAGCCATGGATACTGCCGTCGCGACGATCAAGAAGATCTGGGCAGAAGCGCGGGATAAGAAGATTGTCCGCCGTCCGGCGTGGCCGATGATCGTTTTCCGCACACCGAAGGGCTGGACCTGCCCTTCCGAAATCGACGGCAAGAAATGCGAAGACTACTGGCGCTCCCACCAGGTCCCGATGGGCGACATGGACAAGCCGGAGCATATCAAGGTGCTTCAGCACTGGATGAAGAGCTATAGACCCGAAGAGCTTTTCGATGACGAAGGCAGGCTGCGAGCTGAATTGGCCTCGCTGGCGCCGGCAGGACATAGACGGATGAGCGACAATCCGCACGCCAACGGCGGCCTGTTGCTTCGCGACCTCAAGATGCCGGATTTCCGCGATTATGCCGTCTCGGTGCCCAAACCCGGATCGGTGACCGCGGAATCCGCTCGTGTCATGGGCAAGTTCCTGCGCGATGTGATGAAGCTCAATCTTAACAGCAAGAACTTCCGGCTGTTCAGCCCTGACGAGAACAATTCCAATCGCTGGCAGGACGTGCTGGAAGTGACGGATCGCTGCTACATGGCCGAGATTTATCCAGAGGACGATCACCTGTCGCCCGACGGACGCATCATGGAGGTGCTAAGCGAGCATCAATGCCAGGGCTGGCTCGAAGGCTATCTGTTGACGGGGCGGCATGGCTTCTTCTCCTGCTACGAAGCCTTCATTCACATCATCGACTCGATGTTCAACCAGCACGCCAAATGGCTGAAAGTGTGCAACCACATTCCCTGGAGACGGCCGGTCGCATCGCTCAATTATTTCCTGAGTTCGCATGTGTGGAGGCAGGATCATAACGGCTTCTCTCACCAGGATCCGGGTTTCATCGACCACGTGATCAACAAGAAGGCGGAGGTCATCCGGGTCTATCTACCGCCGGATGCCAATACGCTCCTGTCCGTTACCGATCATTGCCTGCGCAGCCGCAACTATGTGAACGTCGTTGTCGCAGGCAAGCAGCCGGCACCGCAATGGCTGACGATGGATGAGGCGATCAAACATTGCGCCGAAGGTCTGGGCATCTGGGAATGGGCAAGCAATGATCGCGGCTCGGAACCGGATGTGGTTATGGCCTGCTGCGGCGATGTGCCGACCCTGGAGACGCTCGCCGCTGTGCAGCTGATCCGTGAGCACCTTCCTGACTTGAAGGTGCGCGTCATCAATGTCGTCAATCTGATGAAGCTCCAGCCCTCGAGCGAACATCCCCACGGGCTTTCGGATCCCGACTTCGATGCGCTCTTCACGAAGGACAAACCGATCATCTTCGCATTCCATGGATATCCCTGGTTGATCCACCGGCTGACCTACCGGCGAACCAACCACAAAAATCTGCATGTCCGGGGATACAAGGAAGAGGGAACGACCACGACCCCATTCGACATGGTCGTTCTGAACCAGCTCGATCGCTTTCATCTCGTTGAGGATGTCATCGATCGGTTGCCACAGCTCGGAGCCCGTGCGGCCTATTTCAAGCAGGCAATCCGCGGCAGGCTGATCGAGCACCGGCAATATATCGAGGCGCATGGCGATGACATGCCACAGATCAGCGGCTGGACATGGGGCGTTAAGAGCACGGGAAAAGTGAAGGCAGCGACCTCCACTGAGGGAGACAATGCCTAGACGACACGTTGCGCACAAATCATGCCGGCAGGCGTCCTATCAGAGGCGCCTCCGGATGCTCGACGAAACCATCTGACTTCTTCGGTTTGCCTATGATGTCGGAACTGCTGTCCATCGATCCCGAACTGAACCGGATGCCGACGGATGAAGATCTCGGCCGCCTTCAGTTCACGACGTTGCTCTACTATCTGCAATGCACGAATCCGGATAACGGATTGGTGCGCGACAAGACGCAGGCCGGCGCCCCGGCAAGCATCGCGGCTGTAGGTATGGCGCTTGCCACCATTCCCGTCGTCGTGGAACGCGGTATCGTCATTCGTGAGTTTGCCGCCAAGATCGCCCGGCGGCGACTGGAATTCCTGATCTCCTGCCATCAAGGGCCGGAACCGGACGCATCAGTTTACAAGGGCTTCTTCTACCATTTCCTGGACATCGAAACGGGACGGCGGGTCTGGCAGTGCGAATTGTCGACGATCGATTCTGCCTTTCTCTTTGCCGGCGCTTTGACCGTCGCGGCATATTTCGATGCGGACACCGAGGACGAGGCGAAGGTACGCGCACTTGCCATGTCGCTCTACGAGCGCGTGGACTGGAACTGGGCGCGCGACAACGGCGCCACGCTTACCCACGGCTGGCGACCGGAAAACGGCTTCATTCCCTATCGTTGGCGCGGCTATGACGAAGGCCTGCTTCTTTACATTCTTGGTCTGGGCTCACCGAGCCACCCGCTGCCTCCGGAAAGCTTCAAAGCGTATACAGAGAGCTACGAATGGCGGAATATCTTTGGTCGCGAACTACTTTATTCCGGGCCGCTCTTTACACACCAGCTCTCGCATATGTGGATCGATTTCCGTGAAATTCGCGACGAATTCATGCGCGAGCATGACAGCGACTATTTTCGCAACAGCCGCCACGCCACTTTCGTTCAGCAGGAATACGCAATCCGCAATCCGCTGAACTTCAAAGGCTACGGCGAATATTGCTGGGGTTTCACGGCAAGTGACGGGCCGGGTTGGACGAAGCGGACTGTCGACGGGATCGACAGGGAATTCTTCGACTATGTTGCGCGTGGCGCACCTTATGGGCCGGATGACGGAACCGTATCTCCCTGGGCCGTGGTCGCCTCACTGCCATTCGCTCCGGAAATCGTCATCCCGACGGTACGAAATTTCGCTCGAATGCAGCTTGGCATGACGCGCCTTTATGGCTTCAGGCCATCGTTCAACCAGACCTTTTCGATGGAAGACAGGAACGAAGGGTGGTGGGTCAGCCCCTACCATTTCGGGATCGACCAAGGCCCCGTCGTCCTGATGATCGAAAACTATCGAACCGGCTTGCTGTGGAACATTATGCGTCGATGCGAGCCGGTGGTCGTCGGACTAAGACGAGCAGGGTTCTCAGGCGGCTGGTTGTGACGGCCGTACAGTCGCCCGAGCTTCCCGACGCGCAACGGACTTGCCGTGAACGACAGGTCTAGGGCGGCTCAGGTCTTCAACTGCGTTGCAGTCAGGCCTTCTGTTTTTGATCGGTCCACGTCCAGGAGCCGTCAGAACCATATTCGAGAACTGCATCGTAGGCCGAGCGCGGCGCACCCGGCTCGGCGAAGTTGACGCACGCGATCCTTCTTTCAGCCAAGAGCCCGAGGATTGCGAGCAGAAGCTCGTGACCGAAAATGGTATCGGCCTTTTCCAGAACAATGTGTGACGGAGCGGCTATGATTGCGCTTGCAAGTATGACGAGTTGCTGTTCGCGCGGTGACAGCAATGTGGACCAGTCCTGCTCGCTATCCAGGTCGCTGAGTGTCAAATCGTGTGCAAGGCCGAGATCTCTCAGCAAAGCCAGGATTTGCTCATCCGTTGTCTCGATCGAGCGCTTCGGTGGCGCAAGAATCTGGCGGAGAGTTCCCGGACCCGCACAGGCCCGCTGGCCGAGAAACCGCACATGCTGACGAGGTGGGCTGACGATGCGCCCAGTCCCCGGTGTACCCAGTCCTGCCGTGGCCCGAAACAAAGCAGCGCCCGCAGCATCGTCTTCTCCGGCGACGATCACTCGTGTATCGGGCGGGATGACAAGGGACAAATCCTTCACCAGTACCGTTCCTGTCCGCGACGTCAGCGTCAGGCGTTCATAGCCAAGGTTCCCTTCAGCCTCGATGAGTTCGACACTGTGATCGGACTGGCGGCGGGTCTCCTCGACCGCTTCCAAAAAGGAACTGATACGCGCGACGACGGTCGCGAAGTTCGAGATCGAGTTGAATTGTGCGACAATAAACGAGAATGCACCGACAAGCATGGCAAATGCTGCCGCCGACTGCGTGATGACGCCAAATTCCATGTCACCGCGCATGAAGGCAGGTGCGATAATGACGACCGGAATGATCTGTATCATCCAGTTGTAGCCGGTGGCGAAGAAGCCGACATTGCGATTGATGCCAATGATCCGCCTGAAGTTAGTGGCAAGGCTATCAAACTGCCTCAGCAGCCGATCTGCGTGGCGTTGCTGGGAGCCCTCGATCATGATCGATTCTGCGTTTTCCCGGACTTGGATCAGCCCGGACCGGAAGGCGGCTTCACTGTCGAGCTGACTATAGTTCAACTGGATCAAGGGCCGTCCCAACACAATCGTCATAAACGATCCGCAAGCCGCGTAGATAACAGCCGTGAAGAAAAGAAGCGGACTGATCAGCCACAAGACGCTCGAAAAGGTGAAGACCGTCAGCACGCTGCTGAGCAGCATGAGCAGGAAGGAGAGCGTCGTCGTCGTAAACGCTTTGATATCCTCCGCAATCCGCTGATCAGGATAGGAGACTTTGCCCTGAATGCCGAGCCGGTAGAAAGTACCGTCGGCCATATAAACGCCGACCGCACGACGGGTGAGGTATTGTCGCCAAAGCAAGGCCAGTCGCTCTTCGGCGAAGCGGGCAAACACCGACGCGATCGTCGAAGCAGCAAAAGCACCAGTGTAGAGGATAGCCTGGCGAACAAATTCGGCAGTCTGCCGTTCCGCGATCGCAGTCATGAAGTGCCGGCCGACGAAACTGTTGACGACATTCAAAGCACTGATACTGCCAAAAAGAACAATCAGAGAGACGAGAAGGAACCGGGCGCTCCCGGCGACATCGGATGTCATGAACAATTTGATCGCGCGGACGAACCGTGTTGCCGTCACCCTGAGCGGAATTTGCTGCTGGCCCATGCTCGTCTCCCCCGCTTGCCCCTGGAACGAATTATAGCGTGAAATGCAGGCGACGGAGAGACGTCAGGATGGCGCGCGCGGGCGACCAATCCAGCGACATGTTACGCGCTGCATCTATTTGCTATTTCGCGTCTCAAGCAGATCGCGCCGACGTTCAACCCACCATGCCGCTTGATGTCCGCGCTCCAGCGACGGCACAGCTCAATATGAATTGGCGTGTGAACAAATCTCTTGCGAATGATTTCCATTGGTTCACTCTGTCGTTGATTCTTGAAACCGGCCAATCGATGGCTTGATCAATTTTTCGTAATTTATTTCAGTTGATTAGTTCATTTTGTGAACTTATTGTCAGTGTGAGATCACGGGCGACAGGATCAGGATTTTTATGTTCAATTCATCGCAGCGCGAGCTTCTGCGGGTCATAAGTGAGTCCGGTCCCCTCAGCCGGACCGATCTTGCCTCTGCGATCGGGCTCAGCAAAGCGGCGATGAGCGGCATTGCCCGCGAGCTCATTGATCGCGGCGTTCTGCACGAGACGGAAACCGTCTACGGTCAGGGCCGGCCCTCCGTGCTGCTCGACCTGAAACCGGAATGCGCGTTCTTCATCGGCATTTCGCTTCTGGAAGATCCGGCCCCGATGATCCTCAGCGATCTTAACGGCAACATTATCGCCCGTCAGCAGCTGCCCTACTCCCGGGATCCCAAGGTCATTGCCAACGCGATCGCCTATGGCTTGCCGGAAATCCTCAGGGCCCATCCTCAGGCAAGCTCGAAACTGGCCGGCATCGGTGTGGCGCTATCGGGCTTCGTCGATGAAAGGCAGGCAACCTGCGTACAGTCGACCCTGCTCGGCTGGCAGGATGTGCCGCTTGCCGAAATCATCCGCCACGCAAGCGGCGTCGATACCTTTATCGAGAACGATGCCAAGGCGGTTGCCGTCAGCGAAAAGCTCTTCGGCATTGCTCGCGACACCCCGAATTTCTCGGTCGTGTCGCTCGGAGACGGCATCGGCTGCGCCCACGTCATCGACGGCAGGCTTTATCGCGGCAATCATGGCGGTGCGGGCGAAATCGCTCATGCGACGATCGAGCCCGGCGGCGCCCCCTGCCGCTGCGGCAAGCGCGGCTGCCTGGATACGATCGCCTCCATGAAGGCGATCAAGGAGATGGCGCGGGCCGCCGGCCTGAAATGCACGTCGCTATCCGATCTGGAAGCGGAAGCCTCGCTTGGCACAGCCGAGGCGATCTCCATCATCCACAAAGCCGGGGCAGCCCTCGGCCTTGCTATCTCGCACCTGATCCAGATGAACGACCCGGGCATGATCCTGGTGACCCATGTCGATGGCTCGTTCGACGGCCTGTTCGGCACGGTCGTGCAGCAGGCGATCGAAGCCAATGTTCTTCCGCGTTATGCAGGTCAGACCCCGATCCGCACCCGTCGCGTGGATAGCGACGTCTGGTCGCGCGGCGCAGCCAGCATTGCCGCTCACAATTTTCTGATTGGTCCCAATATAAGCTGAGGTTTCCCATGCGCATCGCTGTCGGTGGCATTCACATCGAATGCAGCACGTACAACCCCGTCCTGAACCAAGAGGCAGACTTCCGGGTGGTACGCGGCGAGGACCTGCTGGCAGCCCCCTATTTTGCCTTTCTAAAGGATTACGAGGCTGAATTCCTGCCGACGATCCATGCCCGCGCCATTGCCGGCGGCCCTGTCGCCCGTCACACCTACGAAGCCTTCAAGGCTGAATTCCTGGAGCGCTTGAAGCCGCTCCTGCCGCTCGACGGACTCTATCTGGCAATGCATGGCGCCATGTATGTCGAAGGCATGGAAGATGCGGAAGGCGACTGGATCAGCGCAGCCCGTGCGCTCGTTGGCGATGATTGTACGGTCTCGGCAAGCTACGACCTGCATGGCAATGTTACCCAGCGCATCATCGACGCGCTCGACATGTATTCCACCTACCGCACTGCGCCGCATATCGATGTCGAAGAAACGATGCGCCGCTCTGTCTCCATGCTGGTGAAGAGCCTGAAGTCGGGGGAAAAACCCACCCTGCTCTGGGCGCCGATCCCGGTCGTCCTGCCGGGTGAACGCACCAGCACCGTCGATGAACCGGCAAAGAGCCTTTATGCCGAACTGCCCGGCATCGATGCGCTCGACGGCGTCTGGGATGCCTCGCTGATGGTCGGCTATGTCTGGGCCGACGAGCCGCGGGCCACGGCTGCCGCCATCATGACCGGCACGGACCGCGCGATACTGGAGCGCGAGGCAAAACGTCTGGCAAAGGCTTATTGGGATGTGCGCGAAGAATTCGTCTTCGGCTGCGAAACCGGTTCGGCCGAGGAATGCGTCGCCAAGGCGATCACCAGCCCGACCGGCCCCGTCGTGCTCGCCGAATCCGGGGACAATCCGACCGGCGGCGGCGTCGGCGACCGAGCGGACGTACTGGCCGAACTGGTCGCAAGAGGCGCCACCGGTGTGGTTTTTGCCGGCATCGCCGACAAGACTGCAACGGAGAGATGTTATGCGGCAGGGATCGGCACGACGCTGGAGCTGACTGTCGGCGCTTCGCTCGATGCCAAAGACAGCAAGCCGGTGACGGGACAGTTCACGGTGAAGTTCCTGCACGAGACCACCGACGCTACCGACCGCCAGGCTGTCGTCTCCATCGGCGGCATCGATCTGGTCCTCTCCGCCAAGCGCCGCCCCTACCACAATATCGTCGATTTCACCCGCCTCGGGCTCGAGCCGCGCACGGCAAGCATCGTTGTCGTCAAGTCAGGCTACCTGTCGCCGGAAATCGCGCCGATTGCCAATCCGAGCCTCATGGCATTGTCCCCCGGCGTCGTCGATCAGTTCGTCGAGCGACTTCCGCGCCTGCGCAAAGCGCACCCGACCTATCCTTTCGACAAGGATTTCAGCTTCGACCCGCAGGCCTTCCTTTCCGCGCGCTCCATGAACCGCTGAACCACGACAAGCGAACCAATTGATTTTTGGTATCGGGGCTTGCTCAGCATCCAGCACGCAGGAAAACGTGCATCCACTCCTTATGTCTGTTCTAAATCTGCGCGATGCGATCAAAAAACGTGCAGGTATTTATCTGCACAAAAAAGCGCTTGACGATGCAATGGATTTGGTTTGCATTGAACCAATATCAAATTGGTTCAGACAGCCATGGACGAAGCACAAGGCAATTCGAACTATGCGCTGGAGAAGCTGAGGGCTCTCCTGCAGTCGGATAGTCTCGATGCCGATGGCAAGCTGCCAACCGAACGTACGCTCTCCGAAATCCTCGGGGTCAGCCGCCGCTCCATCCGCCGTGCACTGGAAGTACTGGAAGCCGAAGGCCGCATCTGGCGCCGGCAAGGCTCCGGCACCTTTGCCGGCAAGCGGCCGGATGGCTGGAGCAACCATGTCGATTCCATCATCGCCGACACCGATCTCATGGAGATCATGGAAGTGCGCTTGCGCGTCGAGCCGCAGCTCGCGCAGCTTGCCGCCATACGCGCCAAGGCAGCCGATATGGAGCGCATGTATGATCTGGTGAAAAAGATCTACGAAAGCACGGATGCCGACGGCCGCGAACTCTGGGACGGCGCGCTGCATCGCCAGATTGCCCAATGCGCCGGCAACTCATTCTTTCTCACGATCTTCGACGTCATCAACCGCGTGCGCCAGGACGAAGCCTGGCAGGCGATCCGCGAGCGCGCCCGCAGCGCCAGCCGGACGCGCGAAGTCACCCATGGCCAGCACACGGCCATCGTCGACGCTATCGCCGCGCGTGACCCAGGAAAGGCCGGCGAAGCCATGCGCCAACACCTGCTGACGCTGCAGGAAAGCCTCGTCCGCATCACCTCTCTCGACCATGGCGAATTGGTGGCCGAGAAGGAGCCCAGCTGAGCGGAGAAATCGGCACGGCAGAGATAACCGCCGGCTCGACACGACAGACGTGAAACAAAAAACATAAAAGAGGAGAATGGAATGAAACTCGCCAAATTGCTGACGACCGCCGCAGCAGCAGCGCTTTTTGCGCTTCCCGCTTTCGCGGTCGAACTGAAGATCGGCCTCCAGGACGACGCCGACGTGCTCGATCCCGCACAGTCGCGCACCTTCGTCGGTCGCATCGTCTATACCGCGATGTGCGACAAGCTCGTTGACGTCTCGCCGGACTTGAAGATCGTGCCGCAGCTCGCAACCGAATGGAACTGGTCGGCTGACGGCAAGGAGCTCACAATGAAGCTCCGCCAGGGCGTGAAGTTCCAGGACGAAACGCCCTTTAACGCCGAAGCCGTCGTCGCCACCATCGAGCGCAACATGACCCTGCCGGAATCGCGTCGCAAGAGCGAGTTGAGCTCCGTGCAGAAGGTCGAGGCGTCAGGCGAATATGAAGTCAAGTTCACGCTGAAGAGCCCAGATGTCACCTTGCTCGCCCAGCTTTCTGACCGCGCGGGCATGATCGTCTCGCCGAAGGCTGCAAAGGAACTCGGCGCGAAGTTCGGCGACCATCCTGTTTGCGCCGGCCCGTTCAAATTTGTCGAACGTATCCAACAGGACCGTATCGTGCTCGAGAAGTTCCAGGACTACTGGAACAAGGACAATGTCTTCATCGACAAGCTGACCTACCTGCCGATCCCGGATTCGACCGTACGCCTGGCCAACCTGCGCTCGGGCGATCTCGACATGATCGAACGCCTGGCCGCCACCGATGCCGAGACGGTCAAGAGCGACGCGAACCTCGTTTACAAGGATGTTGTCAACACCGGCTGGCTCGGCATCTATGCCAATGTCGGCAATGGCGCGCGTGCAGACAATCCGATCGGCAAGGACAAGCGCCTGCGCCAGGCCTTCTCGCTGGCAATCGATCGTGAAGCCGCCATGCAGATCGTTTTCGAAGGCACGGGCGTTGCCGGTAACCAGCCTTTCCCGCCGAGCAGCCCCTGGTTCGACAAGGATGTCCCGGTACCCGCTCGTGACGTCGAAAAGGCGAAGGCCCTTGTCAAGGCTGCAGGCTTCGACCGTGTGCCGGTCGAAATGCAGGTTCCGAACAGCCCGGTCACGATGCAGATGATGCAGATCATCCAGTCGATGGTTGCCGAAGCCGGTTTCGATGTCAGCCTGAAAGCGACGGAATTTGCGACCCTGCTCAATGAGCAGACCGCCGGCAACTACCAGCTCAGCCGCTCGGACTGGTCCGGCCGCGTCGATCCGGATGGCAATATCCAGCAGTTCGTCACCTGCGGCGCGGGCCTGAACGACAGCAAATATTGCAACGCTGACGTCGACAAGCTTCTGACCGAAGCGCGCCAGTCCACGGATGACTCCGTGCGCAAGCAGAAATACGATGCCGCGACCGCAATCCTCAACGACGATTTGCCGATCATCTTCATTGGCCACCAGTCCTGGATCTGGGCGCTGCACAAAAACATCACCGGCTTCGTTGCTTCTCCCGACGGCATGATCCGCCTCGTCGGCGTGAAGAAGGAAGGCTGACAGCCACACGCGTCAGGTACGCGGCGCCCCTCGCCGCGTACCGCTGATGGTATCGGAGCGCCTATGTACAGGTTCATCGCCAAGCGGCTGCTGGTCGCCATTCCAACTTTGCTGATCATTTCGGTCTTCGTCTTCTCCCTGCAGAAACTTCTGCCGGGCGACCCGGTTCTGGCCATGGCTGGCGAAGAGCGCGATCCGCAGGTGCTGGAATTCCTGCGGGAAAAATATCATCTCAACGACCCTGTTCCCTATCAGTATTTCTACTGGCTGGGCTCCGCGCTTCAGGGCGATCTCGGCATATCGCTGCGTACCAACCAGCCGGTTCTCGAGCTCGTGGCCGAGAAACTGCCGGTCACCATTCAGCTCGCGATCATGTCGATGATCTTCGCATTCGTGATCGGCGTGCCGATGGGCATTCTGGCCGCCGTCAAGAAGAACACCATCATCGATTATCTCGCCAACATCATCGCTCTCTCAGGCCTGTCGATCCCCAATTTCTGGCTCGGCATCATGCTGATCCTGCTGATCTCGGTGAACCTCGGCTGGCTTCCGGCTTCGGGCTACGAGCCCTTCTTCTCCAACCCGCTGCGCTCGATCGAAACCATGATCATGCCCTCCTTCGTGCTCGGCAATGCGCTCGCCGCCACCTTGATGCGCCACACCCGTTCGGCCATGCTGAGCGTCCTGAGTGCTGATTATATCCGCACGGCACGCGCCAAGGGGCTGTCGGAGAGTTCGGTGGTGCTGGAGCATAGTTTTCGCAATGCCGTATTGCCGATCGTAACGCTCAGCGCCCTGCTATTCGGCGAGTTGCTCGCTGGTGCGGTTCTGACCGAGCAGATCTTCACCATTCCCGGTTTCGGCAAGCTTATTGTCGATGCCGTCTTCAATCGCGATTACGCCGTCGTCCAGGGCGTCGTCATCTGCACGGCGATCGGCTTCATTCTGATGAACCTCGTCGCTGACATCCTCTACGTTCTCCTCAATCCGCGCATGAGGGCTTCGCTATGACCGCCATCGATCAAGTCGCGGCCACACCCGTTGTCTCGACCGAGCAACGCTCGCCAAGCCGCGCCTGGCGCAAGCTCAAGGCCAACAAGGGCGCGCTCGTCGGCCTCGCCATCATCGCCTTCTTCGCAATCCTTGCCATCATCGCGCCACTCCTGCCGCTTCCCGACCCGAATGCGACAAGCTGGTCGACAATCCGCAAGGCCCCGTCAGCCGCCCACTGGCTCGGCACGGATGACATCGGTCGCGACATCCTCTCCCGAATGATCTGGGGCGCTCAGGCCTCGTTGATGGCGGGCGTCTTTTCCGTAGCGATTGCCGTCCTCATCGGCGTACCCTTTGGCCTGATCTCAGGCTATTTCGGCGGCTGGATCGACATGATCATCTCCCGCATCACCGAGGCCTTTCTGGCAATGCCTTTCCTGATCACCGCGATTGCGCTCGCGGCCTTTCTCGGCCCGAGCCTGAGCAATGCTATGATCGCGATCGGCCTTTCGGCCATGCCGATCTTCGTACGCTTGACGCGCGGGCAGGTGCTGGCAGTCAAGACCGAGGAATATATCGAAGGTGCGCGGTCCATCGGTCTGCGTCACTCCAGCATCATCACCCGCTACATCCTGCCAAATGTCTTCGCGCCGATCCTCGTACAGGCGACGTTGACGATCGCAACCGCGATCATCGCCGAAGCCAGTCTCTCCTTCCTCGGCCTCGGCCAGCAGCCACCGGCACCAAGCTGGGGCTCGATGCTGAACGTTGCCAAGAACTTCCTGAGCCAGGCACCGTGGATGGCGATGTGGCCAGGCATTGCCATCTTCCTCGTCGTTATCGGTTTCAATCTCTTGGGCGACGGCCTGCGCGATGCGCTCGATCCGCGCGAAGCATGACCTCTCGAAAGGACATATGAAATGACCGTATTCACGACCCGCCCCGAAATTCTGGGCACATTCGGCGTCGTTACCTCAACGCACTGGATCGCTTCCGCCGTTGGCATGAGCATCCTGGAAAAGGGCGGCAACGCCTTCGATGCGGCGGTTGCTACCGGCTTCACATTGCAGATCCTGGAGCCGCATCTCGTCGGCCCGGGCGGCGACATGCCGGCGATCATCTATTCCAAGAAAAAGGACAGGGTCGAGGTTATCTGTGCCCAAGGCCCTGCGCCCGCCGGCGCCACTATCGAACACTATACGTCCGAGGGCCTGAAACTGATCCCAGGCGACGGCCTGCTGGCAACTGTCATTCCCGGCTCCTTCGATGGCTGGATGCTGATGCTACGCGATTACGGCCGGCTGAGCGTGCGTGACGTTCTGGAACCGGCGATCTATTACGCCGAAAACGGCCATCCGCTGCTGCCGCGCGTCTCCGCAACCATCAAGGGTCTTGCCGAATTCTTTGAAAAGGAATGGCCGACCTCCTACGAAACCTGGGTACCCGGAGGGTCCGTTCCCGAACCCAATTCCAACTTCAAGAACCCGGTTCTGGCCGAGACCTGGAAGCGCATCATTTCCGAGGCCGAAGCCAAGCAGGGTCGCGAGGCCCAGATTGAAGCCGCCCGCGACGCCTTCTACCGCGGTTTCGTCGCCGAAAAGATCGCAAACTACTTGAAGACCGCCGAAGTGATGGATGCGAGCGGCAACAGCCACAAGGCGGTGCTGACGGCCGACGACATGGCGAATTGGTCGGCAACGATCGAAGAACCGCAGACCTACGACTATCACGGCTGGACGGTTGCCAAGATCGGCCCCTGGGGCCAGGGTCCGGTCTTCCTGCAGACCCTGTCGATCCTCAAGGGCATGGACATCGCCGCAATGGCGCCTGATGGAGCCGACTTCGTCCATACCGTGACCGAAGCCATGAAACTCGCCTTCGCCGATCGAGAGATCTACTATGGTGATCCCAAATTCGCCGAGGTGCCGGTCGATCAGCTTCTGTCTGACACCTACGCCGCCACCCGCCGCAAACTCATCACAGACGAGGCCTCCTTCGACCTGCGTCCCGGGAAGCTGCCCGGCTTCGAGCAGCAATACGATGTGACGATGGACATGCTCGGCGCCGATTCCAAGACCGGGGCCGTCTACGAGCCGACCATGGCGCACCTGAGGGAAAAGCGCGGCGACACTGTTCATATCGACGTCATCGACCGCGAAGGCAACATGGTGTCTGTCACGCCCTCGGGCGGTTGGCTGCAGTCCTCGCCGATCATCCCGGGTCTTGGTTTCTGCCTGAATTCGCGCGCCCAGATGTTCTGGCTGAAGCCCGGCCTGCCGACCTCCCTTGCTCCCGGCAAACGCCCGCGCACGACACTGACGCCCTCACTTGCCCTCTACGAAGGCCGGCCGACACTCGCCTTCGGCACCCCCGGCGGCGACCAGCAGGAACAGTGGCAGCTTTCCTTCTTCCTGCGTTATGTGCACCACAAGATGAACCTGCAGGCGGCGATCGACCAGCCGCTCTTCCACACCTCGCATTTCCCTGGTTCCTTCTATCCGCGCACACGTGAGCCGGGCGGTCTGATGGTGGAAGGCAATTTCAGCGCCGATGTGCTCGAGAACCTGCGCGCCCGCGGCCACGCGCTCACTGTCTCCGACCCCTGGAGTATCGGCCGCCTGACCGCCGCGCGCCGCGATGCAGATGGACTGCTGCGTGCAGCTGCAACGCCACGCCTCATGCAGGCCTATGCGATCGGGAGATAGGCATGACATGGTCCATCGTCGCCCGTGATCCCGGCACAGGCTATCTCGGCATTGCCGTCGCCACCCGCTTCTTTGCGGTCGGCGGCTTGGTGCCGCATATCCGCGGCGCTATCGGCGCGGTCGCCACCCAGGCCTTCGTCAGCCCGCTCTACGGCACCGACGGGCTTGCCATGCTTGCCGAGGGCAAGGCGCCGGATGAGATCATCGCCGAACTGACCGGCCGTGACGCCGGCCACGATCAGCGCCAGCTTCATCTGATCGATGCCCAGGGCCGTAACGCGGCCTTCACCGGCGCCAAATGCATCGATTGGGCCGGTCACCTGGTCGACGATAGTGTTTCCGTCGCCGGCAATATGCTGGCAGGTCCTCAAGTCGTCGCCGAGACGCTTGCGACCTACAAGAAGGCAATGGACAAGCCTTTCATCGAGCGCCTGCTGGAATCCATGCAGGCCGGCGAGGATGCCGGTGGCGACAAGCGTGGCAAACAGTCTGCCGCCCTCCTCGTCCACCGTGATCAGGATTATCCCTGGCTCAGCATCAGGGCAGACGATCATCCCGATCCGCTCGCGGAATTGCGCCGGCTCCATGCAGTAGCGCAGGAACGCTACATGCACGTCGCCGAGACGATGGCGACGAAGGCCAATCCCAATGGAATGATCGACAGGCGCGAGATCGATGAAAAGATCGCGGCGCTGGAAGCCGCGCGCATTGCGGAAGGACGACCGTCCGCCTCACTTGCCACGCCTTTGAAGATTTGAAGCCTCTCCGGCAAAGAACCTGCCTCCGGCACAAAAAGAACACGGGAACGATATGAGTGATCAGCCTGCAGCATCCGTCTCTCCGGTCCTTTCCGTCCGGAACCTGACAACATCCTTTCTCTCCGATGGCGAATGGAGATCGGTTGTTCGTAATGTCTCCTTCGATGTCATGCCGGGGGAAACGGTCGCCATCGTCGGAGAGAGCGGTTCCGGCAAAAGTGTCACCTCGCTTTCCATCATGCGCCTGCTCGCCAAGGGCTCAAGCCGCGTCGAAGGCAGCATCACGTTGACCGGCCGCGATGTCCTCTCCCTCTCTGATCGGGAGATGCGGGCCGTGCGCGGCAAGGATGCCGCGATGATCTTTCAGGAGCCGATGACCAGCCTGAACCCGATCTTCACCATCGGCCGGCAGATTTCCGAAGCGCTGACATGCCATGGCGATATCAGCAAGGCCGACGCGCGCGCCGAAACAATCCGCCTTCTCGAGAAGGTACGCATTCCCAATGCTGCATCCCGTTTCGACGAATATCCTCACCAGTTTTCAGGTGGCATGCGCCAGCGCGTCATGATCGCCATGGCGCTCGCCTCCCGGCCCAAGCTGTTGATTGCCGACGAGCCAACCACTGCGCTCGACGTCACCATTCAGGGCCAGATCCTCGATCTCATCAAAGTGCTGCAAGAAGAAGAGGGCATGTCCGTTCTCTTCATCACCCATGATATGGGTGTGGTCGCCGAGATCGCCGACCGCACCATCGTCATGTATCGCGGCGAAGCCGTCGAAACCGGCACGACGGACGATATCTTTAATCGCGGCAAACACCCCTATACGCGTGCCCTGCTCTCCGCCGTGCCGCGCCTGGGCTCGATGGATGGCCGCAAATGGCCGCTGCGTTTCCCCGTCATCGACACGATGACCGGCGAACGATGCGATCCGGTGGAAGTCGCCGAAACCGTCGATCGCCGAAAGACGCCGATCCTCGAAGTAAAGAACCTCGTCACCCGCTTCGATATTCGCGGCGGTCTCTTCGGCCGCAGAACTGGCGCCATCCATGCTGTTGAGGACGTCTCCTTCGAACTCTTTCAGGGCGAGACCCTGTCGCTCGTCGGCGAATCCGGTTGCGGCAAATCCACGACGGGCCGCTCGATCACCCGTCTGGTGCAACCAAATGCAGGCTCCGTGAGCCTTGATGGCTATGATGTCCTGAACCTCGATGCGGTCAGCCTGCGCAATATGCGCCGCAGCATCCAGATGATCTTCCAGGACCCCTTCGCAAGCCTCAATCCGCGTATGACGATTGGTGCCGCTGTCGCCGAGCCCTTCACCGAACATGGGCTTGGCAGCCGCGCCCAGGCCCGTGAAAAGGCCGCCGACCTGCTCGAACGTGTTGGCCTGAAACCTGATATGATGAAGCGCTACCCGCACGAGTTTTCAGGCGGCCAGCGCCAGCGCATCTGCATCGCTCGCGCCCTTGCCCTCGACCCGAAGGTGATCGTCGCCGACGAGAGCGTGTCGGCACTCGATGTTTCCATCAAGGCGCAGGTGTGCAATCTCCTGATGGATCTGCAGCAGAGTCTGAACCTCGCCTTCCTCTTCATCTCTCACGACATGGCGGTGGTCGAACGAGTCAGTCATCGCGTCGCGGTCATGTATCTCGGCGAGATCGTCGAGATCGGTCCGCGCGAAGAGCTCTTCCGCAATCCCCAGCATCCCTATACCAGGAAGCTGATGGCGGCTGTGCCCGTGCCGGATCCTGCTCGCCGCGGGATCCGCCGCAACCTCGGCACCGACGAATTGAAAAGCCCGGTCCGCCCTGTGGGTTATATTCCGCCCAAGCGTCAATATCGCGAGGTCGCTGCAGGCCATCTGGTGCGCCTAGAGCAAGCCGCTTGAGCTAGTCCGGGAGGTTTAGGCGACGGCCAAAGCGCGCAAGTATTGCAGGAAGTGGATAGCATCCGAGGGGGTGCGGTTAATCCATTTTGCTGCATCGCTTATATTATTTATTCCAGATATTATTTCACTGACGATTATTAACGCCAACTGCGGCCGTTTGTGATCTCTTATCCCTGCGAATCAAAAAGGTTTGATTTGCATGGGGACAGCCACCATGTTGAAGCATGGGGCGATCAAACAGTTGGGCAGGAGCACATGCTGCAACGGATTGAAGACATTGATGCCGCGCTAGTCGACAGGCTGCAGCACTCAGCGTTCAAGTATTTCCTGAAATATTCCAATCCCGAAAACGGCCTCGTGCCGGATACCTCGATCCCTGGCGTGCCGGCAAGCATCGCCGCGGTCGGCTTCGGGCTTTCCTCCTATCCCGTTGGTGTGGAACGCGGCTGGATCAGCCGTGAGGAAGCCGCCGAGCGCGTCTTCAATACGCTGCATTTCTTTGCCAATGCCAAGCAGGGTACGGAACGTCACGCGACCGGACATCGCGGCTTCTTCTATCACTTCCTGCACGTGGATACCGGCAACCGCGCCTGGAACAGCGAGCTTTCGACGATCGACACTGCTCTGCTCATTGCAGGCATCCTGACCGCCGCCCAATATTTCGACGGCGAGGATCAAACCGAGACCGAAATCCGCGCGCTCGCAACATTCATCTACGAGCGCGTCGATTGGCGCTGGGCTCTGAACAAGGGCGATTGCATCTCGATGGGCTGGAAGCCTTCTTCCGGCTTCCTGCGCTGGCGCTATCACGGTTTCGACGAGGCGATCATCCTCTATACGCTGGCGCTGGCATCGCCGACGCATCCGATCCCGCAGTCGTCTTACGATGCCTTCACGGCAAGCTATTCGTGGATGATCTTCAACGAACAGCCCTATCTCTATGCCGGCCCGCTCTTCATTCATCTCTTCTCCCATGCCTGGATCGATTTCCGCGGCATCCAGGACAAGCCGATGGCCGAGCGGAACTGGGATTATTTCCGTAATACGCAGGTCGTCATCAACGTCCAGCGCGATTATGCGGAACGCAATCCCGGTCAGTTCGTCGGCTATAGCAAGGACATCTGGGGCTTCACGGCCTGCGATGGCCCGCCGCCGACACGCCGCATGCGCGGTGGCCGTAGCCCGAAAGTGTTGGGTTACGCCGCACGCGGTGCTCCGCTCGGCCCCGATGACGGCACGATCGCACCCTGGGCGCCACTCGGCTGCCTGCCCTACGACCGGCAGGCCGCCCTCGATGGCACCAAGGCTCTGCTGACCACCTATCCGAACCTGCTTCTGGAAGGCGGCTTCCCCGGCGGCTTCAACCCGACGGTCCAGACCAAGCGGCCGGAAGGCTGGGTCGACGACCGCACCGTGGCTATCGACCAGGGCCTCCTCGTCATGACGGTCGAGAACGACCGCTCCGACTTCATCTGGAAGCTGATGCGCAAGAACCCGGTCATCCGTCTCGGTCTCGAGCGTGCCGGCTTTACCGGTGGCTGGCTGGCCGGTGAGGGATCTGAGGAGCTGGTTCTGAAGGCGGGCTGAACTTACCGCACGAAGACATGCGCCTTGCCGGCGATATCGAGGCGAACGAGATCGCCTCGCGTCGGCAATGCCACGCTTGATGTCTTGATCAGGATCGGCGGCAGGGCGACAGCCGCAAGCGACACTGCCACCGTGCAAGTCGCGCCGCCGAATTCGACATCCACGACACGCCCGCCGTATTTCGCGTTGGCCTCGTCGACGACGACACGGATCTGCTCCGGCCGCAACATGATTTCCGCTTTGCCCTGATGGGCCCCCTCAACCGGCACACTGCCAAGCGCGCAATCGGCAAAGCCGTTCTTGATGATAGCGGGCAGCATCACCGCATCACCAAGGAAAAGCGCCGTCTCGCGATCCCGCGGTTTAAGATAGAGCGTCTGCGGCGTGCCGGCCTGCACCAGCTTGCCCTCGCGCAGTACCGCAACCTGATCGGCAAAGGAGAGGGCCTCGCCCTGATCATGGGTCACGAGAACGGCAGTGATTCCAGCCGTCTGCAGGACGCGGGCAACCGCCTTGCGCATATTTTCCCGAAGGCCTGTATCCAGCGCGGAAAAGGGTTCGTCGAGTAGCATGAGCCGCGGACGACGACCGAGAGCGCGGGCAAGCGCCACACGCTGCTGCTGGCCGCCGGAAAGCTGATGCGGCCGGCGATCCAGCATACTGTTTTCCAGCTCCACCATTTCCAGAAGGTCGCGAATACGCTTTTCGCGATCGGGCGCCCCGCGCTCGAAACCGAAGCCGATATTTTCAGCGACACTCAGATGTGGAAAGAGAGCGCCATCCTGCGAAACGATGCCGATGCCGCGCTTGTGGGCGGGAACACAGGCCGGCCCGTCGGCGAGCACCTCACCATCGAGCATCACCCTGCCGACATCAGGCTGTTCGAAACCGGCGATGATGCGCAGCAGCGTCGTCTTGCCGGAACCGGAGGGACCGACGACCGCCGTGCGGCTGCCTGCCTGAACTTCGAGCGAAATATCCTTCAGGGCCTGAACCGGGCCATAACGCTTGCTGATAGTGTCGATGGTAAGCAGCGTCATTGGCCGGCAGTCCGTTTCGATTGGGCATAGAGCATGAGGGTGAGCGGCAGCGACAACACGACCATCATGAAGGCGTAGGGTGCTGCCGAGACATAATCGATCTCGCTGGTCAGCGACCAGAATTTCGTCGCGAGTGTATCGACGCCGTTCGGCGACAGCATCAGCGTGGCCGTCAATTCATTGGTGATGCCGAGCGCGGCAAGGGCCATGCTGGCGGCAGCTCCAGGCGCTGCAAGACGCATGGTGATCTGGCGCACTGCCTGTCCCGGCGTGCGGCCAAGCCCCATTGCCGCGCGCTCCAGTTCGACAGGCGCCTGCGCGATGCTGGCGCGCAAGCCCACCATGGCGCGCGGCAGGAACAGCAGCACATAAGCAACGAGCAGCGTTGCAAAGGTCTGGTAGAGCGGCAGAATAAGCCGAACGGTGATGGAAACCAGCGCGAGAGCCACGACGACGCCCGGCAACGAACCGACATAATAGTGGCAGGCTTCGAGAATACGCTGGAGGCGGCCCGGCGCGCGCACCGAGAGCCAGGCCATGGGGGCAGCGGCGATTGTCGTCAGCACGCCGCCGGCAATGGCGAGAACGATCGTCTGCACAAAGGCGCTCACGACCTCGAGACGCCAGATGGCGAGCCCACCGAGATAAAGCCAGCGACCGAGCGTAATCAGCGGCACGCCGAGCGTCAGCACTGCGAGGATGATCGGCAGTGCCAAGGCAGGCGCCACGAACCAGCCGAGCCGGCGGCGATCGACAGGGCGCGCCGAACCGGAGCCGACGCGCGCATATCGCTCATTGCCGCGCAACAGGATCTCGAGGCCGAGCAGGAACAGGCAACAGGCGACGAGCACGCCACCGAGCATGTTGGAAGCCGGGCTGTTGTAGGAGGACTGGAACTGGTCGACGATCGCGGTTGCAAACGTGTCGAAGCGGATCATCACGAACAGCCCGTATTCCGACAGCAAGTGCAGTGCGATCAGTAGCGAGCCGCCGCAGATGGCAAGGCGCAGCTGCGGCAGGATCGTGCGGAAGAAGACGCGCCACGGATCGAGGCCAAGCGAGGCCGCAGCATCCTCGATTGCCGGATCAAGCCGGCGAAGGGCGGCGGCAACCGGCAGGTAGAGGAAAGGGTAATAGGCGAGCACCGAAACGAAAACGCCGCTCTGCAACCCGCGCATGCCCGGAAGCAGGCTCACCCAGGCATAGGAATGCACGAAGGCGGGCACGGCGAGCGGAGCGATCGCCAGCCATGCCCAGAACCGTGCGAAAGGGATGTCCGTCCGTTCCGTCAGCCAGGCGAGGGTGACGGCAAGCACGATCGACAGCGGAATGGTGATCGATTCCAGGAGAACCGTATTGACGAGAAGCTCGCCGACGCGCGGGCGGAAGACCAGCGTCTTCACCGTTTCCCAGCCGACATCATAGGTCACCCAGGCAATGAAGCCGAGCGGCACAAGGCTGAAGACCGCGACGATGGAGGCGAGGAGAACGACGGAAGCGTGCGGCATGCGTCCGCGCGGCAAACTCATTCGCGCGGCCCCTGGCGTCACCGGCGCCTTCTTGCCGGATGCAAGCAATCTATTGTCCTGCAGCAAGGCCGATGCCTTCACACGCTGAAAAAGGAAGGCAACCGCTTTTGAAGAGCGGTTGCCGGATTTCGTCATGCCCTAAGGTTTTCTTGAGCCAAAAGCAATAGTTTTGGCCGGAAGAAGCCTGCGGCAGAAAGGTTAGATGAGGCCGGCGGCCGTCATCAGCTCCACGACCTTCTTGCTGTCCAGCGTCGAGGCTTCGACCTTCGGCGCGTCAAGGTCGGCAAGCGGAGTGAGCTTGTCGTTGGAAGCGGCGTCCTTGCCGACGGCGTATTCATAGGAATCGCCATCCTTGAGAACCGCCTGACCGGCCTTGCTGGTCAGATACTTGATGAAAGCCTGAGCTTCCTTCATGTGCTGCGTGGATTTCAGGACACCGCCGCCGGAAACGGAAACAAAAGCGCCCGGATCCTGGTTCTTGAAATAATGCAGGCCGACATTCTTGCTGTTTTCGCCGGTCTTGGCCTGATCGCCGAACCAGTAGTAGTGATAGATGATCGCGCCTTCGACTTCGCCGGCATTGACGGCCTTCATGGCGACGCTATTGCCCTTGTAAGGCGTGGCATTGTCCTTGAGACCCTTTAGCCAGGCCTTGGTGGCGTCTTCGCCCTTCAGCTGCAGCAGAGCGGCAACGATGGCCTGGAAGTCGGCGCCGGCGGGAGCCGCGCCCCAACGGCCTTTCCAGGCCGGATCCTGCAGGTCGAGCATCGACTTCGGCAGCTTGTCTTCCGTCAGCTTCGTCTTGTCATAGGCGAAAACGGTGGTGCGGGCAGCAATGCCGGTCCACATGCCGTCAGCCGGTCGATACTGCTCGGGAACCTGATCCAGCGTGTCCTTCTCGATCGGCGCAAACAAGCCGGCACCGTCGACCAGCGTCATCGCCGGCGAGTTTTCCGTCAGGAATACATCGGCAGGTGAAGCATCGCCTTCCTGGATGATCTGGTTTGCGAATTGCATGTCGCTGCCCTGGCGCATGGTGACCTTGATGCCGGTCTCCTTGGTGAAGGCGTCGATCCATTCACGGCCCAGGCTTTCGTGCTGGGCATTGTAAACGACGATACCTTCGGACTCCTGCGCATAGGCGCTGCCTGCGAGCGCGGTGGCGGCGAGAAGTGAAGCGGCAAGCGCGAACGCGCCGGAAAGACGGTTAAGAGCAATTTTCATGATGGCCTCCGTGGCGATGTCACCCGAGCTCCCAAGGGTGATGGCAGGCGTATATTTTTGTTGACTGCTTAGTTCAAGTTTCGAAGTCAAAAAAATCATCACATTATCTTGACTCAATTTTTCATCTTCGCAGGGAATAAATCCGGATTTCGTCAAAAAAAAGCGACGCCGGTGAGGCGTCGCTTTTGTGGTTCCAATGCGTCAGCTTATTCGACGTCGAACTTGACGCCCTGCGCCAGCGGCAAGGTCTTGCCGTAATTGACGGTGTTGGTGGAACGGCGCATGTAAGCCTTCCAGGCGTCCGAACCCGATTCACGGCCGCCGCCCGTCTCTTTCTCCCCGCCAAAGGCTCCGCCGATTTCAGCACCGGATGGACCGATATTGACGTTGGCGATTCCGCAATCCGAGCCACGCGAGGAGAGGAAGGTTTCCGCTTCGCGCATATTGTTGGTGAAGATCGAGGACGACAGGCCCTGTGGGACAGCGTTGTGCAGTTCCAGCACGGCATCGAAATCGCTGTACTTGATGACGTACAGGATCGGCGCGAAGGTTTCGTGCTCCACCGGGCCGGTCTGCTCCCGCATTTCGACGAGCGCGGGGCGAACATAGAAGGCTTCTGCCGAACCATTGTCGACACGCTCACCACCGACGACGGCGCCACCGGCAGCCCTTGCCTGGCCGAGGGCCGTCTGCATCTTCTCGAAGGCCAGACCATCGATCAACGGGCCGACCAGTGTACCGGTTTCCAGCGGATTGCCGATCGTCACCGAGCCATAGGCCTTCTTCAGCCGCGGAACGAGCTGGTCGTAGACGCTCTCATGCACGAAGAGACGGCGTAGCGTCGTGCAGCGCTGGCCGGCCGTGCCCATGGCCGCGAAGGCAACACCGCGCAGCGTCAGGTCGAGATCGGCCGTTGGGCAGACGATCGCGGCATTGTTGCCGCCAAGTTCCAGGATTGCGCGGGCAAAGCGCTGCGACAGGCGCGGGCCGACGGCGCGGCCCATGGCGGTGGAGCCGGTGGCCGAAACCAGCGGGATCTTCGGATGGTCGACCAGCACTTCGCCGATCTCGCGGCCACCGATCAACAGAGTAGAGAGATTTGCCGGTGCCTTGCCGCCTTCGGCGACGAAACGCTTCAACGCCTTCTCAAACAGGGCCTGCACGGCAAGAGCCGTCAGCGGCGTCTTTTCGGAAGGCTTCCAGACGGTGGAATTGCCGCAGACGAGGGCGAGAGCCGCATTCCACGACCAGACGGCAACCGGGAAGTTGAAGGCCGAAATGATACCGATGGCGCCAAGCGGATGCCAGCTTTCCATCATGCGGTGCTCGGCCCGCTCGGTAGCAATCGTCAGCCCGTAAAGCTGGCGGGAAAGACCGACGGCGAAATCGCAGATATCGATCATTTCCTGTACTTCGCCGAGACCTTCGGAGGTGATCTTTCCGACTTCGATCGAAACCAGGCGGCCGAGCGCGACCTTGGAGGCGCGCAGTTCCTCGCCGAGCAGACGGACCAGCTCGCCGCGCTTCGGTGCCGGAATGGCCCGCCACTCGAGGAAAGCCTTGTGTGCCGCATCGATCGCCGCCTTGGCGTCGGCGACGGAATGCTCCTTCAGCTTGCCGATTTCCTTGCCTGTGATCGGCGAGGTGACGGACAGCGTACCGCCCGTATAGCTCCTGGCATCGACGCCGAGATCGGCGAGCAGCTTGGCAGTTTCGGTGGCGAGATCGAGGACGGCGATGTTCATTGTCGTGGTTCCAGTCTTGTTGTTCTCAGAAACGGGCATCGGCGAAATGGGCGACCTGAGCGCCGGCTTCGTACCATAGTTCCCTAAGCGCGCGGAAGCTCTGCTCACGGGGGTCGGTCAGCGGCAAAGGCAGATCCGCTTCGCCAATCCGGCCAAGAATATGCTCCGCCAGGGTGCGGCCGAACACCGTGCCAGGCGCAATCCCGCGGCCATTATAGCCCGAAAAGCCGATGACATTGGGGGCGAATTTGTGGAAGCGCGGCAGGGCGTTGTCAGTCATGCCGATCTGCCCGTACCATTCGCACTCGAATTCGGCGTCGCCGATCTCGGGGAAGAGCCGCTTCAGCGCGCGCTTGGCCCAGCCCTTGTGCACGGATAGGCCAGTATTGCGCAGCGCCCCGACACTTCCGAAGACCAGGCGGCCGGCCTGATCCATCCGGAAGGACGAGAGAATTTCCTTCGTATCCCATACGCCCTCGCGATTGGGCAGGATCGACTGACGCAGATTATGGCCGAGCGGGACAGTGGCGAAATTGAAATAGGGCAGAAATACCTGTTCGTTGCGCACCTGTTCCCACGGGCCGGTGCTGTAGGCATCCGTCGCCACGATGATCCAATCAGCCGTTACCTGCCCATGCTCCGTCTTCACCACCCACCGGCTGCCTTGCCGCTCGGTCGCAATGACGGAGCTTGCCGTGTGCAGCACAACGCCCGCCTTCTGGGCGGCATGCGCCAGCCCGCGCGCGTAGGCAAGCGGTTGCAGCGTGCCGGCCCGCATGTCGAGCAGCGAGCCGGCATAGGCATTCGTGCCAATGCGTTTTGCAGTCTCATCGGCATCGAGCAGTGCGACAGGCGCACCCCGCGCCGACCACTGCTTGAAGCGCTCCTCGACTTCCTTCAGACCATCGGCGCCGACGGCGCAATGAAGCGTACCCTGCTTTTCGAGCTCGCAGGCGATGCCGTGCTTTTCGATCAGCTCCATCACCAGCCGCGGCGCATTACCGAGCAGGTCGAGCAGCCGCTCGCCATAGACGGGGCCGAGCACGCCGGGCAGATCATCAGGCATGACCCACATGCCGGCATTGATGAGCCCGACATTGCGGCCTGCGCCGCCGAAGCCGATCTCCTTCGCCTCCAGGAGCACAACCCGCGATCCGGCCTCGGCCAGATGCAGGCCGGAAGAAAGGCCGGTATAGCCGCCGCCGACAATGACAACATCGGCATCGACGGCGCCTGACAGTACAGACGTGACGGGTGGCTGGGGAGCAGTCTTTTCCCACAGGCCGTGGGAGCGCGGATCATTGAGCATCGGACAGTCCAGTCTGGATCGAAATCGGTACTCTAGCGCCGCTCCCGCCCCTGCGGAAGCGGCCGATTGTCAGGCGACCGTCTTCAGCTTCAGGCCCGAAAGGCCGAGCTCTTCCATGGCCATATCAAGCGATGCGGCCTGCCGCTCGGCATAAAGCGCGAGCTCGTCCTGCACGTCGGCGCCAAGCGCCTGCTCGAAAGCCGCCCTGTTCGAACGTGTCGCATAATTCTGCTGCTGGTCCGTGCCGAGATTCGACTGGAAGATACCGGCCGCGCTGACGGGCAGGAAATCCTCGTAGATGACAGGATCGAAACGCAGATAACCTTTGGCGATCAGGGCCTCCGGATCGGACGGCAATTGGCCCTTCGCAGCAAGACCTTCAGGCGTCGCCGAATAGTGGAAGAAGGCCAGTCCTTCGCGCCGCAACTCGTCCCAACCGTCCGGCAATGCCTTGAATCGTTCCGCGAGCTCGGCGCCATAGTCACCGGCCTTGGCACCGGATGCGCCGACCTGCACTTCGCCGCGCACCGAGGCGAGCAAACGATCGTAGAGCGTCCGGCCCTTGGCCGTCAGCGCAACGCCACGCTGTTCTATCTCGCCAAATCGAGCCGTATGCGTGCCTGCCTTCGTGCCGGCAGCATCCGTGAAGGCAATCGGCTCTTCCAGTGCCTTGAAACTCGTCTGCCGGAGCAGGATATCGCAACTGCGCCGCGGCGGTCCTTCGATGACGGCCTTCGGCGTGATGCCGCGCTCCGGCATGCGCCGCTGCACTTCATCAATATCGAGCGTGCGCGGAGTGAGATGGTTGATATGCGGGCCCTTGAAGCTGACGACATCGGCAATGAGGCGGTGTGCGTCATGCAGGCGCTTGTAGGTCTCGGCACTGACGGTTGCCTCGCCATGCCAGCGGAAGGTTTCCAGCGCCTCGGCGACAAATTCTGCAGCTTCCGCTTCCGTCAGTCCACCAGCCTTCTCATGCTGCTCGATGAGTTTGATGGCGCGGGGCGTGTAGATCTGCCGCTTGGCCAGGATATCAGCGGCTTCGGCGCGCAATTCCGCGTCCTCGATCAATTCCAGCCGCAACAGCGAGGTAAAGACGCGGAACGGATTGATGTTCAGCGCCTTTTCTTCGACAGGCCTGAAGCAGGTAGAATGCACGGGAACACCGGCGACCGAGAGATCGTAATAACCGACCGACTGCATCCCCATGACGGCAAAGAGCCGTCGGATGGTGAAGAGCTCCTCAGCCGTTCCGAGCCGGATCGCACCGTGGCGCTCGACATCGATGCGCTCGAGCTCACCTGCACGCCGAAGCCGCTCGCTAAGTTCCTGGTCTTTCGCGAGGACTTCGGCGTTGACCTCCCCCACAAGCTCGATCAGCGTCCCGTATTGCGGCACCTCCGTCCGGTACATCTGTGACATGGCTTCGGTGAAAAGCGAACGGATGCGGTCCGTGGAGACGAAAGCGCCGGGCATTGAAGAAAACTCCGCGTTCATTCCGATTTTGCAGGATGAAGTTCTTTACAAGGGCTCTTAGGCCGTGAATATCGACGTTTCGGAAACAGCTCATTCTAAAATGGAATGATCATGCTTGCACCAAGGCGCTTTCTGCCATCGATTGCTCATCTTGCCGCCTTCGAAGCGGTCGCCCGCACCGGCAGCGTAACATCTGCCGCCCGCGAGCTTGACCTGACACAGAGCGCCGTCAGCCGCCAGATCAAGGCGCTTGAGGAACATCTTGGGGTCGAACTGTTCCTGCGCGAGCGCCAGACCGTGCGCCTTACCCTTGCCGGCGATGCCTATGCCCGCGAAATCCGGGAAGCGCTGCGACGAATCTCCAGCGCCTCGCTGAACCTGCGCGCCAACCCGCACGGCGGCACGCTGAACCTTGCGATCCTGCCAACCTTCGGCACACGCTGGCTGGCGCCACGCCTGGGCCGTTTTCTTGGTGCCAACCCCGGTGTCACGATCAACCTCGTCACCCGGCTCTCCTCCTTCGATTTCCGTCTCGATTCCATCGATGCAGCCATCCACTTCGGCCATCCGCACTGGCCGGGCGCCGAACTCGCCTTCCTGATGTCGGAGCGCACGCTGCCCGCCTGCAGTCCGGATTTCTTCAAGCGCAATGAGATCACCCGGCCGGAAGATCTGCTCTCGGTGCCGCTCCTGCATCTGACGACCCGTTCCGACGCCTGGGAGCGCTGGTTTGCCGATAACGGCGTTGCCTTCGAAAGCGTGCATGGCATGCTGTTCGACCAGTTTGCCACCGCAGCACAGGCGGCCATCGCCGGCCTAGGCGTCGCCCTTCTGCCAACTTTCCTCATCCAGGATGAGCTGGAGCGCGGCGATCTCGTTGCTGCCGTCGACCGCGAGATGGAGAGCCGCGAGCGTTATTATCTCGCCTTTCCTCCGGAGCGCGCCGATTACGCTCCGCTTGCCGCTTTTCGCGACTGGATCGTCTCCGAAGCCCATTCGGGTTCCGACACGTAAGGAAGGCTTGCATCGCGGACGCGCTTTCGACCATTATGCGCGCCATCAGAATTCGATGCAGGAAATTCCCATGAAGCCGATTTTCGTCCAGCTCCAGTGCGCCCCCGGCAAGACCTACGAGGTCGCCGACGCCATCTACAAGACCGAGCTGGTCTCGGAGCTCTATTCGACATCAGGCAACTACGACCTGCTGCTCAAGGTCTACATCGAGGAAGGCCAGGATATCGGCAAATTCATCAACGACAACATCGCCAATATCCCCGGCATCGTTCGCTCGCTGACGACATTGACCTTCAAGGCATTCTGAAGCGATTAACCATCCCCCCAATAAAGCCGGAAGGGTCACTTCCTCATATACCGCACCTTAAGGCTCGGTATGGCTGGTCATTCCCATAGAGAACAGGTGGGAAATGTCCCTCTCCGTGGTAGAGACCGTCGAGAACATCCCGCAGCCGAAAGCTGCGCCCCTCATCGTGCACGTCGTACGGCAGTTTCTGCCCAACCGTGGCGGCCTTGAGGATGTGGTCGCCAATCTTGCCCGGCAAACGTTGAAACGCGGATACCGCGTCCGTGTTGTCACGCTTGATTCCCTCTTCACCGCTCCCGACGACAAGCTTCCCGCGCGCGAAACCATCGACGGCATCGAGGTTGTCCGTATCCCCTGGTCCGGCAGCAGTCGCTATCCGGTAGCACCACAGGTCTTCCGCCATATCGGCGACGCCGATCTTATCCATGTCCATGCGATCGACTTCTTCTTCGACGCGCTCGCTTGGGGCAGGTTCCTGCACCGCAAGCCCATGGTCGTCACGACCCATGGCGGTTTCTTTCACACGAAGAAATTTCTTGTTATCAAGAAGATATGGTTCCGAACGTTGACACGCCTCTCGGCGATCGCCTATCGCCGCGTCGTCTGCTGCAGCGCGTCGGACCTCAGCCAGTTCATCCAGATCGTCCCCGATGGCATAACGATCGAGAATGGCGCCGATATCGGCAAATTCGCCGATGCCGCCTCGCGCACGCCCGAGCGACGCATCATCACGATCGGGCGCTTCTCGGTAAACAAACGGCTCGATCTTCTGCTGGATGCGATGGCCGCACTCGTAAAACGCAATCCCGATTGGCATCTGGACGTTATCGGCGCCGAATCCGATCTTGATGCTGCTGACGTCAGGCGGAAGATTGCCGCAAGATCGTTGGAAACATCCGTAACCCTGACCATTTCACCGGACAATCACGCGATCCGCGGCATCATTGCCAAGGCATCACTCATGGCTTCGGCATCGGAATATGAAGGCTTCGGCATCGTTGCGCTGGAAGCGATGAGCGCTGGCCTGCAGCCGGTCCTCAACACCAACGAGGCCTATCGCGCGCTCGCAGGACGGCATGAGGAAATCATCCTCGCCGACTTCACGAAGCCGGAACTCGCGGCGGATGCGATCGAGAAAGCCTATCGCGACGTCACCGTCGAGGGTTCGTCCTTGCGGGAGAGCCTCATGCAGGCCGCCCACGCCTATTCGTGGAATGCCGTTGCGGAACGTTATATCGACCTCTACCGCTCAATCGGCATTGCCACTTAAAAAATCCGGAAATTCCTAAGCTTTCGCCAGCCGGACGATCTCGTCCAGTACCAGCTTGCGCGATTCCGGCGGCGTCAGATTGTGGTCTGCATCCTGCAGCATCACCAGACGCACGTTCGGATGCCGGGCGAACTTGTGGCCACGCGGACCGAAGTGGAAATACATGTGGTCGAGACCGACATCGCCTTCGCTGTAGATCAGCGTCAGCGGCACCTTGCGTTTGCCAAGCGCCGCAAAGGACTGACGCACCTGGCGTGCGATATGACGACGGCCCGGAATGAGTTCCACGAGCGGCGCGATGCGCGGCGAAAGCCGGCGGCCGACCGCGATAAAGATATTCTGCAGAGCAGCGAAGACATCGACCTCCCCGCGGAACAGCCGCCTGACCGTGTCGAGCCGCATCATCCGCTGGCCGTAATCATCGACGCTGCGTGGAACCGAGACGACGTGCTCGCGCCGCACCGGCATTTCCGGATCCCAGTAGTAAACAAAGGGATTGATGGAAACGATCGCCTTCAGGCGCTCGTCCTCGATACCCGCGCGAAAAGCCACATAACCGCCGCTGCAGCGACCCGCGACCATGATCGGGCCGGCGACGAAGCTCTCCAGCAAATCGATGGAGGCCAGTGCATCGTCCGTCTGTGTCACTGAATAGAGAACCTGTTCCGGGGCATCCGGACGCGGAACGCTGTCGCCGACATTGGCAGAATCGAAGCGCAGCGAAACGACGCCCTGGCGAGCGAGCTCGCGCGCCATATCGACAGTCGTCCGCCCCCAGCCGGCATGGCGGTCATAGGCCGTCGACATGAAGAGCACGGCGTTACCCTTGATCTCGCCCTGCGGCCGGCTGACGACGCCGATCAGATGCTGGAAGGCGCCGAAACGAACCGGGATCTCCTCAAAACCGTCACCTGCGAGCGGCCGGTTTTCGACCGCCTGCGATGAGTGACCGACGGACGGGGCGGGCGCGGTTGTCTCGACAAGCCATTCGGCAAGCAGCTTGATGACTGCCATTGGCGTCTTGGCAAACAGCGGGTTCGTGACCAGCTCGTCATAACCTTCGAAAACGCGCTGCTCGACATTGCCGCCGAGTGCCTTCAGGGCGTCAGCGAAACTCGTGTCGTCAACCCTAGCCGGGCGTTCGAGGATAAGGTAATTCGGCGACGCAAGCTCCTGCGGCGAACCGATATTGAGTTTGCCGATTTCGGCAGCAATCGTGTCCGGCAGGCTCAGGCCCGCGATCTGAACCTGGGCGCTTTGCGCATGCTCCTTGCCGAGACCGAGGTCGGCATGAATGATCCGCGACCACATGTTGATTTCGCGCAGATGCCCCCTGCCGCTGAGGACAGGCGCAAGCAGCACGATGCTGTCGACGCCCTCGATCGTGTGGCCGGTCAGATGAGCAAGCGTGCCGCCGAGACCCTGGCCGACAAGAATGACCTGCGAGCAACCGCTGAGCGTCTTCAATTTTCCAGCTGCCGCGCGGATGGAATTCTTCCAGATTTCCAGACCGGGTGCCTGATCGCCGAAATCGAGCGCGTCACCCGTCCCGGTATAGTCGAAACGCAGGCTCGGCACGCCAATGTCAGAGAAATGCTCCGCCGCGACGCGATAGAATTTCCGCGTGCACATTTCTTCGAAGCCCCAGGGGCTCACGAAAAGAACGGCAGCCGAGCGTTTTTCAACATCAGCCTTTTCCGGCATGAAGAGACCGATCGTCCCGTCGAACACGACAGGAAGGGCAGCGGCACGGCCGGCACCTTCGGCCGGCTCGCGCGAGAACTCTTCGTTATCGGGCTTCTTCTCCCCACGTTCGGGGGTCGGCGTAGAGATGAAATTGACGACACGCCTTGCTGGTCCCTGCAGGAGAGCCGGTATCTTGTCGAGGATCGAGCGCAGCACCTGGATATCTTCGACCGGAACGGCACGGAGGACTTTCAACGCAGCGAAGTAAGCAAACGCGCCGGCGATCATCGCAGCAACAAGACCGATCGGACCCTGGATGACCTCAAGCGCAGTGATGGCGCCGCAAGCACAAAATACCGCCGCAAGCGCAATCTTCGCAAGGCTGAGATAAAGACCCGAAAGCTGAGTTCCGAAGCCCGTTTGTCTGACCATCATTACCGACATCGCAACAAATACGGCGATGCGCACAAGTGCGGCACCCTCGGCGGCCAGCCTAGGTACGATGAGTAAACAACCCACTACCATAAGAAGGCCACCTATCACACTGATTTTCAACCGTACATTGGCCTTGTCGATTGAAAGCAGGTATAGGCTGAGAACCTGCATGAGCGTGTAGGCTGGCGCGACGAGCGCAAGCAGCGCAACAACTCCGCCGCTTCGATCGAAGGCTTCGCCGAAGACCACATGCACCAGTTCGCTGGAGATTGCGGCGAGCCCGAGGCTCATGGGCAGCACGATATAGGCCATGCTGCGGATGACGGCTGCAAAGGCCTCGACCGGGAACTTCGAGTCGGCGCTGGTGTGCCGCCGTTCCGAATAATAGGGCAGCAGGCTGCCGCTCATCTGGATCGGAAGCTGCAATGCTATATTGGCGATCGACAGACCCGCCGCATAGAAGCCGACCATTTCCACCGACCAGAACTGCTGCAGGAAAAGCAGTTCGATACGATTGAGGAAGATCGAGTCGATGATGAATTGCATCGACAGGATCACGGACGACGAGGCCAGATATTTGAGCGATACGCCGCAGCGATCGCGCCGGGCAAAAAGAATCGGCAAAGTAGCAACGAAAAGCACCAACTGGCCGAGCGCGTAGCCGACGAGCACGCCCTCCACCCCGTAGAAGACGGCACCGACCGCCACGCCCGCAAGCTGGAAAACCGAGACGATCAGCGTCAGCTGGAAGAACGTGCCGAGCCGTTTTTCACCGATGAGGTAGAATTTGACGAAGGAGCCGATCGCCTGGATGAAGAAGAGCATACCTGTCACAAGCGCCACCGACGGCGCGGTGTCGGCCCAGTGCATTTCCTCCGATGTCAGGAAGAACAGGGCGTAGAGCCCGAGCAGCACCAACGTGGAACAGACCATGAAGGCGACCAGGATCGAGGCAAACCCCTTGCGTTGCTCGAAACTGTAGCCCTGTGCCGAAAGCTGCGGCAGCGTCTTCAGCAGCGTGATGCTGGAGCCGAGTTCGGCAATCGAGGCGCCGGTGACGACGAGCCAGAGCGAAAAGGCAACAATGCCGTTCGCCTCCGGACCGAGCAGACGCGCGGTTATGATCGAGGAAACGAACCCCGTTACCAGAAGCAGCATGCCCGCCGCTGCATTCATCACCGAATTTGCAATAATGCCCTTCGACATCCGTCCATCCGCCAGAAGCCGCACCGCGGCCGAAACAAGTCATCACTAGATTGGAAATGTTAAAATAAAGGGGAGTAAAGCGCTCAGCTTAGCTCGCCTGCATCGCAGAAAGCCGTGAAAGCGCCTTGTCGTAGCTGTGCTCGGCGAGGTGGCGCACCAGATAGGTCCGCGCCGCCTCTGCTTTCTGCTTCGCAGCCTCGGGATTGGAATAGATGCTCTTCAAATGCGCCGCCGCGGTCGCGGGTGAAGGATCGGCCCAGACGGCAGTGAGATCGGCAAATTCCGGATGGCTGTCGACGACGGGAATAAGCGACGGCTCGACCAGCCATGTATTGTCGGGATCGCAGAAATCAGCCGTGCCTGACCAACCGGTCGAGATGACGGGCGTGCGATGCATGATCGCTTCAGCCACCGTCAGGCCGAAACCCTCCGAACGATGCAGCGAAAGATAGACATTGGAATCGCGGATGATGCCGTTGATCTCCGAACGCGCCAGATTGTCTGTAACGATCCTGATGTTGCGGTCGCCTTCCACGGATTGCATGAGCGTGCGGAGTGCCTCGTCCCGGACCGGATTGCCACTCGCCTTCATCAGCAGGAAGGCATGGGGGCATTCGGCGCTGAAGAGCCTGAAGGCCTCGATCGCCGCCTGCGGGTTCTTGCGGTTGATCGAGGAACCGGCGCTGAAGACGAACGAGACGAGGAAAGCATCCGCGGCAATCCCGAACTTCTGCCTGATGCCGTCAGCAGCCGGCCGCTCCGTCACCGGGTGCGGCACGACAATGACAGGTGCAGTCGTATGCGGCGCGATTGCCCGCCTGGTGAATTCCGAGGGAACGAAGACAGCGTTCATATAGTGCATGGCATTGCGCCATTCCGCCGGCACCACTTCCAGCTCCCAGGCCCAATAGCCGATATTGAAGGCACGGGTGAAATTGCCGAGACCCTTCTTAAGGATCGCGCGCGGCAGCATGGGCGGATTGAGATGCCATATGCGGCTTCCCGGCTGTCCGCCGGCGATTTGCTCGGACGTCCATTCGATCAGCTTGCCTTCATCCGGATGTGTGCTTACATCCGCAAGCATGATCTCACGGCCTGCCTGGGAGAGCGCGGCAGCGCAAAGCCGTGCGGATTCGCCCACACCTGCCGCCATCGACAGATAACCGACAATCTCGACCGGTCGGCGCGGATTGAAGGCAAGCCGCGATTTGACAATCAGCCGCTGCAACAGATGCCCGCGCACGCTTCGATAGACGCCCCGCAAAGCCTCTTCCGCCTGCACCCTGATCGTCATGACCGCTCCCTGGTCCCTAAAGCGCGAAACGGCGCAAGGCGCCGACGCTCCTGATTTCGCCTGCCGGCAATGCATCGCGATCAATGCCCGCAGCGGCGATGAGCTTCACTCGCTTGGCAGGGCCTGGTGCCAGATGGAACCAGTCCTCTTCGGCCCGGTAGCCTTCGACGTCGATATGCACCGACTGGGCAAGCCTGTCGGTCGTAAGCGTGATAAACCAATCATCGCCCTCACGCAGGAAGGACGCCTCGATCGTCGCGTCGTGGAAGGCTTTCACCCGGCCACGCGGGAAATGAAAAGCCTGCGCCAGCAGCGCGCCGTCCATCGCCGAGCGCAGCCAGGCAACGCTGACGTCATGCGATGGCGCACCGAAACGAAAGGCATAAGTGGCATCGAAGAAGCCGCCGAAGAGATCGGTGCAGGCAATCCGCTCCACGCTTCTTGGATCGAGATTGAAGGCCTTGCTACCGCTCGCGACCTGCTGGCGCCCCTCACGGAGGCAGGCGACATCGAGTTCGAGAGCCACCACCTTGTCGGTTTCATTGATGACATGAACATAGAGGCCATTCGTCCCCTCGTCCGTAAAGACTGCCTGCGCAGGACGGAAGGCCCGGCGCATCGCATGCCAGACAGGTTTGGGCTCGCCAGTGGAATCGATCACGCCCCAGCCGGGACCAGGCAACAGATCCTGCAGGGTCCAGACAAGCGCCCCGTTGCAGGTCGATCCCTTGCGGCGCCATTCGGCAAAGGTTTCCTCCAGCACCTCACCTGTGACGGCGCGCGACAGGTCGAGATAACGTTCGGGATCTTCACGGCGAAGCTTGGCGGGGTCGACGTCATAGAGAAGCCCGAGATAGAAATCCCTGACATCCTCGAAATCCCAGGAAGCGCCGCGGTCGCGCGGCACCCGCTCTTTCCAGAGCGGAGTGTGAACTGAGGGCACGTCGAGATGCCGTTGCAAGGTCTTCTGCTGCGGCACATGCGCGAAGGCGAGGCTTTCCGCCGCAAAGCGCACCTCCGCGCGGCGCGCATCCTCAAGCGGCCGCATATAGGCGCCGACGCCGTAATAATGCGTGACGCCCACATTGGGCGAAAAGGGCATCGCTCCGCCATAAGGCGAATTCGGCACGTAAGGGACGTCAGGCCGCATGCGCTGGCAGATCGCCGGGATGATCTCGTCGGTAATCGGCCCGCTCCAGAAATCCGAGGGCAGGCCGAACATCGCCGCCTGCTGGTGGATTTCGTTACCGCCGCAGAGCACGGCGAGCGACGGCGAAAGCTGTACGCCGTGGAGGAATTCCTCCACCTCGGCATGCACATGGCCGATAAAGGCCTTGTCGTTCTTCGGATAGTCGAAATTGGCGAACATGAAGTCCTGCCAGACCATCAGCCCAAGTTCGTCGCAGAGCGCGAAGAATTCCGGCGTCTCATACGCCATGGTCCCGCCGATGCGGATCATGTTCATGCCGGCTTCGGCAGCAAGCCGCAGAAAGGGCTCATAATCGGCGCGCTCGCCCGGCAGCCGCGCTATGTCGGCAGTCGTCCAGACTGCGCCACGGCAGAAGATCCGTTCGCCGTTGACGCAAAGCGCGAAATCACTGCCGTCAGCGCCGTGGTCGACCTCGATACGCCGAAATCCCGTCCTGCCGAGCGACTGTTCCTCGCCGTCAAGAACCAGCGTCACATCATAGAGATGCGGCGCGCCATGCGTATGCGGCCACCACGCCTCGACCTCGGGCAGCTTGAGGATTGCCGAATAATGCCTGTCACCGATCTTCTCGAAACCCTGCTCGATACCGGCGCAGCGCAGCAGCATCACAGGCTCTTCGCCATCGGCATGAAGAGAAACGCTGAGCCGTCCTGTTCCGTTTTCCTCCAGAACGGCACGCACCGTGACATTGTCGACAGAGGCAACGCTTCGGCGCACGAGCGAGATCGGTCGCCATGGCCCGACCGCATGGATCTCCGGGCACCAGCCGGGCATATGCCCGAGCAGCGTCGTGCGGATGTTCTTCAGCCCTTGCGGCGTGATCATCTGCGGGCGCCAGCGGGCTCGCGGTCCGGGTTCTCCAAGGCGCGGGGCGAGCGCCCGGAAGCAGAGCGCCAGTTCATCACCGCCTGCGAGCGTCACCGGTATTTCATGGACGGTGAACATGCTCTCGGAGAAAAGGATCTCAACGCCGTTCAGAAAAACATGGCAGATCGTCGCCAGCCCCTGAAAACGCAGGAGCGCCTCGCCCGGCTCCGCATCGAAGAGGCGGGTCAGATACCAGGCGTCCCTGGTGTTGAGCGCCTGAGGATTTTCCCGATCGAAAAGCCCGGCTCTTTCCAGCGCAGCTGCGACAGTGCCCGGAACGGGTGCCGGAATGAACTGCGCCGACAGATGGATATCGTGCGGCGTCGCACAAGCATCAGGCTCGGTCAGAACCAGATTCCAGCCTTCGGTAAGAAGGCTTTCCTCAGCCCCTATGCTTGCCAACCGCCCCCGCATGGTCAGATCTCCGGCTTCAGGCCCGCTCCGCGAGCGATGCCATCATCGAATCCCATGCATCGGCAGCCGGATCAAGGGCCGCTTTCAACGGCTCGAACTTGCGGCGGGTGACAGCACGCGCCAGCTGGAACTGAACAGACTTCGCCACCTCCGAGATGCGGCGTGCTTCCTCGATCGCGACTCCGAACTCGCCGGCCGAAAGCCAGGCCAGATGATCGGCCGCTAATTCGAAATTCGCCCCCACCTGTCTGAGCGTGTTGAAGGCATATTTGTGGAAGAAGCCGAAGGGCCGATCAGCCAGCGCTTCAACCTGCAGCGGGAAGACTTCTGCAAAGGCGCGGATTGGATTGGCACCCGGGCGGCGGGCGAAATGGAAGTGAAGGAGTCGGCGAGAAACCTCACGCAGATGCGTTTCACCTACCGGCTGCTCCGGAAACTTGGCGAATTCCGTGTAGGGCAGGAATGGCGCATCCTGAGCTGTCAGATGCGACTGGAACAGCCCGTCGAAATCTTCGCCCTCGATACGGAAATAACCGGCATTGTGGAAATAGTCGACGCGCTTGCCGGCAAAGTCCAGCCGGTTGATCGCAACCGTGGTCTTGCCGTGCTCCTGCCGGTAGGCGGTGCCGCGCGTATCCGGCATATAGAAGGAATCCATCTCGATCAGGCAGAGCCGCCCGCGAGCGATCTGCGCTTCGGCGTGCCGCTCCACGCGGTCGTAGATCGCAAGTTCGGTCGTGCGGATGCCATAGAGCGCTTCGAGATCCTCCAGCGGCACCTTGAAGAAGGTGAACTGGTCGCCCTCGAAATCCTGCGTCAGCGTAAAGCCGAGCATCGCTTCGGGTGCGACGCCGAAAGTCGAGAGCACCTCGATCCAGAGATCGATATAACAATTGGTCTCCGGCCACATGCGCTCGCCGGAATGCAGCGCATGTGGCTTGTAGGTATCGGGATCGATACCCGCAAAAACCGAGGTCATGGAACCGCTCAGCCCCACAGGACTTTCCGTACGCTGGCCGGCCATTCCTTGACGTCGAGGCCGTGGTGATGGAAGAGCGCGAGCGCGATGCGCTCGAGGCCGAAGCCGACGCAAGCCGTGTGAGCCACGCTGCCATCTTCGAGGTTCAGGCCCCATTTCACACCGAAAGAGTCCTGATGGTAGTTGAAGCTCATGCACGCGGTCGGGTTTGCCGACGAGGTGATCGGGATCAGTAGCTCGAACTTCAAGTTCTGGTCGCGCTGGTTGTTGACCATCATCTTGCCAGCTCGGCCGAAGAACGGGTCGTTGGCAACATCGATCGTCACATCGAGGCCGACCTGCTTCATCATTTCGACGCCGCGGTCCATCCAGCTCTGACGGAAATCGGTTACATGCTGCTCTGTGCCCATGCAGACATATTCGCGCATGCGGAAAAGCTGCTGGCGGGCCGGATCCTTCGAGGGTTCATGGCGGAAGCAGTAGGACTGGAGATCGAAGAGGCCACCCTTGGCCGGCAGGTTGCCGCGCTTGGCAACTGTCGGATAAAGCGGGTAGCAGGCGGCAGGCGTCAGAACGATATCGGTCGCCTTCTGATCCTTGGTCCAGTCCTCGCCGACTTCCATACATTGCAGCAGGCTCATATGGTCGAGTTCGCTGCCGCAGAAGCTGTGCACCGTGCCGGCAAGCTGCGGGAAGCTCTTCATGTAGCCGCTCTTTTCGAAGAGCGCACGGTTCATGCCGGGCGGGAAACGCATCGCTTCGGCGCCATCGGCGCCACCGAACCTGTCGATCAGCCGTTCAAAAGCGGCGATGACGTCTTCGAACTGGCCGCTGCGGCCATAAAGACCGTCAACGCCGGTATCGATCAGCAGGCCGGACTCGAAGAGCCGGTCCAGAAACGAAGTCTGCATATCCATGGCTTTACCCCAGTAGGCTAGTGTCCTGCTTATGGACAAGGAGCATGCTCGACGTATTGCCGAGGATGCGGTCGTTCGAGATCATGAGCTGCGCGGAATGCGCATCGCGCAGATGGCGTCCGAGGCTGAAGGGCGTACCGTTCTTGTAGCCCATGATGCCGCATATCAGCATGGCATGATTGACGATCTCCAGGATCGTTTCCGAGGAAGCGATCTTGACGTTGTTCATCGCCACGGCAAAGCCCATCGAGGAAAGCTTGTCGCCGTCAGCCTTGGCGTCCTCATAGGCCTTGAGGCCGGCAACCACATTCGACTTCACCATCTGCAGGAGGTTGGAAACCTCAGCGAGGCGAAGCGCGCCGGGCGGGGTAGCATCGGGAGACTTGCGGGCAGCAGCGCGCACGAAAGCCTGCGCGCGGGAAACGGCGTCAACCGCGATACCATACCACACGCCGCTCCAGAGCAGATGCGAAGAGGCAAGCATCGATTGGGCAGCAATCTCAGCAAAGGGTTTGGGCAGGATCTGTTTAGCCGGTGCTTCGCCCTTGAACAGGAAGCCGTCGGAGCAGGTACCGCGCATGCCGAGCGTGTTCCAGGCATGCGTCTTTTCGAGCGTGTACTGATCTTTCAGGAAGGCGGTCAGGACCTGATCGGAAGAGGCGGCCTGCGGATGGCTGCGTGAAGTGATGAGAATAGCGTCGGCATGCGAGCCATAGGAAATGACGGTCGCGTCCTTTTGCAGCCTGCAGATATCGCCGTCGATTTCGATCGCGCAGATGCTGTTGCGCAGGTTGCCGCCGATCCCCCCTTCGGTGGTGGCGGAAGCGATCAGAAGCTGTTCGGCGGCGATGCGGCACATGAAGGCACTATGCCATTCGCTGTCGACGCCGTGTTCGACGAGGCTCGAAAGCTTGATATGGTGCATGGCGAAGACCATCGCGCTTGCCGCACAGGTCTGGCCGAGCATCGAGCACAATTCGGCAATATCGGTCGTGGAAGCAGCCTCGCCGCCAAGATGGCGGGGGATCTGGATACCGAGCAGCCGCTCGGCCTTCATCGCGTTGACGGCTTCCTGCGGGAACCGGCCTTCGAAATCGACGGCATCCGCATGTCTTGCCGCAATTTCGGCGACGCGGGCAGCCCTTGCGACCAGGCTGTCTTCCGTGATCTTGACCGGGAAATTCATCAGGCGACCTTTCGGCTATCCTGGATGAGATCGACCGTCTTGACGATCGCCGAGATGCTCGCGAAGGACTTGCGGTTCAGGAGATTATCGGGAAACTCGATGTCGAAGGCCTCTTCGATGCCGAGCATGAGTTGCACGGAAGCAAAGGACGTCAGACCCGCGGCGTAGAGATCCGCATCGTCGGCAACCTGATCAACGGGCACAGGAAGCTTACCGAACTTGGCTACGAGGTCGCGGACTGTCTTGTTCATCCCATTCACTCCAGATTTTCATGATCCTGAGCCGGCATGCATCGCCTTTTCATGGGAGTGCTTTTAGTAGGGAAAACAGAACATTCCGCTAATACAATTAGTTAAATATGACTAAGACTCATACTTTGCATTTTACGGATCATGCTTAGTTGAGGCCTAATACTTCATTTCTATCAATAGTTTGATATAGCCCGAGAAATCCGGCAGCAAGTCGCTCAAGCCGTGCGAAGTGCAGAAATGGTACGCCAAGAGCGCGTTTCGTGCGTCAATCTGCGGGCGGATAGGGATGCTCGTTGCCACGATAATCCGAAATCGAATAACAACCCTCGCCGGTCGCCTGCACGGTGCTTTCGCCGATCACGGCCTTGCCGTAGCCGCCGGGAATATCGAGAATATAAGTGGGCTGGCAAAGGCCGGAGATACGACCGCGAAGCGAGGAGACGATCTTCTGCCCCTCCTCTATCGACAGCCGGAAATGACTGGTGCCGGGTGCAAGATCCGGATGGTGCAGATAATAGGGCTTCACCCGTGCCTCGACGAAGGCTCGCATCAGTTCCGCCAGAACTTCGGGATCATCGTTGACGCCTTTCAGAAGCACCGACTGGCTGACCATGACGATGCCGGCATCCACCAGACGGGCACAGGCGGCGCGCGCTTCCGCAGTCAGCTCGCGCGGATGGTTGGCGTGCAGCGCGACATAAACTGTCTTGCCGCTCGCCTTCAGTGCGGCGATCAGTTCCGCATCGATCTTCTGTGGGTCGACAACCGGCACCCGCGTGTGGAAGCGCACGATTTTCACATGCTGGAGTGCCGCAAGCTCGCTTAGAATGTCGCCGAGACGACGTGGTGAAAGAACCAGCGGATCGCCACCGGTCAGGATCACCTCCCAGATCTCGCTGTGGCCGCGAATATAGTCGAAGGCGGCAGCCAGCGCCGCCGGCTCGAGAGTGCCAAGCCCCTGCGGCCCCACCATCTCGCGCCGGAAGCAGAAGCGGCAATAGACCGGGCAGACATGCACGGCTTTCAACAGCACGCGGTCCGGATAGCGATGCACGATCCCTTCCACCGGGCTATGCGCATGGTCGCCGATAGGATCGGCCCGTTCCTCCGGCGTGGTCACCAGTTCCGCCGCATCGGGCACAAACTGCCGGGCAATCGGGTCGGCCGGATCGGCATGATCGATCAACCTTGCCATGGCAGGCGTCAGCGCAATGGCATAGCGGGCAGCAACCTCATCGAGCGCCAGTCGCTCAGCCTCCTCGATCAGGCCTGATCTGACGAGATCGTCGACACTCTTGATCGGCCGCAAGACGTTCATCGACCATACTCCGCAACAGGCGCCCAGAGCACCTGATCGATCCGCGACGCTCCCGTCGCCAGCATCACAAGCCGGTCGAAGCCGAGCGCGATCCCGCTCGCTTCCGGCATGATCGCCAGCGCAGCCAGAAAATCCTCGTCGAGCGGATAGGTCTCACCATAGACGCGCATCTTCTCGGTCATCTCGATCTCGAAACGCCGCCGCTGTTCTGCGGCATTGGTCAGTTCGCCGAAGCCGTTGGCAAGCTCGACGCCGCAAGCATAGAGCTCGAAGCGCTCCGCCACGCGCGGATCGCCTGCCGAAGGTCGCGCGAGAGCCGCTTCCGAAACAGGATATTCGTCGAGAATGGTGACGCGGCCGAAGCCGAGATGCGGCTCAACCTTTTCCACCAGTACCCGGCTGAAAAGATCGGCCCAATGATCATCATCGGCAACGCGCATGCCGATCCGCCGCATTTCGGCGGCAAGATGCGCGCGATCGGTCAAGCCGTCAGCAGATACAGAAGCCAGAAGATCGATGCCGGCATGGCGGGCGAACGCTTCTGCGACGCTGATACGCTCCGGCCCGGCGAAGGGATCGCACTCGGTCCCGCGATAGGCAAGCATTGCGGTCTTGACCGTCTCGGCAGCGAGCGCCAGCATGCGCACGCAATCCATCATCAGGCTCTCATAGCTTTCACCCGCCCGATACCATTCGAGCATAGTGAACTCCGGATGGTGCAGCGGCCCGCGCTCGCGGTTGCGGTAGACATGCGCAAAGCAGGCGATGCGTTCTTCACCGGCGGCCAGAAGCTTCTTGCAGGCAAACTCCGGCGATGTGTGTAGGTAAAAGGGCGCAGCCTGTCCGTCCGTCGTCAGCGCCTGCGTTGCGAAGGCATGCAGATGCGCCTCATTGCCGGGAGACACCTGCAGCGTCGCCGTATCGACCTCAATGAAGTCCTCACGGGCAAAATAACCCCGCAGCGCTGACTGGATCGCGTTGCGCCCGATGAGGAACGGACGGCGATCGGCATGCACTGATGGTGTCCACCAGGGAGACGCCTTGGCGCTCGTGAGGTTCATACAACGCTTCCTTGCCGGATTCGGCGGGGATGGGGTGGCTATTTCCGCGATTTTAGGTTAGTGCCGCCCCGAAGAAAAAACATTTTGCGTCTTCAGGACTATTCTGACTGTCCTCTACGACGCCGAAAGCCGACTTACAAGGAAGTCTTATGGTCAAGGTCATCGCCTCTTCGGTCCGCAAGGGCAACGTTCTCGATGTCGACGGCAAGCTCTACGTCGTTCTCACGGCTCAGAATTTCCACCCGGGCAAGGGCACGCCGGTCACCCAGGTCGACATGCGTCGCATCGTCGACGGCGTGAAGGTTTCCGAACGCTGGCGTACGACCGAACAGGTCGAGCGCGCCTTCGTGGAAGACGTCAATTTCCAGTACCTCTACGAAGATGGCGAAGGCTTCCACTTCATGAACCCGGCCACCTACGACCAGGTCGTCGTCAGCGCCGAAACCATGGGCGACCAGAAGGCTTACCTCCAGGAGGGCATGACCTGCATCCTGTCGATCCACGAAGGCAATCCGCTGGCGCTGGAACTGCCGCGTCACGTCACGCTTGAGATCGTCGAGACCGAACCGGTCGTCAAGGGCCAGACGGCGTCTTCTTCCTACAAGCCGGCCATGCTGTCGAACGGCATCCGCACCTCGGTTCCGCCGCATATCGATGCCGGCACCCGCGTCGTCATCGCGACGGAAGACAATTCCTACGTCGAGCGTGCCAAGGACTGATTGCATCAGTGTTCAGAGTTTAAAACGGCCTGAAGCAACCGCTTCGGGCCGTTTTCATTTTTGCCCGATGGCCAGACAGCAAATAGGCCAGCAGCATGCCGGCCTATTTACTCAGAGATGAGGATTACGCGGCCGGTACTTCTTCACCAGCTTCTGATTGATCTCAGCCGCACCCGGCATATTGGCGCTGAGATAGACGGGCGCGTCACCGGATTTCGAAAGCTGCGAAGCAACATCTGCGAAGATGGCGTTGATGACCGTCACCCCGACCGCCGTAGACACCGGACCGACACGAAGACCCGTGCCTTCGAGATCGAGGACAGCGTCACCCGGCGGCAGCCCGTTATCCAGAACCACGTCGGCCACATCGGCAAGCCGCCGGCGGCCATTGGCAATCGCTGTCGAATAGGCGATCGAGGTAATGGCTATCACCTTTGCGCCGATCTCGCGCGCGTAGTCGGCCGCCTCGATCGGCGCGGCATTCACGCCCGAATTGGAGGCGATGATGATGACATCGCCCGGCTGCATGCCGTAACGCTCCAGCATCGGCCGCACCAGGCCCTGCGTGCGCTCATAGACCGAGCTGATGACCGCCCCCTCATGCAGCATGGCCGAGCCGACGAGAATGGGCACCGTGAAGGCGAGCCCACCAGCCCGATAATGCACCTCTTCCGCCAGCATATGCGAATGGCCGGTGCCGAAGACATAGACGCGCTTGTCGCCACGGGCCGCCTCGAGGATTACAGCGGCAGCCTGCGCCATCGGGGCGGCAAGCACCCGCTTCAGCTCCTCAAGCCGGCCGATGAGATTGGTGAAATAGGCGTCCGTAATGTCAGTCATCGGCCACTCTCCTTCACGCCATTTCGCCGTTGAGCCAGGTTGCCGTCACTTCTATCGCATCGGTGAAATGCACGAGATCAGCGCGCGCGCCCGGCGAAAGCTGACCACGATCGGCAAGCTTCAGGAAGCGCGCCGGATACAGCGTCGCCATCCTCAGTGCCTCGGCAAGCGTCAGCTCCAAATAGGTGACGCCGTAACGGATCGTCGAAGCCATATCGACATCCGAACCCGCCAGCGTGCCGTCCGACAGCACGAGTTTGGAGCAGAAACCGCCCCTTTCGCGCCGCACGGTACGGCCGTTCAGTGTGAACGTATCCATCTCGGAGCCGACCAGCGACATGGCATCGGTCACAAAGAAAAGCTTGCCTTCGCCGCGCTTGGCACGCAGTGCCGTTCGCAACGCCTTCGGATCGACGTGATGTCCATCGGCAATGATGCCGCACCAGACGGACGGATGATCGATTGCAGCACCAACAAGACCCGGCGCGCGGTGCGCCAGCTGGCTCATGGCGTTGAAAAGATGCGTGACACCACGTGCGCCCGCATCGAAACGCGCCTCGGCTGCCTCGCTCGTGCTGTCGGAATGGCCGATGCTGACGATGACCCCGGCTTCGCTGAGTTCGCGCACCTGAGAAACCGTCACCTGCTCCGCCGCCATGGTGACGAGCAGTGTGCCGATTTCCTCGCGCGCGGCGATGAACGATTTGACATCCCTGTCTTCGACCGGACGCATCAGCTCGGCGAGATGCGCACCCTTGCGCGCCGGCGCCAGATGCGGACCTTCGAGATGCAGGCCGGCAACGCCCCGGTTCGTCTTCACCGCAATCTTTGCCGCCGCGATCGCGGCAGCCGTCGCTTCTGCCGTATCGGTAATAAGCGTCGGCAGCAGCGCCGTCGTTCCATACGGCCGATGTCCGTCGGCAATCATGTACATCGAGTTCGGCGACGGCTCGTCGTTCAGCATGCGGCCGCCACCGCCATTGACTTGCGCATCGATGAAACCGGCAGACAATATGCCGCCTGCCAACGTCACGACATCGCCCTCGGGCAGATCATTCAGGCCGACGATCGCCTCGACGCGTCCGTCCTTGACGATCAGCGCCCGCTCGTCATGGAAGCGTTCGCCATCGAAGATACGAGCGCCGGTGAAGATCTTGTGGGGCATCAGACGGTCTCCGTCACCTTGAGCAGGTTTGCCGGCTTGTCAGGGTCGAACCCCTTGCGACGTGTGACGGACTCGATCAGACGGTAATAGACGAGCAGCGAAACCAGGGGATCAACGAGACCGTTGCCGGTCGTCGGAACCTGCAGATTAGCGCCGGCAAGAGGCCTCGTCGAGAAGGGCACGGTGGTAGCGCCGAGCTTCTGCAGCCGATCGAGGGCCTTCACGTTGTTGTCGAAGGCCGCATCTTCAGGCACGAAGCCGACAATCGGGAAGCCCGGCTGCACCAGGCGCATCGGCCCGTGCATCAGTTCCGCAAGAGAGAAGGCTTCGGCATGAAGGCCGGCAGTCTCCTTGGCCTTCAGCGCAGCTTCGAGAGCAATGGCGAAAGCCGTGCCGCGGCCACCGGTATAGAGCGAGGCGGCGTTGAACAGAACTTCCTCGGCAGCAGCCGTATCGATGCCCGATGTCGCAGCGAGTGCGGCCGGCAGTTTTTCGAGCGCCGCCTGCAGATCGGCCTTGCTGCCGATCGCAGCCGTCACACCGGTGAGGGCTGCGACAGATGCAATGAAGGACTTGGTAGCTGCAACGCTCTTTTCGGCGCCGGCGTTGAGGCCGAGGACGATATCGGCCTGGTTCGCAAGGGGGCTGTCTGTGACGTTGACCACGGCAATCGTCGTTGCGCCGCCCTTCTTGGCCGCATCCTGCAGCGCCACGATGTCAGGGCTCGCGCCCGACTGTGAGACGGTGAAATGGATGCCGCCCTTCAGATGCAGGGGCGCGTTATAGACGGAGGCGATAGACGGGCCGATCGAGGCGACCGGCACGCCGCAAGTAATCTCGAACAGATATTTGAAGAAGGTCGCGGCATGGTCGGAAGAACCGCGCGCCGCCGTCGTCACGACGCTCGGGCGAGCGGAGGAGAACAGCCGGGCGATTTCGGCAAAAGCCGGCTTTTCCTTTTCGAGCAGGGTGGCGACCACCTCGGGCGACTCGCCCGCTTCCTGCAGCATCAGCGACTGGTTCTCACTCATAGGTCATCTCCAATTCTCAATTCGGCAACGAAATCATAGGCGTCACCACGATAGTGCGAGCGGGTGTATTCGACGACACGCTGGTCTTCCAGGCGTGAAACGCGTTCGATCAGAAGCGCCGGCGCACCGGCCTTCACGGCAAGAATAGCCGCCGATGAAGGATCGAGCGTGACGGCGGTCAGGCGCTGCATGGCGCGCACCGGCTTGTGGCCGCTCTGGGCAAGCGCATCATAGAGCGAGCCTTCGCCGCCGGCATCCTCGCCGAGAAATTTGACCGGCACGACGGCGCGTTCGATCGCGAGCGGCAGCCCGTCGGCCAGACGAAGGCGATCGAGCCGCAAAACCGGCTCATCCACACCGAGACCAAGCAGGAAGGATTCTTCCGGGGAGGGATTGTTGATGGTGCGCGACAGGATCTTCGCCGCCGGCGAGCGCCCGCGGGAGCGCATGTCCGCCGAGAAGGAGGAAAGCCGCCACAACGACTGCTCCATGCGCTCCACCCTGCTGGAAACGAAAGTGCCGCTGCCATGGCGCGATTCCAGCGCGCCCGATGTCATGAGGTCGCGATAGGCTGTCCGAACCGTCACCCGGCCAAGCTTCAGGGCTTCCGCCAGGTCGCGTTCGCCGGGCAGCGCTGTTCCGGGTTTCAGCAGACCTTCCTGGATGAGACCGGTGAGGGCCTGCGCCAGCCGCTTGTAAAGCGGTCCAGTTGCCGCCTCGTCTCGCAGCCCACGGCCATTCAGTTCCGCTATCAGACTGGTTCTATCCATGGACACACAATAGAACCTATTTAGAACCAATCGGCAAGCAGATTCATTCCGCCGAAAAGAAAAACCCTCGCGAGACACCGCGAGGGTTTCATTGATCTAGGCCGGACGCTGAGCTCAGCTCTTCGTGAAGATGTAGTCCGTTTCCTGCCGCAGCACCTCACCGGGACGCAGAACCGCGTTCGGAAAGGCCGCATGGTTGATGGCGTCAGGCCAGATCTGGGTCTCGAGGCAAAAGCCGGCGAAAGGACCATATTTCCGGCCGCCAAGACCAGGCACGGGCACACCGAGCTTGAAACCGGCATAGAACTGTACGCCCGGCTCGGTCGTGCGCACCTCCAGCGAGACGCCGGAGTGCAGGCTGCGGGCAAGCACGACCGAGCGCTTGGCCGTGCGCTCGCGCGAGAAGCAGAAATTATGGTCATAGAGCGCCTGCTCCTGACCGTCGAAACGCTTCATCGGCGCCATCACCCGGAAATCGAACGCGGTGCCCTCGACGGAGCGGATCTCGCCGGTCGGTATCTGCTTCTCGTTGGTCGGCAGGTAGTGGTCGGCGGCGATCATGATGTCATGCGCCAGTGCATCCTCCCGGCCGTCGAGATTGAAATAGGAGTGTTGGCAGACATTGGCGATCGTCGGCTGATCCGTCACCGTCTCGTAGTTGACAGAAAGCTCGCCGTTGCCATGCACGCGATAGGTCGCCTGGATCGTGCAGTTGCCGGGATAACCGGCGCGGCCATCGGGATCGACGATCTTCAGTACGACACGGTCGGTCTCGTGCTCGACGATCGTCCAGACGAGCGTACCGATATTGTTGCTGCCGCCGTGAAGATGCGTAACGCCCTTCTCGTTCAGTTCGAGCTGGTAGTTCTTGCCGTCGAGCGAAAACTTTCCGTCGCCGATGCGGTTTGCAAAGCGTCCCGGCGTCGCGCCGAAGAAGGGCGAATGAGCAAGATAGCCTTCGAAATCCTCGAAGCCGAGCACGAGCGATGCGTCATGACCCTCCAGCCGCGCATCCTGGATGACCGCGCCCCAGCTCAATACCTTGACCGTCAGTCCGCCGCCGCGGATGACGACACGATGGACGGTCTCTCCGTCCTTCGTCTGTCCGAAAACTTCCCGTTCCAATTTGTCCGCCATGATCGACGCTCACTCCATCCCTAGGATTCAGGAACCGGAACCTGCCCCCATTCGCCGCAAACCGCAACCGGGCAGGGCCGGAAAACAAAACGCCGCCGCAGAAATGCGACGGCGTCATTTCTAAACCTGACTGGTGACGCTCAGATGTCCGAGCCGATCTCTTCGATATCGTAGGATGTCGTCTGGTAGATCTCGTTGATCCAGTTGCCGAAAAGCAGATGCGCATGGCTGCGCCAGCGGTTCTGCGGCGCGATCGCCGGGTCGTTATGCGGGAAATAGTTGTGCGGCATTTTGATCGGCACGCCGGCATTCACGTCGCGGAAATATTCGTCCGAAAGAGACGTGGAATCGTATTCGACGTGATTGAAGATATAAAGCCGCCGGCCCTTCGGCTCGTGCACGAGACAGACGCCCATCTCACTCGATTCCATCAGGATCTCGAGGCCGTCGATCTTCTCGATGTCGGTCCGGCGCACCTCGGTCCACCGCGACACCGGAACCTCGAAATTGTCGGAGAAACCGTTGAGATAAACCGAGGACGGCTTGAGATTGCGGTGGCGGTAAACGCCGAAGGCCTTTTCCTTCAGCTCATACTTCGGCACGCCGTGGAAATGATAGATCCCCGCCATCGCGCCCCAGCAGACATTCATGGTCGAATGGACATTTGTCTGCGTCCAGTCGAAAATCTGCTGCATTTCCTTCCAATAGGTAACGTCCTCGTAAGGCAGCGTCTCGATTGGCGCGCCCGTGATGATGAAGCCGTCAAACTTGCGGTGCTTCACTTCCTCCCAGGTCTGGTAGAAGGCGAGCAGATGTTCTTCAGACGTGTTCTTGGCCTTGTGGTTGCCGACGCGGATCAGCGAGAATTCCACCTGCAGCGGCGAAGCGCCGACGAGGCGCGCCATCTGCACTTCGGTCTTGATCTTGTTCGGCATGAGGTTGAGCAGCCCGATCTGCAGCGGGCGGATATCCTGACGGATCGCCACCGTTTCGGTCATCACCCTCACGCCCTCGTTGACGAGGGTTTCGAAGGCTGGCAGCGTATCGGGGATCTTGATGGGCATTGCGGTCAACTCGATCAAAATAAAAAACCGGCGGCGAAAGAATCGCTACCGGTCCGCACGCGGCCCTTTAGCGACTTATTTAACGTGGCTGCAAGCCGGCCGGCCAAATCACCACGAGACATCATAATTAACGCCAGTGCGCCCGCGAATCAACTGTCAATAAGAACAACTGTCCAATCCATCACGCTTTCTTTATGGGTGGTGGAATCTGTTGATGGACCAGTAACGCCCCCATGGTATTAATGGTGTGATGGGCGATTTTGGAAAAAATAATGAAAACTGACGTCAAAGGGGGGAAGGGCATCCAGAATCAGGACCGGGTGGGATACGATCTCAGCCTGACATATCGGCTTGGAGTGATGTTCTCCGCATTCTGGAATTCGCAGGTCCGCGGCAAGGTCGTCGCGCTTGCGATCCTGCTGGTGGTCATCATCCTGGCGACCGCCTATGGACAGGTGATCCTCAACGAATGGAACGCCCCTTTCTACGATTCCCTTGAGCGTCGTGATCTTGGCGAATTTTTCCGCCAGCTCGAAGTCTTCGCGATGATCGCCGGTGCGCTGCTGCTGCTCAACGTGCTGCAGGCATGGCTGAACCAGATGACGGCGCTTTACATGCGCGAAGGTCTTTCGCGCGATCTCGTCGATCAGTGGCTGGAGCGCAAGCGTGCCCTCAAACTCTCCACCATCGGCATCCTCGGCGTTAATCCCGACCAGCGCCTGCACGAAGATTCTCGCAATCTCGCTGAAAGCACGACCAACCTCGCCCTTGGCCTCCTGCAGTCGACCATTCTGCTCGTCAGCTTCATCGGCGTGTTGTGGGAGCTTTCGAGCGGCTTCATCTTCCGGATCAGCGGCTACAACTTCACCATCCCCGGCTATATGGTCTGGGCGGCAATCTTTTATGCTGCATCGGCCTCGGTATTGAGCCAGGTCGTCGGCCGCAAGCTCGTCAAGCTCAATGCCGACCGGTTTTCCAAGGAAGCCGAGTTGCGCTTTGCGCTGATGCATGCCAACGAAAATATGCCGGCGATCACAGTAGCGCGCGGCGAAGAGAACGAGCGCAAGCGGATCAACAACGATATCAGCAACGTTCTCGCGGTCATCAAGCGGCTCGCCATGGCCAATACCAACCTGACCTGGGTTTCGGCAGGCTATGGCTGGCTGGTCATCGTCATTCCGATCATCGTCGCCGCGCCCGCTTATTTTTCCGGCGGCCTGACCTTCGGGCAGCTGATGATGTCGGTCGGCGCGTTCAACCAGGTCAATACCGCGTTGCGCTGGTATGTAGCGAATTTCGGCCCGATCGCCGAATGGCGCGCGACATTGATGCGTGTCACCGACTTCCGCCAGGCGCTTCAGGAGATGGATGATGGCTTCGATTTGAAGGATTCCATCGTCTATGAGAAAACCGCACCTGATACGTTGACGCTGAAGGATATCGTCATCGTCGCCAAGCTTGGCGAGGAGATCGATGATTGCGGCGGCTTCCGCTTGCGTGAGACGGACGTGGTGATCAAGGCCGGGGAAAAGGTCATGATCAACGGCGATCACAGCGTGAACCGCCGCCTGCTCTTCCAGGCCATGGCAGGCCTTTGGCCCTGCGGCAAGGGCACGATCGGCCTGCCCCCGATTGACGACATTCTGTTCATCCCCCAGGTCGCCTATGTACCGGGCGGCACGCTGCGCGAGGCGATCGCTTTCCCGGGAAAACCCGAGGCCTTTGATAGGACGGCCATCGAAGCCGCACTTGAGGCTGCGGGCTTGCATTCGCTTGTAGCCCGCCTTGATAGCCGCGCACGCTGGGACAAGCTTCTCGATGCCGATGAGCAGAAGGCAATCGCTTTTGCCCGCCTGCTGCTCGTGAAGCCGCGCTGGGTCGTTTTCGACGAGGTGCTCGAAGGCATGGAGCCCGAATGGCAGCACACGATGACCAGGCTGCTCACCACCATGCCGGAGACCAGCATGATCTATATCGGCCGTTCGGAAACCTATATGGAGGCACTGCATCCGCGCACGCTGCACCTGCAGGCATTGCCTTCCAAACCGGAGGAGCAATCAGCGGCAACTGCGGCCGGATCGAGCGCCGCGGCAGCTCCTGCCCCGGCGCTCTAGCAAAATTCCTGCAAAATGTGCGGCGTTTGGTGTCCGGGTGCTCCGGACGAGCTCACATTGGCGGCGTCACACCATTCACGCCGACGGTGACCTGCGAAGCCGAGATGGCCCCGTCGGCTGCCTTTTCCGCCATGACGATGACACCGGCACCCGGCTTCAGATCAGCTTTCGTCGCCGGAGCAAAGGTGACGATCGGCGTGCCGTCGGCAATCGAGACGGTCTTTTCCTTGCCCTGATAAGTCAGCGTGATCGTATGTCCATCGACGGCCTTCACCGCGTTGCTGACGGTCGCATTCGTCATCGAGCTATTCGGCTGCAGATCCCACGGACGGTTGCCTTCTCCGGTGCCTTTCATCGACGCGGGGAAGATCAGTACTTCGATGGCACCATCGGGACCGGTGCCTTTCGGCAGCGAGGCAACTCCGACGAAATCGCCGACCTTGATGTCGTCGACCGATGCATTTTTGATACCGGCGACTTTCCAGCCCGATTTGAGCGCAACCGTCGCATCGCTGCCTTCGCGGGTCTTGACGACAAGCGTATCGCCGTTGAGGCTCTCGATCGTGCCCCGCACGCGCAAGCGCTGGCTTTCCTGCGCACTCGCCGCCTGCGAAAGGCCAAGCACGAGGAAGCTGCTGGCTGCAAGCGCCATGACTATTCTGGTATAGGATTTGCGAGACATGTGACTCTTCCTTATCGCCATTGATCGGCACAATCCCCGGCTGCCGGAAAGCAGTGTATGCCGCGTGTCGCGACACGTGCGAATCAAGGAAAAGTGAGGAAGCGGACCCCGGCAAACCGGTCGTTGCCGGAGTCCGCAGAGACCGCCTCAGCCGGCCGCGGACATATCCATATACATGATTTCCCAGACATGGCCGTCGGGGTCTTGGAAGCTGCATCCATACATTGGCCCCATATCGAGGATCGGCTTCCAGGGCTTGCCGCCGGCCGCCAATGCCTTTTTCAAGTAGTCATCCACTTCGCCGCGACTGCCGGCCGAAAGGCAGGTTAGGACTTCCTTACCCTTCGACGTATCGGCGATATCGCCTTCGATGAACTGCTGGAAGTGGGCGTGGGTCAGCAGCATCACATAGATATTTTCCTCGACGATCATGCAGGCGGCATCGTCAGTGGTAAAATTCGGATTGTAGGAAAAGCCGAGCGCCGAGAAGAATTCCTTCGACTTGACGAGATCCTTGACCGGCAGGTTCACGAAAATCATGCGCATGAAAAATCTCCCTTTGGTGTAACGGCGCCATGCCGTTGATCACGTTCGGCTCAAGGACGGACGAAAACCACCCGATCCGACAAACGGAAGAATTTTTTCGGATCAGCCTTCCAGTTCCTCGCGCAACATTTCGAGTTCCAGCCATTCCTCTTCCATCTTGACCAGACTTTCGCGCAGCTTCTCCATCTCGCCAGCCAGCCGATTGAAGGCCGCCGGATCCTTGGTGAAGAGGTTCGGATCAGCCATCCTCTCTTCCCGCTTGCCAATCTCCGCTTCTGCCTTGGCCATTTCCTTCGGCAGGTTTTCGAGCGCGAATTTCTGCTTATAGGAGAGCTTGCCCTTTGAAGCCGAAGGAGCGGCAGCCGCAGCCTCCTGCGCTTTCGGCTTTTCCGCGGCTTTCTCGGCCCGCCTACGCTCCTCGGCCGCACCCTTGCGCTGTGCCAGCATGTCGGAATAACCGCCGGCATACTCGATCCAGCGCCCATCCGGTGTTTCCGGATTGGCAGGCGCAATCGTCGAGGTCACCGTGCGGTCGAGGAAATCGCGATCGTGGCTGACGAGGATGACGGTGCCGACAAAGCCCGTGACGATCTCCTGCAGCAGATCCAGCGTCTCTATGTCGAGGTCGTTGGTCGGTTCGTCGAGAATGAGCAGGTTTGCCGGTCGTGACAGGATGCGCGCCAGCATCAGGCGGGCGCGCTCGCCGCCGGAGAGGTTCTTGATCGGCGTACGCGCCTGCTCCGGCTGGAACAGGAATTCCTTCATATAGCCGGTCACATGCCGCTGCTCGCCATTGACCAGCAGATTCTCGCCGCGCCCGTCCGTCAGGTAATTGGCAAGCGTATCGTCAGGATTCAAATCCTCGCGCTTCTGGTCGAGGGTGGCGATTTCGAGATTGGTGCCGAGTTTCACCGTGCCGCTGTCAGGCGAAAGCTGTCCCGTCAGCATCTTCAGGAGCGTCGTCTTGCCGGCGCCGTTCGGCCCGACGAGACCGATGCAATCGCCACGATGCACGCGGATCGAAAATGGCGTGACGATCGGCCTGTCATCGTAGCTCTTGGTGATCTTGTCCGCTTCGATGACCAGCTTGCCTGATTCCTGCGCGTCGGAAGCACTCGCCTGGACCGTTCCCTGCGGCCCTTTGTGACCGCGATATTGCGCCCGCATCGTCTGCAATTCGCCGAGGCGGCGCATATTGCGCTTGCGCCGCGCGGTTACGCCGTAGCGCAGCCAGTGCTCCTCACGTTCGATCGCCTTGCCGAGCTTGTGCTGTTCCAGCTCTTCCGCCTCCAGCACCTGATCGCGCCAGGCTTCGAAAAACGCAAAGCCCTTGTCGAGCCGCCGCGATGTACCGCGATCCAGCCAGACTGTCGCCGTCGAGACTTTTTCGAGGAAGCGACGGTCATGCGAAATCAGGACCAGCGCACTGCGCGTCTTCTGCAGCTCGCCTTCCAGCCATTCGATGGTCGGCAGGTCGAGGTGGTTGGTCGGCTCGTCAAGCAGCAGGATATCGGGCTCCGGCGCCAGCACGCGAGCGAGGGCCGCGCGGCGCGCCTCGCCGCCGGAAAGGTTATTCGGGTTCTCTTCCCCGGTCAGTCCGAGATGCGATAGCAGGTAAGTAACGCGATAGGGATCGTCGCCCGGTCCGAGCCCAGCCTCGGCATAGGCCTGCACGGTCTGGAAACCGGCAAAATCCGGCGCCTGCTCCAGGTAGCGCACCGTCGACGCCGGATGGCGGAAAACGTCGCCCGACTGTGCGTCGACGAGGCCGGCAGCGATCTTCAGAAGCGTCGATTTGCCCGAGCCGTTGCGGCCGACAAGGCAGATCTTGTCGCCGGCTTCCACCTGCAGGGCGGCGCCTGCCAAGAGCGGTGTGCCGCCGAAGCTCAGGAAGATGTCGTCAAGTTTCAGAATGGGGGGCGCCAAGTATCAGACTCCGGAAAGATCATAAGGCCGCGCGAGCACGATGGCCCTGCCGCTGGCGAGCGAAAAGCGCACAGGGCCCTCCGCCACGTTGGAAATGGTGCGCGACGAGCCGAAGGGCAAATGGAAGTCCGCGAGCGGATAGCGGGCATTCTCGATGAATAGCCCCTTCAATTCGCTGAACCCTGGCACGGAAAACAGGCTGCCTTGGGGAAGATCGATCTCGAACGAGCCGGGAAGCAAAGGCACTGCCTCCTCGCTGCCCGACGTGAGCAGGACGTCAAAGCCTTCCTGGGCCAGTTCGACGCCATATAGCAAATGTTGAAGCGCATGGTCGGTGCGTTCGCCACCCAGGGCGCCGGCAAGGATCAGGCGTTTGGCGCCACGTTCGATCGCCTCGGAAACGGCGATTTCACCGTCAGTCGCGGCCTTTGCGGCCGGATAGGGCTGGCGCGGCACGTCAGGAAATGCACCGTCGAGATCCGGCGGTGTGGAATCGAAATCGCCAACCCACAATTCCGGCACCACCCCCAACGCCGCTGCGTGGCGCATGCCGCCGTCAGCCGCGATGAAGCGGCTGTCCCGCACGGCGTCACGCAGACGATCCGTCAGGCTGAGTGCCCCGCCGAGCAGGATGGTGAAGGTGGATTGGCTCATGGGCATTGCCCATAGCGCAAACGGGGGGTGAAGGGGAAGAGGCGGCGCGAATCCGGCGCCTTCAGTTTAGAAGCGGTAGGTTACACCGGCGCCAATCAGCCAGGGATCGAGTTTTGCCTTGCCGCTGACATCGGCGCCGCCGACTGTCGCATCGAAATCCGGGCGCAGGAATATCTTCTTCACGTCCAGGTTCGCCCCCCAGTGTTCATCGAACATGTAGTCGAAGCCCGCCTGCAGCGCCACGCCGAACGTGTTCTTCACGTCGAGCCTGTCGGCGCTTTTGCCGGACTGGTTGTAGAAGACCGTATAGTTCACACCGGCACCGAGATAGGGCTGGAAGGCACCGAAATCGGTAAAATGATATTGAAGCGTCAGCGTTGGCGGCAAAAGCCACGCCTTGCCGATTTCTCCGAGGCCGGCAATCGAGCCTTCGCCTTGCACATTGGCATAGGTCGTGCCGAGAATGAGCTCCGCCGAAATATTGTCGGTGAAGAAATAGGAGATATCCACTTCCGGAACCACTGTGTCCGAATAGGACAGACCGGATCCGGAAATGCCATCGACCGAACCATTGTCGCGCGTGATCACGCCGAGCGCACGCAGGCGTATCTGCCATGCGCTTTGTACAGAAGCCGATGGAGGCGCCAGATCGGCGGAAAGCGCCGCATGCCCGAAGGACACGAAAACGATGGCGGCGAAAATACCCCGCAGCCGAAGCGGATGATGTTTCATGTGAATCTCTCCTGATCTCGTCGAACGGAGAGAGACTTAGGCTTGCCTCGGACGGGTCAGCTTGAGCGAGATCAAACGCCCGGACTATTTTCTTCAGCCCGGCGTATCCTTGTCGCGGGAAAGGAAGATCGTCTCGTAGCCGCCGATGAATTTCTCGAACAGCCGCGAGAAACTGTCGATTTCTTCCTGTGGCCAGTCCCGCACGACTTCGGAAACGAAGGCGAGTTTCTGAGCCTGGATTTCTGCCAGCAAATTCTGCCCGACCGGCGTCATGACGACGACGATCCGGCGTGCATCCGCCTGTGAGGCCTCGCGGCGCAGGACGTTGCGGCCGACCATGTCCGACACGACCCGGCTCGCCCGCGATGGATCGATGCGCAGCGTCTCGGCAATGGCACCAACGGTTGCTTCGCCGTTTGCCTGAGCCCGCCTCACGGCATCGAGCACGTCGAGATGCGAGAGCTCCAGATCGGGCGCCACGCTCTGAATCGCCAGCCGGCCAATCAGCCGGCGGCCTGTCATCATACGCATGCGCGTCATGGTGCGGCCGATGCGCGGCACGCTATCCATGGAAGGATCATCAAGCTCGGTCGGTCTTGTCTTGGTCAAGGTTTCATTCATGACGGAACCATAACAGACGGGAATCAAAATTAAAATATGCCAATGTCAATAACGTGCCATTGACAAATACATGACATTAGCACATAAAAAGCCGACCTAATGAAAATGGCATCCCATGGATATGCAACTCACCCCCGCACCGCTCGTAACGGATCCCCGTCGACGGCTCATCCTCTTCTTCTTCCTGATGACCGCCATGTTTATGGCCACGCTGGATAATCAGATCGTGTCCACCGCACTGCCGACCATCGTCGGCGAATTCGGTCACCTGGATCGCTTCGGCTGGGTCGGTTCGGCCTATCTGCTTTCACTGAGTGCCGTTATGCCTCTTTATGGCAAGCTCGGTGATCTCTTCGGCCGCAAATATGTGATGATGACGGCAATCGCGATCTTCACGATCGGGTCGACGGTCTGCGGTCTCGCTGTATCCATGAACACGTTGATCGCTGCGCGTGTGCTGCAAGGTTTCGGCGGCGGCGGCATCATGGTTTCGATCTTCGCCGTCAATGCCGACCTCTTCGAGCCACGCGAACGCGCCCGTTATCAAAGCTATTCCAGCCTTGTACTGATGGCTTCAGGCGCGATCGGCCCGGTCCTCGGAGGCACGATGAGCGATCTCTTCGGTTGGCGCTCGATCTTCCTCGTCAACGTGCCGATCGGCTTCATCGTGCTTACCGGCCTCGCCTTCATGCTGCCCTACCGCAAGCCGCATCGCCGACCGAAGATCGACTATGCCGGCGCGCTCCTGCTGGCGCTGACGACAACCAGCATCGTACTTGCGACCGACAGCAGCGAGCTTTTCGGTGCGCTGATCTCGCCGCAGAGCATTGGTATCGTCACCTTCGGCGTGATCTGCGCCATCACCTGGGTTTTCGTCGAGCGCCGCGCGCCGGAGCCGATCGTGCCGCTGCCGCTTTTCCGCAATTCCACGTTCAGTCTGCTGTTGGTGATCTCGATAATGGGTGGTGGCATTGCCATCGGCATGGTCAATTACCTCGCCCTTTTCCTGCAGACGACGACGGGTCTATCACCCTCGGGCGCTGGTCTGCTCTTCATCCTGCTGACGGGCGGTCTCGTCGTCGGCTCTTTGAATGCCGGCCGCATCATTTCGAAGACCGGCCGCTACAAGCCTTTTGCGATCGCCAGCATGACCTGCAGCGCCATCGCCTTTGCGCTGATCTCTCAGGTTCATGCCGGTACGCCGATTGTCTTCATCGGCGCGATCATGCTGCTGCACGGCATTGGCATCGGTCTTGCCCAGCAGGTTCCAGTCATCGGCGTTCAGAACGCCGCACCGGCCCGCGATGTGGGTGCTGCGACCGGCTCGGTGACGCTGTCGCGCATGGGCGGCGCATCGATTGCCATCTCCATCTACGGTGCGATCATTGCATCGCAGCTCGGCAGACTCGGCTCCTCCATACCGGGTGTAGCCAATATCGAGGAACTGACGCCGAAAATGATGGCAGCGCTTCCCGACGCCAGCCGTCAGGCCGTGGCTGACGCCTATGCCTCCGCCTTCTCGCCGCTGTTCATGACCTCGTGCGGCATTGCTTTGATCGGTCTGGTCGCCGCCATCATGCTGAAGCCTGTACAGTTGCCCCGCGCCGGCGAACAGAAGGCCAGCCCGGCCAGCGCCACCGCCGAAGCTGCGGAATAAGCAGGAGGCGCACGACCACCCCTGGGTCTGCTCAACTCAGTCAAATCATAGCAACCATTAATTGCATTCTTCGCGCAGGCGTTATAGTTGCCCGTATCGGTCGCCGTACTGACCGATTTTTTCCGCAGTGCGGCCGGAATCTGCACTTGCGATGGAACTTTCGCCATAATTTCATCGGAGCCAGAAGTGCCTCGACAAGCGAGGCATTGCCGAAATGCAACGGCGCCACATTTAGATAGAGTCTCGCTATGCAACCCATGCGGAAATCGGCTACAGCAAAGACTTGGATGGGCCGATTGTGCAGTGCGAGAACCGAGGCGGAAGCCTATTGAATTTTCCTGGCAACGGCCGGCCCGAAGACGCGGCAGACCGGCGACTTAAGATGGTGCGGAGAGACAGACTGGACAGCATGACGACGTGGAAATCGCCCGCGCTTTCCAGTGATGCCATTTTTGCGGCGCTCCGTTGGGGGCGCCGTCTTCTGTTGCTGTCGGCCTGTGCAGTCGCACTGAACAGCTGCGAATCGCTGATCGAACAATCCTATCAGCCGACCGTCGGTCCTTCGTCCAATCCGCAAATCGTCGATGAAGTGCAGAAGAATGACCCGCGGGCCGCCATGGGCGCCCGCGAGCATCCGCGCATCGTTGCGAGCTATGGCGGCGAATACAAGGATGCCAAGACCGAACGTCTTGTTGCCCGCATCGCCGGCGCATTGACGGCGGTGTCGGAAAATCCGAGCCAGTCCTACCGTATCACCATCCTGAATTCACCCGCCATCAACGCCTTCGCGCTGCCAGGCGGTTATCTCTACGTCACCCGCGGCCTGCTGGCGCTCGCCAACGACGCCTCGGAAGTCGCGGCCGTGCTGTCGCACGAAATGGGCCACGTCACTGCAAACCACGGCATCGAACGGCAAAAGCGCGAAGAGGCGGAAGTCATCGCCAGCCGCGTCGTCGCCGAAGTGCTATCGAGTGATATAGCCGGCAAACAGGCGCTTGCCCGCGGCAAGCTGCGTCTCGCCGCATTCTCCCGTCAGCAGGAACTGCAGGCAGACGTTATCGGTGTACGCATGCTCGGCGAAGCCGGCTATGATCCCTATGCCGCAGCCCGATTCCTTGATTCCATGGCTGCCTATAGCCGCTTCATGTCGGTCGATCCCGAGGCCGACCAGAGCCTGGACTTCCTGTCGAGCCATCCGAACTCCGCCCAGCGCATCGAGCTTGCCCGCAGCCATGCCCGCGCCTTCGGCCAGGAGGGCTCGGTCGGCGACAAGGGCCGTGACTACTATCTCGATGGCATAGATGGCCTTCTCTATGGCGACAGCCCGGAAGAGGGATATGTGCGCGGCCAGACATTCCTGCACGGCGGCCTCGGCATCCGCTTTGACGTGCCGCCCGACTTCAGCATCGACAACAAGGTCGAGGCCGTAATGGCAACCGGCCCGAACGATATCGCCATCCGCTTTGACGGCGTGGCGGACAACCAGAACCAGAGCCTGACGAATTACATTTCCAGCGGCTGGGTTACCGGCCTCGATCCTTCGACCATCCAGCCGATCAACGTCAATGGCATGGAGGCTGCGACCGCGCGCGCCACTGCCGACCGCTGGGACTTCGACGTCACTGTCATCAGAAACAACAACCAGATCTTCCGCTTTCTGACAGCAGTGCCGAAGGGAAACCCTTCACTGGAGCCGACGGCAAACGTTCTGCGCACGAGCTTCCGTCGTATGACGCCGGATGAGGCAGCTTCGCTGAAACCCCTGCGCGTGCGGGTGGTCACGGTCCGCCCCGGCGACAATATTACAACGCTCGCCTCCCGCATGATGGGCACCGATCGCAAGCTCGATCTCTTCAAGCTGATCAACGCCCTGCCGACGGGCGCTGCCGTTTCCCCTGGCGACCGCGTGAAGATCATCTCCGAATAAAAAAGGCCCGGCTTATGCCGGGCCAGTCTGTGCTGCTGGGGAGTAATTCCTGGTCAGGCATAGGCTGCCATGTGCGGATCGGCGCTGACGAGTGCCGTACGAAGCTTTTCCATCGCCCGGCTTTCGATCTGGCGCACGCGCTCCTTGGAAATGCCAAGGTCAGCGCCGAGTTCTTCGAGTGTCGCCCCGTCTTCGGCCAGCCGGCGCGCGCTGATGATCTTCATTTCACGCTCGTTGAGATGCTTGAGGGCAGATGCAAGCCAGATCCGGCGACGTTCGCCATCGATCATGTTGGAGACCTGCTCATCCGGCAGCGGTTCGTCGCTGACGAGGAAATCCATCTTCTCGGCACTGTCGGCATCGCCCGAAACAGAAGGCGCCTGCAGCGAGGCGTCGTTTCCGGAAAGGCGCGCATCCATGGTCTGCACGTCGGCGAGGCTGACACCGAGGGCAGCGGCAATTTCCTGATGAATGGATTGCAGCGTCAGCTGCGTGTCGCCTTTGGCAAGCTTGGCGCGCAGACGGCGCAGATTGAAGAACAACGCCTTCTGAGCCGAACTCGTGCCACCGCGCACGATCGACCAGTTGCGCAGGATATAGTCCTGGATCGAGGCGCGGATCCACCAGCTTGCATAGGTGGAAAAGCGAACATCGCGTGCCGGTTCGAAACGAGCTGCTGCCTCCAGAAGCCCGACATAACCTTCCTGTACGAGGTCGCTCATCGGCAGGCCGAAATTGCGGAACTTGCCTGCCATGGAAATGACGAGGCGCATATGCGCCATGGCAATCTGGTTGCGGGCGCCCCGGTCTTCGTGATCCTTCCAGCGGATCGCCAGATTGTGCTCTTCTTCACGGGCAAGATAGGGAGCCGCCATTGCTATTTTGATCATGCGCCGATCTGCAGACATGTTCTTCATAATCGCTCTCCTAAATGGGCCACGTGCCTAAAAATGAACAAGCAAACACCGTTTCCGGAACATCACTGAACCAGAGCAAAACAGGGTCTTGAATGCATAAAGGCCTCCTCCTGGACTTTTCAGGAGGAGGCCCTATCTCTCTTCATGTGCCGGCAAGACGGCAGGGTTGGATCTGTTTCTTGAGGTTGCCGCAAAGGCAAATTCTGGAAATCATGATCCGCTCCTCATCGAACGCTGACAGCTCCAGCGGCTTCAGACCGAGCTTCATGAGCTCTGGTGAGTCCGCATTACTGTGTATGAACGTCGCAACGGCAAAAAAGTTCCAATAAAAAACCCGGCTCCAAGGCCGGGTTTTTTTGTCAGCAAAAACAAAGCTCTATCAAGCGGCTTCGTCCTGCGAGTCGTCTTCCTCGATTACCTTGCCACGCTTCGGACCCTTGTTGAGGTTGGTCTCGACGAGGCGAACAGCTTCGGTTTCAGACATCTTGTTGACGGCAGCGATTTCGCGAGCCATGCGGTCGAGAGCTGCTTCATAAAGCTGGCGCTCGGAATAGGACTGCTCCGGCTGGTTCTCAGCACGGTAGAGGTCACGAACGACTTCTGCGATGGAAATCAGGTCGCCGGAATTGATCTTGGCATCATATTCCTGGGCGCGGCGGGACCACATGGTGCGCTTGACGCGAGCCTTGCCCTGCACGACCTTGAGAGCGCGCTCGACGAAATCGGTCTCGGAAAGCTTGCGCATGCCGATGCTCATGGCTTTCGCGACCGGAACCTTCAGACGCATCTTGTCCTTTTCGAAATCGATGACGAAAAGTTCAAGCTTCATGCCGGCGACTTCTTGCTCTTCGATAGCCGTGATGGTACCGACGCCGTGTGCGGGGTACACGATCGATTCACCAGTCTTGAAGCCGTGACGTGCGGTAGAAGGTTTTTTCTGCTGGGTGGTCATTCTAATCAAAAACTCCCTGTTACGCTTCCGGCGGCGGCCGGAGCCGGGTCAGTCAGGCCCGGATGAGACGGTTAAATCCGTCGGGTGACTTCACTCTGGTTCCACCAGACAGAAGCAAAAGGTCTCCTTGCGCGCGATCTTGGGATCCGACAGCTCAAGTTATTGATATGTCACGGAAACCGCGTGCGGATTTGTTTTACTTTCGTGATGGTTTTGGGCATGCGTCATGCCACAAATGGAACAGTGTGGTGAACGTATCACAAAAATATGAGGAAATCAATAATTTGCTTAACGTGAGTCATGTCGGCAACACATAGCCTCCATGTGACTCACGCGTAATCTGAAACGTTTAACCTGCCGCTGAACCCGGTTTCAACAGCATTGCACGCCGCGATTTTCAGTCGCCGCTGCCAGGCTTTTCCGAGAAGTATTTCTCGAATTTTCCAGCCTCGCCGTCCAGTTCCTTGGCCTCGGCCATCGGCTCTTTCTTGACGGTGATGTTCGGCCAGATGCTCGCATATTCGGCGTTGATCTTCAGCCATTTGTCGAGACCCGGCTCGGTATCGGGCTTGATCGCCTCAGCGGGACATTCCGGCTCGCAAACGCCACAGTCGATACACTCGTCGGGATGAATGACGAGGAAATTCTCGCCCTCGTAGAAACAGTCGACGGGGCAGACTTCAACACAATCGGTGTATTTGCAGCGGATGCAATTGTCGGTCACGACATAGGTCATGAAGAACTCCAGGATTTTCCATGCGGGCGGGGCCGGGCAACCTGGAACGTCGCGCCTGTCCCCTAAGCCGGAGATAAAGCGTGTACAGGCTTGGGAGGCAAGCACGCTACCCGGCAGGTTGTGTGTGACGTATCGACTTTACGGCAGGATTTCAAGGACAAACGATCTTCGAAAAGCCCACGGCAGGAAGAGTTTTCTAATCCTCATCCGACATAAGCCTGTCAATTGCGCGCCGTTCCTTTTTCGTCGGTCTTCCGGAGCCGGTGGCACGAATGGCCTGCTCATAGGGGGTGAGGCGTTTTGCCTCATCCGGAGGCGGCGACAGATCCTCATAGAGCAGCTTCGCCTCCTCATAGGGTCCGCGCCGGTCGCCCGGCAGGCGAACGACGAGAATGATGTCCCTTCGCTCCAGCGTCAGCTCCACCCGATCGCCTACCTTGACCGTCTGGCTCGGCTGCCCACAGCGCGTACCGTTGATGCTGACGTGCCCGGACTGGATGTGGCTCTGCGCCAGCGAGCGCGATTTCACCATTCGCGCGAAGAACAGCCATTTGTCGATGCGCTGGCGCGAACCGCTTCCTGGCTGTGTCTCTGCGCCCATGATTACTTCTTCATCTGCTCCTTGAGAGCTGCAAGCTTGGCGAAGGGTGAATCCGGATCGATCGGCTTCTCCTTGCGCGGCGGCTTGGCTTCGAAGCGCAGCGGCTGCGAATTGCCGCGATTGTTGTTACGGTCGTTGCGATCACCGCGATCCTTGCGGTCACCACGGTCCTGGCGATCGCCGCGCTGCTCGTTGCGGTCATTACGCGCGTTCTGAGGCCTGCCCCCATCACGATTGCCGCCGTCCCGGTTGCCGTCGCGATTGCCGCCATCCCGGTTGCGGTTTTGATTGCGATTGCCGTCCCGGCCCTCGCCGCCTTCACCACCTTGACGGCGATTGTTGCGCTCACCGCGGTCCTGACCCTGGCCTTGGCCCTGGCTCTGTCCGCCACGGCGATCGCCATGGCCGCGTGCCTGCCGCGGGTTCTCGTTGCGGCCACCAAGGCGCCACAGGAGAACCGGCTTCGGTTCTGCAGCCTCGGTCTCGCCGGCTTCTGCCGAACCTTCGGCGACAGAAGGCGTTTCCGCAGCCACAGATGCAGCTTCGACGACCGGCGTTTCTTCCGAAGCACCGTCTGCGTCGTCATGGTCGGCCTTTTCAGCCGTTTCTTCTGCCGCGAGTTCCGCCGTCGCCGCCGGGGCAGACGATGCATCCTGTGTTGCAAGGAATGCGGCCGCTTCCTCAGCCTTCACGGCATCGGCGCGGTAGCCGAGACCCTTGAGGATCTCTTCCATGTCTTCGAGCGTCGCGCCGAGAATAGACAGCATCGCCGTCGTCGTCGTGAAGCGGCGACCGTCATATGCGCCTTCCGGGCGCGTGCCCTGACCCGGCTTCCATTGCAGGAGCGGACGGATGAGGTCGGCCAGACGCTCGAGAATATCGATGCGCACGGCGCGCTTGCCGAGGAACCGGAAGCCCGCCAGTTTGTAGAACATGCGCTCGAAGCTCGGATCCGTGACCACTGAGGTGCGGCCGGCAGCGAGCACCGGAATGAGGTCGCCATAACCTGCCTTGTCGAGGCCATCGTTCTTCAGCGCCCAAAGCAGGGTGATGAGCTCTGCCGGTGCCGGCTTCAGAAGCGCCGGCACGAAGATATGATAAGCGCCGAAGCGGATTCCATAGCGACGCATGGAGGCGCGCGCATCCTGATCCAGAGACTTCACTTCTTCCGTCACGTCGCGGCGGAAGAGCACGCCGAGATTCTCGACGAGCTGGAAGGCAAGCCCCTTGGCAAGGCCCTGCAGGTCTTCGGCACGCGACAGATCGTCGAGCGGCTTCAGGACCGTGCTGATATGATGATTGACGAAACGTTCGATACGGGCGGCGACATGGTCGCGCGCGTTGCCCGTAAGCTGGTCGTCGGCAAGCAGGATGACGCGCGGACGCATCACATGGTCGCTGCCCGAAAGACGGCCAACGGGATCGCCGAGCCAACGCACGAGTCCATCCGAGCCGATCGCCAGATCGGCATTGCCCGCGGCATGCAGGCGCGCGGCGCGAGCTTCGAATTCGAGCCCAAGCGCCTTTTGCGACGCAGCCTGAACCGCCTTGGCGTCCGGCCCGTCCGTTCCACCGACAGGCGTAAAGCGGAACCCGGTCAACTGCCCCACATGATGTCCTTCAACAAAGACATCGCCATTCACACTGATTTCAGCTTCCAGCATCGCATTCTCTCTCAGGCGCTTCATGAGCACAGATGTCCTGCGATCAACAAAGCGTTTCGTCAACCTTTCATGTAACGCATCGGACAATCGATCTTCGATTTCCCGCGTCTTTTCCTGCCAGTGTGTCGGATCGGCAAGCCAGCCGGGCCGATTCGATACATAGGTCCAGGTTCTTATCTGCGCGATTCGCGCCGAAAGCGTGTCAATTTCTCCATCTGTCCGATCCGAACGGTGAACTTGTTCGGCGAGAAACTGTTCATTCACCGTGCCATAGCGCACCAGATCGGAAAAGAGGGTAGAAATAAGATCGGCATGTTGCGCAGGCGTTATGCGCCGATAGTCCGGCAAAGCGCAAGCCTCCCAGAGCTTTTCGACCCGCGCAGGCGTATTGGCGAGGTCGACGATTTCCGGATAACGCGACAAATGTTCAAGCGCCTGTTGGTCGACAGCGGGCAACGCCCGCGTCAGGCCCGGCACGCGGGGACCGGTCTCAAGACTTGCCCGCAGGGATTGTATCGTCGAGAAATCGAGATCCTTGGTCCGCCATTGCAGAACCTTGACGTTGTCAAACTCGTGGCCCTCGATGCGCTGCACGAGCTCCTCGTCGAAGGGTGAAACCTGGCCGGTAACACCAAAGGTTCCATCGCGCACATGGCGACCGGCGCGGCCGGCGATCTGGCCGAGTTCTCCTGGATTGAGATTACGGAACTGATAGCCGTCAAACTTCCGATCCTGCGCGAAGGCCACATGATCGACATCGAGATTGAGGCCCATGCCGATCGCATCGGTCGCAACGAGATATTCGACGTCGCCCGCCTGATAAAGCGCTACCTGGGCATTGCGGGTACGCGGGCTGAGCGCTCCGAGCACGACGGCCGCACCGCCGCGCTGGCGCCGGATCAGCTCCGCGATCGCATAAACTTCATCAGCCGAGAAGGCGACGATCGCCGAACGCTGCGGCAACCGAGTAATCTTCTTCTGCCCGGCATAGAGAAGATGAGAAAGCCGCGGCCGCTCCGTGACCATAATTCCCGGCAGGAGCTGCTGCAGGATCGGCCGCATGGTGCCGGCGCCCAATAGAAGCGTCTCCTCGCGGCCGCGCAGATGCAGGATCCGGTCCGTAAAGATGTGACCGCGCTCGAGATCGCCCGCAAGCTGCACTTCGTCGATGGCGACGAAGGCAGCCTTGGTTTCCCGCGGCATCGCCTCGACTGTACAAACGGAAAAAACGCGCGTTCGGCGGCGAGATCTTTTCTTCGCCGGTCACCAGCGCCACGTTCTGGGCGCCGACCTTTTCGACCACGCGCGTATAGACCTCACGCGCCAGCAATCGGAGCGGCAGGCCGATCACACCAGTGCCATGCGCCACCATGCGTTCGATTGCATAATGGGTCTTGCCGGTATTGGTCGGTCCGAGCACCGCGGTCACACCGCGCCCGCTCAGTATCATCGGCTGCGAAGTCAGGGTCATGGTCCATGCAAGTGAGGCGATAGCGCCCAGGGTCAAGTCGGAGCTTCGGATGAGGCAGAGAACACATGGACAGCCAAAGCTCCAAACGCAAGGGCGGATTTGAAATAGACTTTGGATTGAGCACAGAAGTCACAGCCCGCTAAGTCCTTGATTTAAGATTCGGAACAGCTTGAGAACGAATCGGAGACGAATCGCTGACTCCGGCTGATTCAGCTTTTGTTCACGGCTAAGTATTGATTTTGAATCGCTTTTTTACACTAGATACTGAATCTGCAGCATTACCTGAGAACTGGTGGCGGCAGCTGCCGTTAACGCTTGTTGCCGAATCGTAAAAGCGCAAAGGTCAAGCCTGAAATTAACGCTTCGACCAAAGCCGGAACGAACCGGAGACGAATCGCTAAAGTCGAGGCTTTCCCTTTTCGTTCACGGCGAGATCTTGTGCGCATTTTCGCACCGATCCCAAGATACGGATTCCGGATTTGCTATGGCCACTCCGAACCGCCGGAAGCCATTAATCTTTGACATGCAAAATTTACGGAGCATTAAACCGGCCGGTGCCGACGATCCGGTAAAAGGTCATGGCCGATCAAAGCCGGAACGAATCGCTGACGAATCGGAGACATCTCCATTTTCCCGCTTTGTTCACCGCAACATATTGTATTAAAAGATATTTTTAACCATACTTAGAAAATGCCCGATGGCATTTCGCCGACTTGCTTTCCACGAAACCGGCTAAAGTCGGCTTCCGTTGCAACAGCTGATAACGCCGCCGTGATATTCTGAGAGCTTAGCCGGGAACAAAATTCGCCGATGTGGGTTTCTAGTCCAGTCGAAATGAGGATGAGGCAGGACAAATACCATGCTTGGCACGATACTTCTTATTATCCTTATACTGTTATTGGTCGGCGCCTTGCCGAATTGGGGTTATAGCCGCGGATGGGGCTATGGACCTTCAGGTGGTTTGGGGTTAGTTCTCGTCATCATTATCATTCTTGTGCTGATGGGCCGAATTTAAAGGCCGATAACCTGGGGAGTTTAGACATGAAGAAGATCATCCTTAGCTGCGCTCTCATTGGCGCTCTCGCATCCTGCACCCCGACGGAGCAGGGCACGGCGATTGGCGCCGGCACGGGCGCAATCATCGGTGGCGCTGTCACCAACAGCTGGGGTGGCGCGGCAGTTGGCGCAGTCGCCGGCGGTCTGACAGGCGCGCTGATCGGCCATTCGGTCGAACGTCAGGGTTACTGCATCTATCGCGACCGTTACGGTCGCCGCTACGAAGCGCGTTGCCGCTGATCGATCCTGGCCCATCGGAAATTTTGGACGGGCGCTTCGGCGCCCGTTTTTGTTGCCCGCTATTGTCGTCAACGCGGCGTTGACAATCGGTCGCTGAAGTCAAATCTACCGCCTTGGCAGACCTGAGCCCATATTCCTTTCAAGATCGCAGGCAGAGCATGTGCCGCCCGCGAATGGATAGGAGCGCTTACCATGGCCCAGATTTTCTTGAATTCCGCCGTCGCTATCCTGCTCGCCTCAGCCTTCCTGACGACGGCAATCGCCGCTCTCCGCAGCCACGACCGCGCCGTTCAGCAAGTGCCCGCCAGAGCCAATAAACGGCACAATCCAAACGCCTGACAGCATCAACGAAACCGAAGCCGCGGACGGCAACTATCCGAGCGCTCGTCCGCGGGGAGACATCACCATGAACAGGATCATCGCGATCGCCGCCCTCGTCACCATTGTGCTTGCCGCCTATGGCGCATCTGCCGGCCCCTATGACGGAACCGGCAGCTTCCCGAGCAACTGCGCTCACAGCCACAAGTAATAATTTAAGCGAAGAACTGACCGCCATTGGCGGTCAAAGTCGAACCGGTAATGAACCCGGCATCGTCGGAAACGAGGAAGGTCACGCAGCGCGCGATCTCCTCGGGTTCGCCGAGGCGCCCGACCGGAATTTGCGGAATAATCTTCTCGTTCAGTACCTTTTCGGGCACCGCAAGCACCATCTCCGTCCCGATATAGCCGGGGCAAATAGCATTGACGGTAATATTCTTGACCGCCCCTTCCTGGGCAAGTGCCTTGGTAAATCCGAGGTCGCCCGCTTTCGCGGCAGAATAGTTCACTTGCCCCATCTGGCCCTTCTGGCCGTTGATGGAGGAGATATTGACGATGCGGCCGAAGCTGCGGTCGCGCATGCCGCTCCAGACATGGTGCGTCATGTTGAAGAGGCCGGTGAGGTTGGTATTGATCACCTCGTGCCACTGCTGGGCCGTCATCTTGTGAAACATAGCATCACGAGTGATGCCGGCATTGTTGACGAGGATTTCGACCGGGCCGAGATCGGCCTGGACCTTTGCTATGCCTTCGCCGCAGGCAACATAGTCTGAGACGTCCCACTTGAAGACGGGCACGCCGGTAACACCATGAAATGCTTTGGCCTTTTCATCATTGCCGGCATAGTTGGCAGCAACCTTGTAGCCGGCATTCTTTAGAGCCATCGAAATCGCCGCGCCAATGCCGCGCGTACCCCCAGTGACCAAAGCCACTCTGCTCATGCTTCGCTCCCTCTTGTTGTCAACTCGCCCTCAGTCGCACTCGATGAACATACATCGTGTGCTATTTACATTGCTTCGAAGCACATGGCGACGCCCATGCCGCCGCCGATGCACAGTGTGGCAAGGCCTTTCTTGGCGCCGCGGCGCTTCATCTCGAAGAGCAGTGTGTTGAGAACGCGGGCACCCGAAGCACCGATCGGATGACCGATCGCGATCGCACCGCCATTGACGTTGACGATATCAGAATCCCATCCGAGATCCTTGTTCACGGCACAGGCCTGGGCCGCAAAGGCCTCATTGGCCTCGACAAGGTCGAGGTCGGCGACAGACCAGCCGGCCTTTTCCAGCGCCTTGCGGGAAGCAGGGATTGGGCCAGTGCCCATGACCTGGGGATCGACACCTGCTGTTGCCCAGGAAACGATGCGGGCGAGCGGCTGGATGCCGCGTCGCGACGCTTCCGCTTCGCTCATCAGGACGGCTGCAGCAGCGCCGTCGTTGAGGCCGGAGGCATTTGCCGCGGTCACCGTGCCGTCCTTGTCGAACGCCGGCCGCAGCTTCGTCATCGCCTCCAGCGTCGCGCCGTGGCGGATATATTCGTCGGCATCAACGGTTACGTCACCCTTGCGGCCCTGGATGATGAAGGGAACGATTTCGTCCTTGAAGCGGCCAGCCTTCTGCGCGGCTTCGGCCTTGTTCTGCGAGCCGACGGCGAATTGGTCCTGGTCGTCACGCGAAAGCTGCCACTGGCGTGCGATATTTTCGGCGGTAACGCCCATGTGATAGCCGTAAAAGGCGTCGGTCAGACCATCCTTGATCATGGTGTCGATCATCTTCATGTCGCCCATCTTCACGCCGCCGCGCAAATGCGCCGCATGCGGCGCCATCGACATGGATTCCTGACCGCCGGCGACGATGATCTTCGCATCACCGAGCGCAATCTGCTGCATGCCGAGGGCAACGGCACGCAGACCTGAACCGCAGAGCTGGTTGACGCTCCAGGCCGTCGCCTCCTTGGGAACGCCTGCCTTCATTGCTGCCTGACGAGCGGGGTTCTGGCCTTCGCCGGCCTGCAGGACCTGGCCAAGAATGACCTCGTCCACATCTTCAGGGGAAACACCTGCCCGCTCGAGCGCGCCCTTGACGGCGGCTGCGCCGAGCTCGTGAGCGGGAATTGTGCCGAAAGCACCGTTGAAGGAACCGACAGCGGTGCGCGCTGCAGAGGCGATGACGACGGATGAACTGCTCATGGGGTGGTTTCCTCGTTTCTCGTCACACATATAAGTGGAAACTGACAAAGCTGCAGGCGCAAGTCAAATGCCAACACCGTTCCACCTTTTGCTGCAGCGCCCTCGAATGGATTTATCCGTACAGGGAAAGGGCTTGCCGCATCGCACAAAGAGATTGTCACCGCCCTTCTTTTGCGTCTACAGTCTCTGGCGGGGGAGTATCCATACAATCAGACGGGGTTTGGGAGACTGATATGGCGAAGACTGAGGGTCAGATCGTAATCAAGAAATATGCCAATCGCCGCCTCTATAATACGGGCACCAGCACCTATGTGACGCTGGAAGACCTGGCGGAGATGGTGAAGAAGGGGGAGGATTTTGTCGTTCAGGACGCCAAAAGCGGTGACGACATCACGCATTCGGTATTGACCCAGATTATTTTCGAGCAGGAATCGAAGACCGGCAACACGCTGCTTCCGATCTCTTTCCTGCGTCAGCTGATCACCTATTACGGCGACCAGATGCAGATGGTTGTACCGAGCTTCCTCGAACATTCCATGCGCGCCTTCACGGAGCAGCAGTCACAGATCCGCGAGCAGGTAAACCGCGCCTTTGGCGAAACACCGCTCGGCAAGAACCTGCAGCTTCCCATGCAGATGGTCGAAGATCAGGTCCGCCGGAATACCGAGATGTTTCAGCAGGCCATGCAGATGTTCTCGCCCTTCATGACGCCACCGCCCAAGGAAACCCGCAAGGCGGAAGCCAAGGATATCGATGAGCTGAAGGAACAGCTTCGCGCGCTGCAGAACAAGCTCGACAGCCTATAGGCCGATCGAAACGTCCCGGTTGGCACTGCGGATCGATACCGCAAAGCCGCCAATCACATCGATCAGCGCAATGGTCATCAGGATGAAGAAGACCTGGGTCGCCGCGTCCTGGACGAGGAGAAACTCGACCAGGAAGGCGATGAAGACCAACATCGACAGCATATGGTTGATGAGGTTGCCGGAACCGTTCCGGGTTGCCTTCAGGATCTCGAAGAAGAGGACGACGAGCGCTACGACGATAAAGAGGTCGCCGAGCGCCATGCTCCAGATTGCGCCCGAAAGCATCGACAGTACGATCACGTCATGCTGGAGCGACGGAATGCCGCCACCGCCCATCAGGCCCAACATCGCCAGATTGTAAAGAATAAATGGAATAACCATCAGCGGTATTGTGTTAATCATGCAGAAATATCTCCCCGATCTCGCGGGAATACTGCCTGATATCAGCGTCTCACTTCAAGACACCGAAGATTATAATATCTCGAAAAGAAAAAGGCCGGCGTTGAGCCGGCCTTCAAAACTTCATCGGACAAGCCGCATAAAGAATTATGCGCTTTCCTTCGGCGTCAGAACCTGACGGCCACGGTACATACCGGTCTTCAGATCGATATGGTGCGGGCGGCGCAGTTCGCCGGAGTTCTTGTCTTCGACATAGGTCGGAGCCTTCAGCGCATCGGCCGAACGGCGCATGCCGCGCTTGGACGGGCTCGTTTTTCTCTTCGGTACAGCCATTTCTCTTACTCCACTTGCGGGCAAAACATATCCGCGGCCAGACTGGCGGCCGAAACGGACATGTCGCGATTTCGGAATTTTGCGCGCTTATACATGCAAGGGGCCGCCTTGACCAGTCCCCATATGTATTTTTTGCGATGCCTCTGATTCTCCGCTCAGACTTCGTCTTCCGGGACGATCCACGGCTCTGCACGGGCAGATTCTTCCCACTTCCGCCAGGCGGGATGCGCCTTCATCGCATTCATGTAAGGCAGTATATCGGCACTGCTGACGAGATCATAGATGTCGAAGCGGTTGACGACAGGCGCAAACATCGCATCCACCCCGCTGAATTCACCGAAGAGGAACGGCCCACCGGATTTCTGCAGAAGATCGCGCCAGATCGTCTCGATACGGCTGATATCGGCGGAAACCCCGTCGGGAAGCGCGATTTTACCCTTCGGCCGGCGGATATTCATCGGGCAGGCACTGCGCAATGCCCGGAAGCTCGAAAGCATCTCCATGGAAACCGAGCGGGAAAGCGCCCGCTCGGCACGATTGCCGGGCAGCAATCCTGCTTCGGGATAAAGCTCGGCCACATATTCGATGATCGCGAAGGATTCCCAGATCTTAAGGGAACCATGCTGCAGCAGGGGCACATGGCCGCTCGGCGAGACCGCCTTGATTTTGGGATTACCATCAGGATAGTCGAAGGGGATCAACACCTCCTCGAAATCAATGCCGACGCCCGCTAGCGCCATCCACGGCCGGAACGACCAGGAAGAGTAGTTCTTGTTGGCGATGTAAAGCGTCAGCTTGTCCATGGTGTTTTCCTGTCAGGGTTCGAAATCGAAAATCAGCACTTCGTGGAAGTGGTTCATATCCTCGAACACACAGAAGGCGGGCGGATTGAGCTCCAGCACAGGCGCCCTGGTGCGGATATGATCTGTCACCTCGTCAAGCATCGCCTGCCAGCGCGGCAGCGCCTCGTCTTCCAGCCGCTCGATCGGGTAGGCAAAAGTCATATGGAACTTATAGTTCTCATGGTTGGGCTGACGATAACCCAGGAGATTTGCGAATGCGTCGCGCCAGGCGCGCATCACCTTGCGGTCACCCTCTGTCGCCCCCTCGAGAAGCAGGCCGGACGGACGAGCTTCGACGATTGCCACCTTGAAGGGATCGAACATCGTGAAGCCTTCGAGCCGCGCCGCCATGAGCTCCGTCATGTCGTCGATCGGCGCATCGAGTGGAATGTCATCGGGCCAGTGGTTCTTCTTGCGGCCGGTCTCGATCACGCCTTCGAAAAGCGTCATATGGAGGCTGGTGATCGGCGTGAAGATGAATTGCGCGGCCTCCGGCATCGCCAGATATTTTTTCACGCGCTTCGGTGAGCACCTGCAGCGTTTGTGAGCTCCTCGGGGGATGGCAGACAATCGTGTTGCCCTGCTCCGGCAGGAAGCCCCCAAGTTTGTGGTAGCGGGAGCCGAGATGCACTGGCGGAGCGGGATTGTGCGTCTTCGAATAGTGGAGAAGCTCGGGCGAAAGCGTCGTAGATGTCATGGGCGACTCGGGGCTTTGGTTGCTGATGCATCGCCCATATGGCAGAACCAAGAATGTCAGATGACGCTTGCCGCTTCCAACGACAAGTTCTGATATCATTCATGGATGCACTTGATGTAATCGCCCGAACCCTGTGCCCGCCGCTCGATGATCGCCGCCAGCCTGCGCAGCCCTCGCCCGGGTTTTCCGGCATTGCGGTCGATCGGGTTCGGCAGCGAAACCGCAAGCAGCGATGCCTGCCGGCGTGTCAGCTTCGAGGCAGGCACCTTGAAGTGATACTGTGCCGCCGCCTCGATGCCGTAGATGCCTGGCCCCCATTCGGCGATATTGAGATAGATCTCCATCAGCCGTCGCTTCGACCAGACGAAGTCGGAACCGACAGCCAGCGGCAATTCCAATCCCTTGCGGATGAAGGAGCGGCTGTTCCAGAGGAAGAGGTTCTTTGCAGTCTGCATGGGGATCGTGCTGCCGCCGCGCGTCTCCTGGCCCTTCAGCGTGTCTTCGACCAGCATGCGCATCTCGTCCCAGTCGACACCGCCGTGGAAGCAATACTGCCCGTCTTCCGACATCATCACCGACTGCACGAGAACGGGCGCAACGTCGTCGATCGACACCCACTGCCGATCGTAGCCGCGCAGAAGCACCAGATCGCGCAGCATCAGCGTCGAAACGGGATGGATGAAGGGCAGCAGATAGATAAAAATCAGCACATAGGGCAAAAGCAGCACCGCCAGAACGGCAAGAACAACGCGCTTCAGCACCTGGCGGTCTCCAAGCCAGCGCCGGCGAACCGGCGCCTCGACGCTCTCCTCTGTCTGCGGCGCTATATCCAATGTCCCAGTCCGTTTTCGCCCTCTTCGCTGTCATACCGCCTGAAAACCCGCATTGCCAGAGTGCAGCGGAAATCTTGGCTCAGTGATCGACAATTCCGTTGCCAGCAACCATTCCGCCGTGCCAAAGAGCGCGCATGGACGCCAAACGGGAAACATTCGAGACACGGTTGAAAAGCAGCGCCGCCGAGATCGAGGCGCTGCTTGATCTCCTGCTCTCTCCCGCCGTGTTACCTGACGAGATTGCCCGCCCGGACCTGCTGCGGAATGCGATGCACTATGCAGTGCTCAACGGAGGCAAACGACTGCGTCCTTTTCTTGTCGTCGAAAGCGCCACGCTTCTCGGCGGCAACAGGCAGGCGGCGCTGCGCGTCGGTGCGGCCCTCGAGTGCATCCATTGCTATTCGCTTGTTCACGATGACCTGCCGGCCATGGATGATGACAATCTGCGCCGCGGCAAGCCGACCGTACACATCAAATTCGACGAAGCGACTGCCATTCTGGCCGGCGACAGTCTATTGACCTACGCCTTCGACATCATCGCCGCACCGGAAACCGATCTGCCGGACCGCAGCAAGACGGAACTCG